>NZ_JBQJIM010000001.1:0-514548 GCF_052078295.1 Crossiella sp. CA198
CGGGTTAAAACACCAGCGGACGGGCAGGAATCAAAGGATAGGGGGAAGAGCTGAAGAGCGAAGAGCAGTGCTCGTGTGCGGTTCCCCATCCTCGTCAGCCCTCCGATACCAAACCACATCCCGGGCAAGCGGCCGGTTGCGTTGGGTTGGCTTGGCGGCGGTTTGTGTTGCGGGCCGCTTGCCCGGGATGCGGTGTGTCCTCTCCAGGCTGACGAGGATGGGGAACCGCTCGGGGGAAGTGTGAAAAGCCAGCCCGGCTGCCTGTTCGGGCTTCGCCCGGGCGCGGGGGCTTGGAACCGCCCGGCCGCCATGCTTCGGGCTTCGCCCGCCTGCTCCCGACGGTCGCCGCCTGGCGCGCCCACAACGGCCAACACGCCGTCCACAACGGCCAACACGCCGGTGGGGTTTCAGGCTTTGTCGGCGTGTTGGCCGTTCTTGTACGTCGTGTTGGCTGTTGTGGGGCGGCGGGGCCACCAGCGGCGGCGGGGTTTGGGGAGGTGGCCGGATTGGGTTAGCCAGGTGGCGAAGGTGTTGGCGTCTGCTCGGGCGCCGGTGCCTTCGTGGCGGGGGTGGGTGGTGGCGTACTCGTCGAACAGGGGGCGGAAGCGGGGGCCCAGGCGTTCGGGGAGGTCTGGGCGGAGGGCGGCGGTCACCCGGCGGCGTTTCGCGCGTAGGGCGAGGGTTTGGGCTTGTAGGCGGGCTGGGTCGAAGCCTGCGGGGGCCGGGCCGTTGGCCAGGAGGGCTTGCAGGAGTTCGGCTTGGGCTTTGGCCAGGCGGGTGCGGTCGGGGGTGGTCATCTGGGGGCCTCGACCACGGCGCGGATGGCGGCGAGTTCCGCGGCCAGTTCGGCGTCCGGCGGGTAGGCGTCGTCGCGTTCGAGCAGGACGCCGGGTGGGGTTACCCGGGCGCACAGGTCGGCCAGTAGGTCCAGGACTTCCTGGGGGACGGCGTGGGCGTGGGTGTCGTGGTAGAGGCCGTGTTCGGTGGTGCCGCCGGCGACGTGCACGTAGGCCAGGCGTTCCAGCGGGAGGGTGCTGAGGAATTCCTCGGGGCTGGTGCCCAGGTTGAGGTTGTTGGCATGGAGGTTGGCCACGTCGATGAGGAGGTGGCAGCCGGTCCGGCCGGCCAGTTCGGTGAGGAACTGGGCTTCGGTGAACTCGTTGCCGGGCCACTCGATCAGGGCCGCGACGTTCTCCAGGGCCAGGGGGACCGGGAGGTCCTGCTGGGCGGCTTTGACGTTGGCGCACAGGACGTTGAGGGCGTCCCGGGTGCGGGGGACGGGCATCAGGTGGCCGGCTTCCAGGCCGCCCGCGCGGACGAAGGCCACGTGGTCGCTGACCAGCGGGGCGCCCAGGCGTTCGGCTACCTCGGCCAGGTGGCGGACCCGGTCCGGGACAACCGGGTCCGCGCCGCCCAGGGACAGCGTGACCGCGTGCGGGAGGACCGGGATTCCCCTGGCGCGCAGGATTTCCAGGGACTCCGGGAGGGTGGCGCCGGGCAGGTTCTCGGCCACCACCTCCACGAAGTCCACCTGGGGCAGGCGTTCCACGGTCAGGTCGATCTCCGGGCGCCAGCCGATGCCGACGCCCAGCCGCGGGATGCCACTCATCCGCCGCAACCTCCGCCGCCGCCCCCACCGCCGCCACTGCAACCGCCGCCGCCACCGGAGCAGCCGCTGCCACCACCGCCCGCACCGCCGCCGTCGGTGGCCAGGCCCGAGGCTACGGCCGAGTCCGGGTGGCCGCTCATTCCGCTCAGTGCCACCAGGAGCACCACATCGCCTGCCACGAAGCCGCCTGCCGTGACACCGGCCAGCCTGCGGCGGTGGGCGTCGGCGCGGGCGCTGTTCAGCGCGCGCTGCCCCAGCGTGGTGGCCCTCGGGCCAGGGACGAGCGTGATGATCAGGGCCAGGGCGGTGGTCACGGCCAGCAGGAGGATCAGGATCGCGATCGGTTTGCCGTTGCTGGCCCCGTCGGACAGACGCAGCGCGCCGATCAGCGCGATCGGCAGGAACACCGTGGCCGCGGCCATCCGGCACGCGCGGGAGCGTTCCGGGCTCACCAGCAGGTGTGCCCAGAGCAACCGCTGCCGCAACTCACGCAGCTCCGGGGACCGGTCGAGCTGCTGGGTGGCGTCCTCGACGCCGACCCTGGTCTTGCGGTCCCGCACCGCGGTCAGCACCCGATCGTCCATTGTGGACTCTGCGGGTTTGCCGGTGGCCGCGGGCGGGTTGCCGCGGCTGACCCGCAGCGCGTCGCCGGCGACCAGCCGGGCCAGCGCCGTCTCCACCAGCCTGCGGGTGCCGCCCGCGAGGTAGGCCGCCTCGTCCGCGCTCAGCGCTGGCGCGGTCGGGTGACCGGGCGGGAGCTTGCGGGCGGCCAGGCGGCGGCGGATCGCCACCGCGACGGTGATGATCAGCGCCAGTACGTAGAGACCGATGAACTCCGGGCCGGTGAGGCCCCAGGTGTCGTGCATGTCGCCACCCCCAGGGTGCCGTGGTGAGCTAACAGGATCAGCCCCCGCAGCCGCCTCCGCCGCCGCCCCCGCCGCTGTCGCTGGAGGAGGAGGAACAGGAGGAGCTGCTGGAACTGGAAGAGCTGCTGCCGGAACAGGAACTGCCGCCGCTGGAGCCGCCGCCGGAAGACGGCAGCGCCAGCACCCGGCTGACGGTCTCGTCCGGGAACGCGGCGAGCCCGCCGAGCGCGACCAGCATGGCCGCGCCGCCGATCAGTGCCAGTTGGTCGTGATCGTCCGCCGCGGGTTTGCGGAAGACGTTGGTGCGGAAGTGGTTCAGCGTCTGCTCGCCCGCGAGGGTGAGCCGGTTCATCTTGGTGATCAGCAGCACCAGGGCCACCGGCGCGGTCAGCCCCAGCAACCCGGCCAGGTAGCCGATGGGCCTGCCGTTGCCGACCCCGTCGACCACCCGGGCCACCCCGATCAGCACCAGCAACCCGAAGGCCGCCCCGCCGCGCAGGCGGGCCAGCGCCTGCCGCCGCCGGGGCACCACCAGGCCCAGCGTTTCCAGCCGGTTGCGGACCTGACCGACCAGCGGGTGGCCCGTGTACTTCGCGCGCAGGCTGCCCAGGGTGGCCGCCGGTGAGGTGCGGGCGTTCAGCCCGGCCAGGATCACCCGGTCCAGCGGGTGCTGGGCGGCCAGGCCGGTGACGCTGAGCCAGCTGCCCCTGGAGGCGCGCAGGCTGCCCGCCGCCAGCATCCTGGCCACCGCGGTGAAGACCACCTGGTCCCCACCGCCTGCCAGATAGGCCACATCGTCGGCGCTGAGCCGCCCCGCTCCCGGGGCCGCCTCGGCCCGCCGGACGGACCGGCGGGCCCAGACGGCCACCACGATCGAGACGAGCAGCCCCGCCCCGTACAGGAGCAGGAACTGCGGGCCGGTCAGGCCCCAGGTCTCGGTCATACCCCCACCTCGCGTCGCTCTTGGTTGGGGCGACGGTAGCGCGTCAGCCGCCGCCACCGCCGCCGCAACCACCCCCGCCCCCACCACAGCCCCCGCCCCCGCCGCCCCCGCCGCCGTCACCCGCACCGCTATTGCCGCCGTAGAAGCCGATATAGCCCCCGGCGAGGTAACCGGTGTCGTTGGTGCCGCGCAAGCGGCGGCCGCCCCTGGTCCTCGGTTCCGGCTGCCGGGCCGGTCCCTGGGCGGAATGTCCCAGCAGCGCCGAACGCACGCCGGCCTCCGGGTAGGCCGCGATGCCGTCCCTGGCAACGTGTTCGGCCGCACTGTCCGAAGTGGACTTCAGTGCTCGCTCGACCGCGGCGTCCCCGGCCTGGGTGCGCCAGGCCACCGGCAGCCAGGCGGCGAAGGCGGCCAGCACACCGGTCAGCACCAGCAACAGCATCAGGTAGCCGACCGGGAAGTCCCGGCTGGCGCCGTCGATAGCCCGCACCACGCCGAGCGCGCCGAGCGCGATCAGTGGCAGCGCCGAGCGGAAACCCATGCCGGGCAACCGATCCGGCGGCACCAGCAGCCCGCGGTCGACCAGCCGGGCGCCCACATCGGTGACCGCCTGGCTCTCCGCGACCCGGTGCACCAGCAACCGTAGGGTCCCGCGACCGGTGTCCCCGGTGTACTCCCGCACCTGCCGTGCCACCGGGTCCTTGAGCAGCAGCGGACCGGTGCCGCTGACAAAACCGCCCCTGGCGGCCCGCAGCGCCTCCCGTTCCAGCAGTCCCGCGACCACGGTCTCCACCGCCCGGGACGAGCCCCCGACCAGGTACGCGAGTTCGACCGTGGTCAACTCGCCGACCTGGGTGGTGGCGTGGGCGTCCGGTCGCCTCCCCGCGATCCGGATCCACCCCGCCAGCACCAGCGCCACCGCCAGTCCGACGGCGTACAACTGCAAGAACTCCGGGCCGGTCAGTCCCCATGGATTGTCCATCGTGACCCCCTCTCACCAGCAAGGAAGCCTCATGGTGCGGTCTGGGTCACACTGGGACAAGAGTATTTGATACAGGATTGGGCAGAACTTAGGGAAGGCTTGAGCTTGGCCGGATTTCGCTCAACCACAACGAAATCCGGCCGTTACACAACTACGCCGAGCGGCCGATCAGCTTTCCTCGGACTCCGGTGCGGCGACCAGGCGCAGACTGACGCTGTTGATGCAGTAGCGCTGGTCGGTCGGCGTCGGGAAGCCCTCGCCCTCGAAGACGTGCCCCAGGTGGCTGTGGCAGGTCGCGCACAGCACCTCGGTGCGCACCGCGCCCATGCCGCGGTCCTCGCGCAGCACGACGGCCTCCCCGGCCAGCGGGGTGAAGAAGGACGGCCAGCCGCAGTGCGACTCGAACTTGGTGTCGCTGCGGAACAGTTCGGCCCCGCACGCCCGGCATTCGTAGACGCCCGCGGTCTTGGTGTCGGTGTACTCGCCGGTCCACGCCCGCTCGGTGCCCGCCTGGCGCAGCACCCGGTACTCCTCGGGAGTGAGCTGCTCCCGCCACTCCTGCTCGGTCTTGACGACCTTCGGACCCTGATCCATGCCACCACGCTAATACGCCGCGCCCGGGGGTGCCCGTGGCGGATCTTTCAGAACAGGAACAGCAGGATGGTGTTCAGCGCGCCGGTGAAGGTCAGGATCAGGCCGAGCACGATCAGCCCGGCCAGCACCACCGCGGTGAGCCTGCGGCCGCCGCCGACCCGGTTGGCCGAATCGGCGAACTCGCTGACCCCGGCCAGGTAGCCCTCCACGGTGTAGGGCTTGGGCGCGTGCTCGATCCGGTCGAGGTGCTGGGCGAAGGCCCGTGCCTCGGGATCGTGGGGGTCCAGCCCCACCAGGTCCTCACCGAACCGCCCTGGCGGGCCCTGCGGCTCGTCGTCCGGTGCTGCTGCGCGCATACCCGCAACGGTAGCGTGCGGAGCTGTGAACAGGGCAGACACCGACACCACGCCGCATTATGATCCCGCACTCGGCCTGGCCGGGCTGCCGAGCGCGCCCCGCTGGGAATCCGCAGGTCAGCGCAGCCTGTACCGCAGTGACTGGGTCAGCCTGGACCTGATCGCGGTGCGCCCGCCCACCGCGCCGTCCTATGAGCACCACGTGGTCCGCACCGCCGACGCGGTGGCCGTGGTGCTGGAGCACCCCGAGCGTGGGGTGCTGATGCTGCACCGGCACCGGTTCATCACCGAGACCACCGGCCTGGAACTCCCGGCAGGTGGCATCGACCCCGGCGAGGACCCGGTGGCCGCCGCGGTCCGGGAGACCGCCGAGGAGACCGGCTGGGCCGCGGTGCGCCCCCGGCTGTTCCTGACCAGGTGCGTCTCCAACGGCAACAGCGACCAGCTGTTCCACTTCGTGCACGCCGGGGTAGGACAGTGGCTGGGCGGGCCGGAGAGCCCCGATGAGGGCCCAGCGGTGTGGGTCCGTCATGAACACCTGCGGGACGTGCTGGGCCGCGATCTGGTGAGCTGTGCGCCCTCCAGCCTGGGGCTGTTGCACGCGATGACCTTCGGTCTGCTGCGCGCGGGGGCCGGGGCCGGTAGCGTCCCAGCCCGTGAGCAGGGGTGAAGCACTTGAGCTGACCGTGGACGGCCCGGTGGGACCGCGTGCCGTGCGGGTGTCCAGCCCGGACAAGGTGTACTTCCCGGAGCGCGGCATCACCAAGCGCCAGGTGGTCGAGTACTACCTGGCCGTGGCCGGACCGCTGATGCGCGTGCTGGGGGAGCGCCCGACCACGCTGAAGCGGTTCCCCGACGGCGTGGCCGGCGAGCCCTTCTACGCCAAGCGGGTGCCCAAGGGCGCGCCGGAGTGGGTGCAGCCGGTGCGGATCACCTTCCCGTCCGGCCGCACCGCCGAGCAGGTCTGCCCGACCGAGCCCGCGGTGCTGGTCTGGGCGGCCAACCTGGGCACCCTGGACTTCCACCCGTGGCCGGTCCGGCGGCCCGACGTGGACCACCCGGACGAACTGCGGATCGACCTGGACCCGCAGCCGGGCACCGACTTCCAGGACGCGGTCCGGGTGGCGGGCGTGCTGCGCGAGGTGCTCGATGAAGCGGGCATGACCGGTTTCGCCAAGACCTCCGGCGGCCGCGGCATCCACGTGCTGGTCCGCATCCGCCCCGAATGGGACTTCATCGACGTCCGGCACGCGGTGATCGCGCTGGGCCGCGAGGTCGAGCGCCGCCAGCCGGAGCAGGCCACCGTGGCCTGGTGGAAGGAACAACGCGGCGAACGGGTGTTCCTGGACTACAACCAGGCCGCGCGGGACCGCACGGTCGCCTCCACCTGGTCGGTGCGCGGCACCCCGCGGGCGACCGTGTCCTTCCCGCTGGACTGGGCTGATCTGTCCACTGTGGACCCGGACGATTTCGACGTGCTGACCGTGCCGGGGCTGCTGGCCGAACGCGGGCACGCGCACGCGAGTATGGACGAGAAGGCCTTCGGGATCGAGACCGCGTTGGAGTGGTACGCCCGGGATGAGCGGGATCATGGGCTGGGTGAGATGCCGTATCCGCCGGATTACCCGAAGATGCCGGGGGAACCGCCGAGGGTGCAGCCGTCGAAGGCCCGTAAGGTCACGGACGAGGGCTAGGCCAACTGGCCGGATTCCCTAGAGCGGTAAGGCATTTCCAGCCGGATCGGGCAGACCATGGGGCTGTGCTTCACGCCTCATGGGGCTGATTTGTCTTGGTGTGGCGGGATTCCTGGAAGCGTCGGCGGCAGTCGCACGACGGTCTTCTGGGAAGGGATGAACCGATGCTGCGCATTACCGCAGATATTTTCTCCGGCCGGTCGAACCCGGTGTGGGAGGTGCGGGACGGGGCCGAGGCGCGGGCCGCGTTACGCGCGCTGACCGCGGACCGGGGGCTGCTCACCGAGTCCGCGCCGGCGGCGAGCGGGCTGGGTTTCCGGGGCTTTCAGGTGGAGACGCTGGGGGACGACCACGCGTCGGACCTGGGGCTCGCCAGTGTGTACCTGCCGGTGGGGGCGACGGCAGGTGGCGCGGGAGCGGCCGAGCTGGGGGAGCGGCTGATCAGCCTGATCGGGCGCAGTGAGAGCGCGGGGTACGCGGCCGAGGACGCGTTGCCGCTGGATGAGTCACTGGCCACGTTCCTGGGTGCGCAGCTGGAGGCGGTCAGCTCGGCCACCGGCACCGCTTCCCGTTCGACCAGGGACACCCGCGGCGGCGAGGCCACCGCCGCGCCGGGGCAGGAGCGGGCGCCCGAGGATTCCGAGTCGGCGGCCGCGGTCACCTGTTACATCGAGCGGACCGCGTTCAACCCCGGGTTCTGGAACAACGACGCCACCACCCTGGCCAACAACAACTGTTACAACTACGCCAGCAACTGGCGGACCAACACCTTCGCCCAGCCGGGCCGCGGCGCGGGCGCGATGTACTCCGCGGTCACCTGTGCCGAGGTGACCAGGGGTGCGCTGGCCGACGGCATGCACCGCCGGTTCGACTGCTTCCCGGACACCGAGAAGCCGCGCCCGCTGGTGGCACTGGTGGTCGCGCCCGGCCCCGGCTTCATCGACTACCACTGGTACCGCTTGCAGTCCGAACCGTTCTGGGGGCACAAGCCGGGTCGCACGGCGGCCCGTAACACCGACAACAGCGGTGTGGTGATCGGCAACCCGGAGACCGCCAATCGCGGTCCCTACACCCAGTTCTGCGGCTACTTCTACGGCTGCAACACCCAGCGCAACCGGATTCGCTGACCTCGTAGGGTTTTCCCCTCCGGCCGGCGGGCCACCCGTCCACAACGGCCAACGAGCCGTACGACTACGGCCAACACCCGGTACAACAACGGCCAACACTCCGTACAAGAACGGCCAACACGCGCGAGGGGGGAAAACCTTTCGCGCGTGTTGGCCGTTGTCGTACGGGGTTTTGGCCATTGTGGGGCGGGGGGTGGGTTAGTTCTTCTCCGTTTGACCTGGGTCGGTGGAGCAGATCTGGTCCAGGGAGTCCGGCGGCGCGATGTTCGGCGAGCTGCCCGCCGGCGGCTGGGTGCCGCTGGTGCGCACCGGCGGTTTGCCAGTGGGCGTGCCCGGTTTGCCGGGGGTGCTTGACGGCGGGGTCGCGGTGCTGGTGGTGGTCGGGCTGGCCGAGGTCGAGGTGGTCATCGCCTGGGCGTTGCGCACGACCTCGCGCATGTAGTTGAAGTCCGGCATGGCGGTGGAGAACTTGCCGCCGTTGCGGGTGGACAGGTTGGGGTCGAAGGAGATGCTCTGGATCGGCAGCGCGCGGGCCTTGTTGGCCAGGCCCAGCAGCGCGGGCAGCACGTCCTGCGGGATGTTGGTGGCCACGTTGTCCTGGGTGGCCGCGGCCACGCCCTGGAAGTTGGTCAGCATGTCCATCGGGCTCTTCTGCTCGATGACGTACTTGATCAGGCAGCGCTGGCGGCTCATCCGCATGTAGTCGCTGCCGTCGCTGCGTGCCCGGCCGTACCAGAGCGCCTGTTCGCCGTTGAGGTGCTGCTGCCCAGCCGGGATCCAGCCCTTGGGCCGGATCTGCTCGCCGTGCGGGCCGAGGCCGTTGATCGGGATGGGGCGCGGGCCGACGTTGACGTCCACGCCGCCGAGGGCGTCGATGATCGAGGCGAAGCCTGCCATGTTGACCTGGATGTAGTAGTCCAGCTCCACGCCCAGCATCTGGCCGATCGAGGAGTTGAGCAGGTTCAGCCCGGCCACCGTGCTCGGGCCGCTGGGCGCCAGCTGCGGGTGCTCGTTGCCGTACTTGTACAGCGCGTTGAGCAGGTATTCGCCCGAGTTCGGGTCCCGGCCGTCGTGGAAGCCGTTGGGGAACTGCCTGGCCATCGGCGAACCGGGCGGGAACTGGGCGCGCTGCAGGTTGCGCGGGAGTCCGAACAGGACGGTCTGGCCGCTGCGGGTGTCCAGGCTGGCCACCATCATGGTGTCGGTCCGGGTGCCGGTGCGATCCGGGCCGGCGTCGCTGCCCACCAGCAGGATGTTGAGCCGCGGCTTCTTGATCGCCTCCACGTCGCCGCCCTGGCTGGGCTGGGTGCCGCCCTGGCCGCCCGCGGTGCTCCCGTTGGTGGGGAACAGGTTCTGCAGCAGCGAGCGGTAGGTGTTGACGGTGTAGGCGGCGTAGCCGAACGGCGCGGCGATCACCGCGCACAGGGTGACCACGACCAGGGTGGCCGCGATCCGGCCGCCCGCCCGCATGCCGCCGCGCGGGCGCGCCAGCGCGAAGGTGCGCAGCACCACGGTGATCCACAGCACCGCGAGCACGGCGCAGGCGATGATCGCGCCGAGCAGCACCCGTGGTGACACCGCGTACTTGAGCAGCTCCTCCTGGGTGAGGGTCAGCCCGATGTAGAGCCCGCCGCCGAGCAGCAGCAGGAAGATCGCCAGCAGGAACCAGCCTGCCCGCTTACGCAGGGCGAGGTGCCCGGAGCCGGGCACGATGGTGGATCCCAGGGTGAGCAGCAATGCCTTACCCAGAGTGCGGGATTGCTCACTCTCTCGCGATCGTCGGCCCATGTGTCCAGCTCCTCGGTTCTGTCCTGCGCTGTTCATACGCCGCAGTCCCGAGCCGGGTTGCACCGCTGACCAGTGGTTCCACTGGGCCGCCGCGGGTGGCGCCGGCCCTCGGCCGTTAAACGTACCGATAGTCGAATTGGTTGCCGCACGTGACCGGAATCGCGTTGATCCCCTCTCCCGGGGGAGCGCGCTGGTTCCTGTGGGGGAGTTGTCACTGACCGCTTCGCAGCAGGCTCGACAGGGTCAGTGCAGAGCGTCACGAACGGGGATAGCGATGAGCGGACCGCAACGGATCGTCGTGGTCGGGGGCGGCTATGTCGGCATGTACACCGCGCTGCGACTCCAGAAGAAGCTGAGCGCGGGCGAGGCGACGATCACCGTCGTCGACCCGCAGCCGAACATGACCTACCAACCGTTCCTCCCCGAGGCCGCGGCGGGCTCGATCGAGCCGCGCCATGTGGTAGTACCGCTGCGCAAGGTCCTGCGCAAGTGCACCGTGCTCACCGGACGGGTGTCCACGGTGGACGCCGGACGCAAGATCGTCACCGTGCTGCCGGTGGAGGGACTGCCGACCGAGCTGCCCTACGACCACCTCGTGCTCGCGCCCGGCGCGGTCGCCAGGACCCTCCCGGTGCCCGGCCTTGCCGAGTGCGGGATCGGCTTCGGATCCGTCGGCGGGGCCATCCACCTGCGCAACCACGTGCTCTCCAGGCTGGATGTGGCCTCCACCACCGACGATCCGGCACTGCGGCGGCGGGCCCTCACCTTCGTCGTGGTGGGTGGCGGATATGCCGGGATCGAGGTGTTCGGCGAACTGGAGGACATGGCCCGCGCGGCCCTGCGACAGCACCCCCGACTGTCCGAAAAGGACATGCGCTGGGTGCTGGTGGAAGCAGCCGATCGGGTGTTGCCGGAAGTGAGCCCGAGCATGGCCGACTACACCGTCGGCCGGTTGCGCAAACGCGGCATGGAGGTGCTCCTGGGCACCCGGGTGTCCGCAATGGACGGTGGCCATGTCGTGCTCACTCCATCCATGCTCGACCCCGCGAGCGGGTCTTCGGAAGAGGACGAATTCGACGCCGACACCATCGTGTGGACCGCCGGGGTGAAGGCCAACCCGCTCGCCGCCCGATCGGGTCTGCCGGTGGACGCGCGCGGCCGGGTGCAGTGCGATCCGGAACTCCGGGTGATCGGCGCCGACGGGGTGTGGTCGGCCGGTGACTGCGCGGCCGTGCCGGACCTGTCGGCCAGCGGGCTGAGTGTGTGCGCGCCCAGCGCCCAGCACGCGGTCCGGCAGGCCAAGGTGCTCGCGGACAACCTGCGGGCCGCGGTGCGCGGGCGGCCGGTGCGCGGGTACCGGCACAAGCACGTCGGCTCGGTGGCCAGCCTCGGGCTGCACAAGGGGGTCGCCGAGGTCTACGGCATCCGGCTGCGCGGGTTCCTGGCCTGGCTGCTGCACCGGCTGTACCACCTGAGCCGGGTGCCCACGCTCAACCGGAAGGTGCGGGTGGTCGGCGACTGGGTGCTCACCTTCTTCTGCGGCCGCGAGGTGGTGTCACTCGGCCAGGTGGAGCATCCGCGCCGGGACTGGGCCGCCATCGTGGCCGAGGTGGAGTCGAATCCCCAGATCACAGTCCCGAAACCGTTCTCCGGAACGGACCGGTGAGTCTGATTGACTGTTCAACCGTGCGAATTGTGCTGGACACCGATCCGGGGATCGACGACGCGCTCGCGATCCTGTATTTGGCCGCGCAGGCAGACGTGGAGATCGTCGCTGTGGGTAGCGTCCACGGGAACGTGCCCGCGCAGGTCGCCGCGGACAACAGCAGGCGGATCCTGGACGTGCTCGGGCTGGACGACGTGCCGGTGGCCGTCGGCGCCGCCCGGCCGCTCGCCCAACCCCTGCTGACCTCGGAGTTCGTCCACGGCCCGCACGGACTCGGCCGCTGGGAGGGACCGGAGCCGTCCCGGCCGGCGGTGCGCGAGTCCGCGGCCGAACAGATCGTCCAGCTCGCCCGGCAGCACCCGGGCGAGCTGGACCTCCTCGCGCTCGGCCCGCTCACCAACGTGGCGCTGGCCCTGCTGCTGGAACCCGAACTGCCCAGCCTGCTGCGCTCGGTGATGGTGATGGGCGGCGCGGTGGACGCCCCCGGCAACGCCACCCCGTTCGCCGAGGCCAACATCTGGCACGACCCGGAGGCCGCCGACCTGGTCTTCGCCGCAGGCTTCGCGCTGACCCTGGTGGCCCTGGACGTCACCCACTCCGCCCGCGCCGACGCCGACTGGCTGGACACCCTGGCCGCCAGCACCGGCCCGCGCGGCAAGTTCGCGCACGACGTGCTCGGCTTCTACGTCGACTTCTACAGCCGGATGCTCGGCGAACGCTGCTGCACCCTCTACGACCCCCTCGCGGCGGCCATCCTGCTGCACCCTGACCTGGCCACCTACCGCGAACTGCCGGTCAGCGTGGAGCTGCGCGGGGAGAAGACCCGCGGGCAGACCGTGGCCGACCTGCGCGGCTACGGCAAGGAGATCTCGGCCGAACTCGGCGGGATCACCGACCGGCCCGCCATCAAGGTGGCCCGCACGGTGGACGGTCCGGCCTTCTTCAAACAGCTCACCGAGGCCCTGATCGACCGGGTCTGACCCCTCGCCGAGCTGGCCCCCGGTCCGGACCGGCCTGCGGTTACGGTGAGCACGTGACGAGATCCGCGAGCGAACGCGGCCCCCGGGTCTTCCGCGGCGAGCAGCCGCTGACCGCCGAGTTGATCGTGGACGCCGCCGAACGGCTCACCGCCGAAGTGGGCCTGGCCGGCTGGACCGTGCGCAAGCTCGCCACCGAACTGGACTGCTGGCCCACGGTGATCTACCACCACGTCGGCGACCGGGCCGCCGTGCACCACGCGGTCGCCGACCGGGTGGTGTCCCGGATGCCCTGTCCGGCCGAGGACCTGGACTGGCGGGACTGGTTCACCGAACTGCTGCTCGGCGCCCGCCCGGTGCTGGGCGGCTACCCGGGCGTGGCCCGCTGGCTGGTGCTGCGCGGCCCGATCGTGCCCTCGGCCCTGCGCATCCTGGACCGCGGCGTGCGGGTGCTGCGGCGCGCCGGCTTCGGCGCGGAGTCGCCAATGGTCTACAGCACCCTGCTCAACGCGGCCATCCTGTTGATCATGTCCTACGACGAGCGGTCGGCGGCGGACGCGAGCACCAAGACCACCATCACCGAGGCACTGGGCGCCTACCGGGACGACCCGCGCGACGGCCTGGCCGCGCTGGCCGGGTACCTGCTCACCCCCGGCATGTCCGAGCAGTTCTACGCCTTCACGGTCGATCGGGCCATCGCCGGGGCCCAGGCGCGGCTCACCGAGCTGGGCGGCGGGTGAGACGCTGCTAACGCGGTGACCACCCCGCTTAGGCGGCTACCGTCTTCCTCGACGTTGTCCGTTGAGTTCGAGGAGGCCACCCCGTGACCGGGCCCTGGGTTCGCTGCTACCAGTCCCGTCCGCAGGCACGGCTCCGGCTGTTCTGCTTCCCGCACGCGGGCGGCACCGCCAGCGCGTACCGGCTGTGGCCGCCGCTGTTGCCCGCCGGGGTGGAGATGCTGGCGGTGCAGTATCCGGGGCGGGAGGAGCGGTTCAGCGAGCCCGCGTTGACGACGATGGACGAGCTGGTCACGCAGCTGGTGGCGGGGTTGCGGGCCGAGCTGGACCGGCCGTTTGTCTTCTTCGGGCACAGCATGGGCGCCTCGGTCGCGTACGAGACCGCGCTGGCGTTGCGGCGGGCCGGGTTGCCGATGCCGCAGCGGTTGGTGGTCTCGGGGAAGGAGGCGCCGGCGCACGCGGTGCCGGGGGAGGTGCATCTGCGCGATGACGAGGGGTTGGTGCGTGAGCTGACCGCGTTGGGCGGGACCGGGTCCGCGGTGCTGGAGCACCCCGAGTTGCGGGAGTTGTTGCTGCCGATCGTGCGGGCGGACTATCGGTTGATCGAGACCTATCAGCCTGCGGCCGCGGCCGCGCTGGAGTGTCCGGTGACCGCGTTCGCCGGGGACAGTGATCCGGAGCTGACCGTGGATCAGGCCCGGGATTGGGACAAGACCACGAGTGCTGGTTTTGATCTACAGGTCTTTCCCGGTGATCACTTCTATCTGATGGACGGGCGGGCTCAGGTCGTCGCCGCGCTCAACCGGCGGTTGCCGCTCGCACCGTCCCGGCCGACCGCTTCCTGAGTCCCGTCCACAATGGCCAACGTGGCGTACCACAACGGCAAACACTCCGGGGGCTGGTGCGGCTGGCGGCTGCTCCCAACGCGTTAACGTGACGGCCAACGTTGGTACCCACCGGCATACTGTTGGGAAGACACTTGTCGCCGCAACGGTGGAAAGGACCCGGTGCACACGTTCCTGGCGCGTTTCGTCGGCGGTCCGCTGGACGGCCGATGGCAGACGTTCACCTCCGCCAGTCCAGCCGCACTGGCGACGGTGACCCACGTCCACCTGCACCAGGGCCCCAAGATCGTGCACCACTACGACCTCCGGCACAGCGAGGAACACGGCTGGGAGTACCACCTGCGCCAGGACGCCGACGCCGAGGAGTGCTAGCCGGTCGTCACTGGTAGTGTCCGCCCGAAGCCGTCTGGTAGGGGAGGACCATCGGTGGGGGACAAGGTTGGGGTGAACTTTGCCCAGCTGGAGGCGTTGATCAAAAACCTGGATCGTTCCGCTGAGGAAATGACCAGGGCGACCAGCGCGCTCCGCGGGGCAAGTGCTCAGGAGCTTGGCAGCAGGGCCATCGACAAGGCGGGCAAGGCCTTCCAGGACCGCTGGGACCACGGCATCTGCAAGATCGCCGAGGCCACGGAGAAGATGACCAAGGCACTCGCCGAGACCAAGAAGGACTACGAGCACACCGAACGCGCCGTGCACCAGCTGTTCCTCAGCGGTGGCGGCGGCCAGGGCGCGCAGGCACCGCCACCAGCACGGGAGTCCGCGATCACCAGGGGGCTCGGCTGATGAGCCACCTGGAGGACTACCCGACTCTGGGCTTCGACCCGGCACCGGGACGGCTGGCAGGCGTGGAGACGCTGGCGCACAACTTCACCCGGGTGTCCATGATGCTCGCCGAAACGCATTCAGCGCTGTCCCAGATCGGGCAGGCGCAGGGCATCTGGCGCGGTGAGGCGGCGGAGAAGTTCCGCGGCGCGGTCGGCGAACTGCCCGGCTATCTGGAAAAGGGCAAGGTGTCGCTGGGCAGCGCGGCCGGGATTCTCCAGCAGTGGCAGCACGACCTGGCGTCGATGCAGGGCCGGGCCAAGGACTATGAGATCCAGGCCCGTACCGCGCTGGACCGGGTGAAACAGGCCAAGTCACACCCGGACTTCGGCCTTGCCGGGCAACACTTCCCCGATGACGCCGCACTCGCCGACGCCAACGCGCGCCTGCGCGTGGCCAGTGAACGGCTCGGCGTGGCGCGCGGCGAACTGGACGCCATCAAGGCCCAGGCTCGCCGCCTGCTGAGCCAGCACGAGGAACTCGCCGACGCCGTGGCCAAGGCCCTGGAGCGGGCCAAGAACGAGGCCCCGGAGGAACCGGGCTTCTTCGATCGCATCCTGGACGGCATCGGCAAGTTCATCGACAAGATCGGCGAACTCGCGCAGAAGGCCTGGCAGTGGGTCAAGGACCACGCCGAGGACATCAAGCTGATCGGCGACATCCTCAGCGCGGTGGGCAAGGTGCTGAGCATCGCCGCGGTGTGTGTGGGGTGGATTCCAGTGGTCGGGCAGGTGGTGACCGCGGCCGCGGTGGGGGTGAGCGCGGCGGGCCTGGCGATGCACGGCCTGGCCAAGGCCGCGGGCGCGGATGTCAGCTGGAAGACCCTGGCCATGGACGCCGTCGGGGTGATCCCGGGTGGCGGGGTGGCCAAGGGCATCACCGGGCTGCCCAAGCTGTTCAACGCAGGCAAGGCGGCTGTCCAGGGCGCCAGGGGCGCGGGTGGCGCCGGTGCTGCCGTCGCCCAGGGCGCGTCGGCGGCCAAGACCAGCCTTGAGGTCGCCTCGCGGATCCAGGCGCAGACGTGGCTCGGCACCGCGAACGCGGTCGCTCGCGCGGTCGGCGCACCGATGGCCACGGCGGGCACCCAGGCAGGCAACATCGCGGCCGCCACTGTCGGCGGCGCCATCACCGCGGCTACCACCACGGGTGCGACCCTCGCCGAGCCGTACCTGGACCGGGCCAAGGAGGTGGGCCAGCAGTACTACCAGCAGCTCACCCAGGGTCGGCCGCTGACACCGGCCAACCAGGCGTTCAACCAGGTCCTGAACGGGAGGGCGGCATGATCGGCCACCTGGACCAGCGCGGATTCGGCATCACGGTGCCGGAGGGTTTCATCGAGCTGCCGGCCGACATCGACCCGGAAGGGTTCGACCGGCTCAAAGAGGTAGTGGCGGAACGGTTCAGCCTGGCCGCCGACGCCGAGGTCACCGCGCAGGCCGCGCTGGGTTTCGCCACCATGGGGGCGATGGCGGCGCAGACCCGGGCCGGGTTCGTGGCCACCGCGGTCTACCGGTCGCCGGATGACCCGGAGCGGTTGATCATGGTCTGGCTGACCGTCACGGAGATGCCTTCGGCGCACGAGTCGCCCGAGGTCGCGCTGGCCGGCCTGGTCGAGGCGCACCAGGCACGGGGCCAGCTGGAGCCGAACAGGGTGCGGCTGACGGCGGGGCCCGCGGTGGTGACCATCGTCGAGGAACCGATGCTGCTGCACGTCGGCGAGGAGTCGGCGCCGGTGCTGCGCCGGGAGGTGACGGCCTGGGCACCGGACCCGTTCGGCACCCGGGTCGCGGTGATCTCGCTGGCCACGAACTCCTGGCAGGACTGGGAACCCGTCTGTGGCTTGGCACTGGACATATTCGACTCGCTGGACTGGGCGCCCGCGACTACGGGAGAGGAAGTGCCCGTTGCGCCACATCCCTGAGCAGCCGGCGGTGGAACGGGTGCGGGAGGCCGCCGCCCGGACCTGGGGTGAGCCGGTCCGCGTGTTCCGGCTCGACTCGCCCTACCTCCGCTACCAGGTCCGTGGCCGCCGCCGGGATGGTGTCCGGCGGCAGACCAAGGATCGCTCCGGCTGCCTCGGCTTGGTCTCGGTGGTCCTCGACATCCCGCAGGCAGCGGCTGAGGTCGTGGTGACGTTGCTGGGCAGGATGTTGATGTGGCCGTTGCGGGACACCGTGCGCGGCAAGGAGGACAGTGGTGGCGTGCGGTTCGCCGATGCGTTCCGGCACGGCGCGCAGTACCTGGTCTGGTCTCCCTCTCGAACCGCGCTGGTCACGCCGCGACCCGATGGCGGACTACACCACGCGTGGACCGCGACCGGCGCCGACCGCCCGGAACTGCGGCTGCCGCGCCGGCTGCGCTGGCCCGACGGATCCTGGTTGCGCCTGGCCGTGCTGCAGAGCGATCGAACGCGGTACCGGGAGGAACAGGCGGCCGCCGCTCGCTAGCATGGCCAGCGGATCTGGGGGTTCGCATGGTTGAGGCTGTTCGGGAACGGGTGCGCGCGCAGGCGGCCGCGCAGTGGCGGGCGCCGGTGGATGTGGTCTACATCGCCAAGGTGCGGCCGGAGTACCGGGTCAAGGGACGGCGGCCGGATGGCACGGTGACCGGGAAGCGGCTGATCCGGCGGTTCTTCTGGAACCTGCTGCGGTTCGGGGGCGTGCTGGTGCAGCTCGTGCTGGACGGGGACGGGGACATCGACCTGCGGCGGGGCACGGTGACCGCGCCGCCCGGGTCGCCCGCGATCGAGTTCGCCGACCTCGCGCGACGGGCGCGGCGGGTCTGGGTGGCCTGGGGTGGTGGGCAGGTGTTGCTCGCCCAGGCGGACGGGCGGGTGCTGTGGTCGGGGCCAGCGCAGTTCGGGGACAGGAAGTTCGCGGTGATCTGGCCGGACGGTGGGCGGGTGGTGCTGCCGCCGAATCGCGCGGAGAAAGCCCGGATCCGGCAGCCAGCGCGGTGACCGAGCCCGGAACCAGGATGGCCCGGCGGGCGGCGGAGGCCGGGGAGTGGGCGCTCCGGGAATGGGGGCAGGACGCGCGGGCGGTGCCGCTGGGGGAGCTGCGGTTCCGGTACCACGTGCGCGGGCGGCGGGTGGACGGGTCGGTGCGCAATCCCGGCCAGCCCGGATCCAGCAGCGCGGAGGAGATCGTGGCCGCGCCGCTGGGTGAGGCCGGTGGACTGGGTGAGCTTCTGGTCGCGGCGGTGGTCTCGGCGGTGCTGTGGGTGTAGCTGCTGGGGGTGCGGCTGGTCTGGCTGCTGATGCGGCTGGTCCGGCGGAAGGTGGCGCGGCGGATCGCGACCGTGCTCGGCCGGACCCGGCAGCTGGGGGTGCGGTTCGCGGACGCGGCGAACCGGCAGGACGACGTGTGGCTGGTGTGGGCCGGGCGGCGGATGGCGTTGCTGCACGTCCGGCCCAGGTGGTGCCGGCCGTTGTGGCAGGGCGAGGGGGAGTCGGCGCCGGTGATCGAGCGGCGCACGTTGCGCTGGGCCGACGGCTCCCGGGTGCGGCTGCCCGCGGGCACCCTGGACGGCTGAGCCGCCGGCGCGGGCCTGGGTGGAGGGCTGCCGCGGCAACCTTCGCGGGAGCGCCGGTGTCCTTGCCGGTGACTGGGGAGTTGACCGGCTGGGGAGGGTGGCGTTGGGGGGCTTGGTGGTGGCGGGTGTCGTGCCCGAGGGTGTCGGGGCTGAGCAGCGGGTGCTGGGTGTCTGAGCGGCAGGTGCGCGAGTGGGCCCAGGACTGGCCGGGGCCGGTGCGGGTGGTCGAGGTCAGCGACCTTGAGTTCCAGCACCGGTTGCCCGGGCGGCGGGACCGTGAGTCGCAGCCGGGGCAGAGCCAGGACGGCTGGGCCGCCGAAACGCTGCTCGATCACGAACCGCACCTGCTGATGGGGCTGGCGAGCTGGCTGATGGGCCGGGTGTTCCGGCGACCGCGGCCGGTGTACCTGACCTGGGTGCGCGGTGAGCCGGAGCAGGCCGGTGTGGAGTTCGCAGCCGCGGCGAACGGACCGGGGCGGCGGTGGCTGGTCTGGGCGGAGGACTGGCTGGCGGTGCTGTGCGTGTACCCGGACCGGGTGGAACCGCGCTGGGCCGGGCGGGTGGAGTGGCTGGACTCCGGCGAGCTTCGCTGGCCGGGTGAAGGGCGGGTGCAGTTGCCCTCGTGGGTGGCCGCCGGTCGTCCACCTCGGCCCCGTTGGCGGACACCGGGATAGGGGGCGTGTCCCCTAGGCTGCGGCTCGGATGCTGAGCAGGGAGGTCCGCATGTCCGGCAAGCCGTTCGCCTCCGCCGCCGACCTGGCGCCCAAGGAACAGACCCTGGAGGTGCTCGGGGAGGGCGTGTACGCGCTCACCGCCGCCGGGGATCCCAACGTGGGTGCGATCGAGGGCGAGGACTTCCTGGTCTGCTTCGAGGCCATGGCCACGCCCGCGGCGGCCCGGCGCTGGCTGGCCCGGCTGCGCGAGCACACCGACAAACCGGTGCGGTACCTGGTGCTCAGCCACTATCACGCGGTGCGGGTGCTCGGCGCGAGCGCCTTCGCGGCGCCGGTGGTGGTGGCGCACGAGCACACCAGGGCGCTGATCGCCGAGCGCGGGGAGGCGGACTGGGCCTCGGAGTTCGCCCGGATGCCCCGGCTGTTCCAGGAACCCGAGACCATCCCCGGGCTCACCTGGCCGACGCTGACCTTCTCCGACCGGCTCACCATCCCGCTCGGCGGCGACCGCGGCGATCTGGAACTACGCTACTGCGGCCGCGGCCACACCGAGGGCGATCTGGTGGCCTGGCTGCCGCGGCAGCGGATCCTGTTCGCCGGTGACCTGGTGGAGTCCCAGGCCGCGCTCTACACCGGGGACGCCTACCACCGGGACTGGGCATCGTCCACTTTGGACACTGTGGCCGCGTTGCGGGCCGAGGTGCTGGTGGGCGGGCGGGGCGCGGTGGCCCGCGGCCGGGTGGCGGTGGACGCCGCGATCGCGCAGACCCGGCACTTCCTGCAGGTGCTGCAGGCCCAGGTGGCCGCCGCGCATGTGCGCAACGGCAGTCTCAAGGAGGCATTCGACGCCGCGCACGCCGCACTGGCCGGGCGCTACGGCGGCTGGCCGATCTTCGAGCACTGCCTGCCGTTCAACGTGGCCAGGCTGTGGGACGAGCTGTCCGGCGTGGAACGACCGGTGATCTGGACCGCGGACCGGGACCAAGAGGTCTGGTCCCAGCTCCAGGGAAGTTAGCTAGGAGCTGGGACCAGAAAAGCCGGGCTGAGGTGGTCAGCCGGCCAGGACGTCGGCGATCGCGGTCAGCGGCAGGTCGTGCGCTTCGGCGACACCGGCGTTGGTCAGCAGGCCGTCGTGGGTGTTCAGGCCAAGGGCGAGCGAGGCGTCCTCGGACAGGGCGCGCTGCCAGCCCTTGTTGGCCAGCGCGATCGCGTACGGCAGGGTCACGTTGGTCAGGGCGAAGGTCGAGGTCCGCGGCACCGCGCCGGGCATGTTCGCCACGCAGTAGAACTGGGTGTCGTGCACCGGGAAGGTCGGCTCGGCATGCGTGGTCGGCCGGGAGTCCTCGAAGCAGCCGCCCTGGTCGATGGCGATGTCCACCAGCACCGCGCCCGGCTTCATCCGCTTGACCAGGTCGTTGCTGATCAGCTTGGGCGCCTTGGCGCCGGGCACCAGCACCGCGCCGACCACCAGGTCGGCCTCCAGCACCGCGCGCTCGACCTCGTAGGCGTTGGACACCACGGTGGTCAGGCGGCCCTGGTAGTAGGAGTCGGCCGCGCGCAGCTTGTCCACGGACAGGTCCAGCACGGTGACGTCGGCGCCCATGCCGACCGCGATCGCGATCGAGTTCATGCCGGAGACGCCCGCGCCGAGCACGGTCACCTTGGCCGGGTGCACGCCGGGCACGCCGCCCAGCAGCACGCCGCGGCCGCCGCGGGACTTCATCAGGGTCTCGCCGCCGACCTGGGTGGCCAGGCGACCGGCGACCTCGGACATCGGGGCGAGCAGCGGCAGCGCGCCGGAGGGCAGCTGCACGGTCTCGTAGGCGACACCGGTGACCTTGCGCTCCAGCAGCGCGTCGGTGCAGGCGCGGTCCGCGGCCAGGTGCAGGTAGGTGAAGAGCAGCTGGCCGGGCCGCATGCGGTGGTATTCCTCCGCGATGGGCTCCTTGACCTTGAGCACCATGTCCGCGCTGGCCCACACCTCGTCGGCGGTGGGCAGCACCTTGGCGCCCGCTCCAACGTATTCCGCGTCCGCGATGGCCGAACCGGCTCCCGCGTCATGCTCGATGAAGACCTCATGGCCATGACGGACCAACTCGAGCACACCGGCCGGAGTGATCGCGACTCGGTACTCGTGGTTCTTCACTTCGCGGGGAACGCCGATCCTCATGGCAAGACTCCTCGTGGGTGACTGCGGCTAAACCGATGGTCAGGCCCCCGCGTGGCGTGCGTCATTGGCATCCGCCGACAACATTCCATGATCACTTAGTGCTGATCGGACAACCATCACTCCTACGGAGCACTCGATCCGCCACCGCGAGGTCCCCGGGGGACTCACGCTGAGTGAATCTTGTCGCCACCCGTTCGCGCTGCTCGACCGGCTTGTTGTCGCCGAACTTGAACTTCGCCCGCACCCCGGTGACGGTCAGCTCCAGGCCCCGGATGCCGGGCAGCAGCCGCCGGTCGGGGTTCTCGGTGGCGGAGACCGGGGTGCGTGCGCCGTCCGGCTCGAAGTGCGCGAGCTGGCGGCGCAGGGTGGCCGCCTTGGCCGCGGGCTGGTCCTCGATCCGGACATCGCATTCGAGCTGCACGGTGGCGTAGTCGGAGGTGGGCACGCCCAGGGCCGGGTCGGCCTCGGGCGCGGAGTTCCAGTCGGCGCGCACGTAGGCGATCTCGCCGGTGACCACCAGCAGGCAGCGCGGGTGCTCGGTGAGCGCGTCCCAGACCGCGTTGGGCCGGGCCAGGTGCAGCCAGACGGTGGCCGGGTCGGCGTAGGTGAAGTGGGTGGGCAGGACCACCGGCAGGTCCCGGCCGCGGCCGGGCGCGATCAGCTCGCCGAAGTCGTGCCGGGACAGGGCCACTCACTCGCCCGTTCGGAGGGCCACACGGCTGGGTTGTTCGACTCCTGTGCTGATGTGGTGAGAGTCCGCCGCGTGCACTTGCCGGGCGTGCGTGCCGGACCGAAGACTGTCCGATATGGACAGACGTCTGCCGCTTTTCGTGTTGCTGGCCTTCGCCTGCGTGGCCTGCGCCACACCGGCACCGGCTCCGGCGGTCACCACCGCCAAGGGCCTCGTCTGGGGCGACTGCGCGCCGTTCGCCGGTGACCCCGGGCGCAAGGCCGCCTTCGACCGCCGCTCGCTGGACTGCGCCGCGCTGGAGGTCCCGCTGGAGCACGCCAGCCCGGCGGGCCGCAAGATCCGCATCGGCCTGCTCCGCCAGCGCGCCACCGACCCGGACCGCCGGATCGGCGCGCTGGTGTTCAACTTCGGCGGACCCGGCGCCTCCGGCATGGCCCAGCTCGCCGAACTCGGCGGCACCCTGGCGCAGCGCGGCGACGAGGTGTCCGCCCGGTTCGACCTGATCGGCTTCGACCCCAGGGGCGTGGGCGCCTCCGAACCGGTGCTGCGCTGCCTGACCGGCCCGGAACAGGACGCGCAACGCCTGGAGTACCTCGATCTGTCCACTCCGGACGGTGTGGCCCGGATGGAGGCCCGCAACAAGGACCTCGCGGACAAGTGCGCCGAACGCACCGGCCGCACCGAACTGGCCAACCTGGGCACCCGCGAGGTGGTGCGCGACCTGGACCTGCTGCGTGCCGCGCTGGGCGAGCACAAGCTGAACTACGTCGGCTTCTCCTACGGCACCCAGATCGGCACCGCCTACGCCGAGGCCTACCCCGGCAACGTGCGGGCGATGGTCCTCGATGGCGCCTCCTCCTTCGAGCTGGACGGGGTTGCCTCGGGTTCGGAACAGGGTGAGGGCTTCGCGGCCACCTTCCGTAGCTACGCCAAGGACTGCGCCGCCCGCCAGGGCTGCCCGGTCGGCACCAGCCCCGCCAAGGCCCAGGACCGCCTGGACGCCCTGACCACACCCCTGCGCACCCGCCCGCTCCCGGTCGGCGACCGCAAACTCTCCGCCGACGACGTCTCCGGCGCGGTGGACCACCTCCTCTACTCCTCGGCCAACTGGCCCCGGCTGACCGAGGCCCTGGACGCGCTCAAGGCGGGCGACGGCACCGACCTGCTGGCCGCCGCCGACGAGTTCCTCGGCCGCCGCCCGGACGGCGGTTACGACGCCAGCCAGGCCGCCCTCACCGCGGTGAACTGCGTGGACTCACCCCCGACCAAGGACCGCGGCAAGCTCAAGGGCGACCCCGCGGTGCTGGACACCTGCGCGTTCTGGGCCGTCCCGCACACCTCCACCCCGCACCGCCCGAAGGTCGACGGCCTGCCGCCGGTGGTGGTGGTGTCGAGCACGGGCGACCCCGCCACCCCGCATGCCTGGGGGATCAAGCTGGCGGAGGCACTGCGCGCGCGACTGCTCACCTTCGAGGCGGACCAGCACACGATCTACCTACAGGGCAACCGTTGCGTGGACCGGCCGGTGACGGAGTACCTGGTGACCGGGGCGTTGCCGGCGGAGGGCCTGACCTGCCGGTGAGCTGACCGCGCTGGGCGGAAATCGGGTTGCCGCCGGTCCGGGGCTGGACGAGGGTCAGGGGTCATGATCGGACTGGTGGAGTTGGCCGTGACGGACTGGCCACGGTGGCGGGAACTGCGGCTGGCCGCGCTGACCGAAGCGCCGCAGGCGTTCGGCACGAAGCTGGCGGAGTGGTCGCAGGTGCCCGCGGCACGCTGGGCAGGGCGGCTGGCCGAGGCGGACCTGAACCTGGTCGCGGAACTGGACGGCCGGGACGCCGGGATGGTCAGCGCGACCGTGGTCGAGGCCGGGACGGTCAAGCTGCGCTCGATGTGGGTCGCTCCGTTCGCCCGCGGCCGCGGGGTCGGGGACGCGCTGATCGAGGCGGTGCTCCGGTGGGCGGCGGAGCGTGGCGGGCACCGGGTCACGCTGGATGTGATGGCGGACAACGAGAGTGCGGCCGCGCTGTACCGGCGGCACGGGTTCGTCGAGACCGGGACCTTCGAGGACGAGGGTGTGCTGGAGCGGGTGATGGTCCGGGTGGGTGCGGGTTAGCGGTGGCATGTGGCCAGCCTGCGCTGTGCCAGGCGGGCAAGGTTGGCGGATTTGTCGCACGATCAGGTGAGAGATGCCAGCTGTCGCACCACTTCCGCCAGTGGCACGGTGGTGTTGATCTCCAGCGTGGCCGACTCGCGGAGCAGCGGTTCGACAAAGGCCAGGTGCTCCAGGATCGCGGCGCGTTCCGCCGGGGTTTTGCCGTAGGGATTGGTGCCGCGGGCCGCGATCCGGGCCAGCAGCACCTCGGCGGGGGCGGACAGCAGCACGATGTGGTCGAAGAGCGGGTAGAAGTCGGCCTGGTTGGACTTGCAGCCGGCCACGAAGAGGTTGCCCTCCCCGTGGCCGGTCAGCAGTTCGGTGATGGCCTGCTCTCGCCACACCCAGTCCGGTTCGCCGTCCGCATCCGGCACCCAGTGGCTCCACTGCTCGGTGTCGGTGTCGACGGTGCGTTGTCCCTGCGCGGCCAGCAGTTCGAGCGCGCTGGACTTGCCGGTGCCGGACATGCCGGTGATCAGGACCTTCGCCATATTCCCAGGTTAGGGCAGCCCCCACTGCGGGGCGGCGGCGTTGGCTGGCACATCGCGCGGACGCAGGTCCGGCTGGTGCCCGCGCCGGGTGATGATCGCCGTCTCGCCGCGGCGCAGGGCCACCGAGATCCGGCCGGGGGCCACCTGACGCCACTGGAGCCTGCGGCCCAGCGGCGTGCGGACGTCCAGGTCGCCGGGGATGCCGTGTTCCAGGACCAGTGGTTCGCCCGCCTCGCTGTGCACGCGGACCCATTCGGTGGCACCGTCGCGGCGGGAGGCGTCCACCAGGAAGGCGCCCTGGGCGCGCAGGCTGTCGAAGGCGGCCTCGCGCCAGGCCGCCGGGACCGCGGGGAAGACCTTGAGCACGCCGGATCCGCTGTCCAGCAACAGGTGCAGCACGGATTCGGCCGCGGACAGCGGGCTTTCCAGGGCCAGGTTGTTGCCCTCCACGTACATGGTGTTGGGGGTCAGCCTGGCCACGCCGATCACGTTGCCGTCCAGGAGGTGCCGGAGGTGGCCGATGGCCTGGTCCGGCTCGCCCATCAGCGCGGACATCATCGCCGCCGCCGGGTAGCTGTACCCGGCCCAGGCCGAGCGGTCGTGCGTCCAGTGCTCGAAGGTGCGGCGGATCAGGTCGCGGTCGCCGGTCTCCCAGCTGATCTCGCGCAGTGGGTGGAACCACAGCAGGTGCGAGAAGTGCCGGTGCGAGCCGCTGAGCGTGACGCCCTCGCCGACCAGCACACCCTGCTCACCGCGGTGGTACGGAACCAGTTTCGCCAGCACCTCCCGCCAGCGCGGCGCCAGTGGGTCCTCGATCCGCAGTTCGGTGGTGGTCTCCAGCAGGGTGCGGGCGGCCCAGCGGATCAGGGACAGGTCGTAGGTGGCGTCCACCGCGTCGGCGAACTCGGGTGAGCGGGTCAGCGGCAGGTGCAGCAGGCCGTCCGCGCCGGGCTTGAGGAAGTGCAGGTAGAAGTTGAGTGCCTTGCGCAGCAACGGGTACAGCACCTCGCGCTGGATCCGGCGGTCCATGCTGTGCCGGTAGCTGAGCCAGACGTTGTGCAGGCCCCAGATCAGGTTGCCGGTCTGGTCGGTCTTGGTGGAGGTGCCGGGGCGGCCGACGGTGGCGTTGCCGGGGATCTGCGCGCCCAGCTTCGGACCGCCGGAGCGCAGGGTGCGGTCGCCGGGGTGGGCCAGCGCGTAGGTCTCGCCGTCGCGCAGCTCAGGCGGCACGGAGAACTCGAGGTTCTGGTGGTGCTTGCGGAAGGTGGCGGTCACCGCGTCCAGTTCGGGGTGGTTGGCGATGCCCGCGAACGGATAGGTGATCTGCACGTTCAGGTTCCACCAGACCGCGGTCCAGCTGCCGCCGCCCTCGGGGAACCACGGGCCCCACTCACTGGTGACCGGGGCGTTCTCCCTGGTGGCGCAGGCCATCTTGTACAGCTGGATCCAGTAGAACCGCTGCACCCACTTGTCCGGCACCGAGACCAGGCTGCGGGTGTGGAACCGGTGCCACCACGCGCGGTGCGCGAAGACCAGCGGGTCGAGGCCGAGCAGCAGGGCGTGCCGGACCGCGGTGACCGCGTCCCCGGTGGAGGTCTTGCGCGGGAAGCCGTAGGCCACGGTGGCGGCCAGCAGCCGGGTGGTGCCGATCCGCTTCTCCTGCCAGGCGGTGGTGTAGCCGCCGCCCGCGTGCAGTGGTTGCTCCACAAAGGACACCCCGGTGGAGCTGCCGGTGCGCGGGTCCGGGTTGGCGGTGTAGTCGGGTGGGATGCGGATCTGGCGGGTGGTCTTGGAGGGCATGGCGGTGAAGCCCCACGCGGCCGCCTCCTCACCCGCGTTCGGGGTCAGCGAGACCAGCAGCACGCCCCGGTCGTTGTGCACCAGCGCGCGGAAGCGCAGGCTGCCCGCGGTGGTGGTGACCGTGCCGGACAACTCGGCGTCCCACAGGTCCAGCTGCCAGTCCACCGCGGTGATCTCGCCGGCCAGGGTCAGCGTCAGGTAGCCGATCGGCAGCCGGGACAGGCCGACCGCGGCCTCCCACTGGGGACGCTGGTCCTGCACCTCGCTGTGGCTGAGCATGAACCGCAACTGGTTCGCGGTCGCGCCGCGGTAGACCTGCACGCCGAGGAAGCCGTTGGCCAGGAACGGGGCGTCCTGCCAGCTGCCGGGGAGTTTCCGCCAGAGCATGCGGGCGTCCCTGGCGATGTCGCGGTGCACGTTCTTGGGCCTGAACGCTTCGGCGGAGGGTTCGGCCCATGCGGTGGTCGCGGCGCTGGTCCAGCCTGCGCCGAGAGTCACGAGTCCGGCGGCGGCCGAACCACGGTGTAGGAAACGTCGCCTGGAAAGGGGTGACATGGGGGCGAATCATACGATGTTTACCCGAACTTGGGCAGGATTCGTTTGGGGTATTCCCAGTTCACGGACCTGAACCGCACCCCAGTCATCCGATGACTGAAAAAGTCAGGGGTGGGTCGGCCCACGACTAGGGGTTTCAGGCGGCGCATCCTGACTACGATCCGCTGCATGACGTTGCCTGGCGAGCAGCTCTCCCTGGCCGCGGAGTTCCCGCAGCCTGGGCTGGAGCAGTGGCGTGAGCTGGTCGCGGGCGTGCTCCGCAAATCCGGCGTGACAGAGCTGCCGGAGTTCCCGGAATCCAGGCTCTCTCGCACCACCTATGACGGCATCAAGGTCAACCCGCTCTACACCCGGGATGACGCCGCCCCCGAGACCGGCCTGCCCGGTCTGGCGCCCTACACCAGGGGCAGCAGGCCGGAGGGCGCGGTCGCCGGCGGCTGGGACATCCGGCAGCGGCACAGCCACCCCGATCCGGCCACCGCCCGCGAGGCCGTGCTGGCCGATCTGGAGAGCGGGGTCAGCTCACTCTGGCTGACCCTGGGCGGGGACGCGCTGCCGATCGCCGCGCTGCCCCAGGTGTTGGACGGGGTGTACCTGGATCTGGCGCCGATCGTGCTGGACGCGGGGGCGGAGACCGAGGCCGCGGCCGAGGCGCTGTTCGCGCTGGCGACGCGGCGCGGGATGGCCGACAGCGAACTCACCGGCAACCTGGGCGCCGACCCGCTCGGCCTGCGGGCCCGCACCGGCGCGGACACCGACGTGGCCGCCGCCGCGGCGCTGGCCGCCAGGGTCGCCGCGAAATACCCGGGGCTGCGCGCGCTGACCGTGGACGGCACCGTCTTCCACGACGCGGGCGGTTCGGACGCGGAGGAGCTGGGCGCCTCGCTGGCCGTGGCCACCGCCTACCTGCGTGCGCTCACCGAGGCCGGGCTGGACATCGACGCCGCCTTCGGCCAGCTGGAGTTCCGCTACGCCGCCACCGCGGACCAGTTCCTGACCATCGCCAAGTTCCGCGCCGCCCGCAGGCTGTGGGCCAGGGTAGGCGAGGTCTGCCAGGCGGGCGCACCGGCGCAGCGGCAGCACGCGGTGACCTCCACCGCGATGATGACCGCCCGCGACCCGTGGGTGAACATGCTGCGCACCACGCTGGCCTGCTTCGGCGCAGGCGTCGGCGGCGCGGATTCCGTTACCGTGCAACCCTTTGACGCCTGCCTCGGACTGCCGGACGACTTCGCCCGCCGGATCGCCCGCAACACCCAGACGCTGCTGGTGGAGGAGTCGCACGTGGCCAGGGTGATCGACCCGGCCGGTGGCTCCTGGTACGTGGAGCGGCTCACCGAGGACCTGGCCACCGCGGCCTGGGCCTTCTTCACCGAGATCGAGCGCGCGGGCGGGTTCGAGGCCGCGCTGGCCGACGGGCTGATCGAGTCCCGGCTGAGCGCCACCCAGGCCAAGCGCGCCAAGCGGATCGCGCACCGCAAGGACGCGATCACCGGCGTCAGCGAGTTCCCGAACCTGACCGAGAAGCTACCCGTGCGGCAGCCGAACCCGGCCCCGCGCACCGGCGGTCTGCCGAGGGTGCGCTACGCCCAGGACTTCGAGGACCTGCGCACCGCGGCGGACAACGCGCCGCAACGGCCGACGGTTTTCCTGGCCACCATCGGTGCGGTGGCGGCCTACACCGCGCGGTCCACCTTCGCCGGAAACCTGTTCCAGGCAGGCGGTATCGCCACCCCGGACAGCGGACCGGGCACCGACGCCGCGCAGATCGCGGCCGCCTTCAAGGACAGCGGCGCGAGCGTGGTGTGCCTATGCGGCAACGACAAGGCCTACGCCGAGCACGCCGCCCCGATCGCCGAGGCGCTGAAAGCCGCTGGCGCGCAACGGATCTGGCTCGCGGGCAAGCCCGGTGAGCGGGTCGAGAGCGACAAGGCCGCGGGAATCGACGACTACATCTTCGCCGGGTGTGACGCGCTGGGCGTCCTCCGCGGCACGCTCTCCGAACTGGGGGTGGCTTTCTGATGCCGCGCAACCTGATCCCGGACTTCGGCCAGGTCGAGCTGGGCAGTCCGGCCGCCGCCACCGATCCGGCGGGCTGGCGTTCCGCGCTCACCGAGTCCACCGGCAAGGACGCCGGGAACCTGGTGTGGGAGACGCCCGAGGGCATCACGGTCAACCCGCTCTACACCGCCGCGGACACCGCCGACCTGGACTTCCTGGGCACCTACCCCGGCATGGCGCCGTACCTGCGCGGGCCGTACCCGACCATGTACGTCAACCAGCCCTGGACCATCCGCCAGTACGCGGGTTTCTCCACCGCCGCGGAGTCCAACGCCTTCTACCGCCGCAACCTGGCCGCAGGGCAGAAGGGCCTGTCGGTGGCCTTCGACCTGCCCACCCACCGCGGTTACGACAGCGATCACCCCCGGGTGCCCGGCGATGTCGGCATGGCGGGCGTGGCGATCGACTCGATCTATGACATGCGGCAGCTCTTCGACGGCATCCCGCTGGACAAGATGAGCGTGTCGATGACCATGAACGGCGCGGTGCTGCCCGTGCTGGCGCTCTACATCGTGGCCGCCGAGGAGCAGGGGGTGGCGCCGGAGCAGCTGGCCGGGACCATCCAGAACGACATCCTCAAGGAGTTCATGGTCCGCAACACCTACATCTACCCGCCGCAGCCCTCGATGCAGATCATCTCCGACATCTTCTCCTTCACCTCGCAGAAGATGCCCCGGTACAACTCGATCTCCATCTCCGGCTACCACATCCAGGAGGCCGGGGCCACCGCCGACCTGGAGCTGGCCTACACCCTGGCCGACGGGGTGGAGTACCTGCGCGCGGGCCGGGACGCCGGGCTGGACATCGACGCGTTCGCGCCGCGGCTGAGCTTCTTCTGGGCCATCGGCATGAACTTCTTCATGGAGGTCGCCAAGCTGCGCGCCGCCCGCCTGCTGTGGGCGCGGCTGGTCAAGCAGTTCGACCCGAAGAACGCCAAATCCCTTTCCCTGCGCACGCATTCGCAGACCTCGGGCTGGTCGCTGACCGCGCAGGACGTGTTCAACAACGTGGTGCGCACCTGCGTGGAGGCGATGGCGGCCACCCAGGGTCACACGCAGTCCTTGCACACCAACGCTTTGGACGAGGCGCTGGCGCTGCCCACCGACTTCTCCGCGCGCATCGCCCGCAACACCCAGCTGCTGCTGCAACAGGAATCCGGCACCACGCGGGTGATCGACCCGTGGGGCGGCAGCAACTACGTGGAGCGCCTCACCTACGACCTGGCCCGCCGCGCGTGGAGCCACATCGAGGAGGTCGAGGCCGCCGGTGGGATGGCCAAGGCCATCGACGAGGGCATTCCGAAGCTGCGGGTGGAGGAGGCCGCGGCCCGCACCCAGGCGCGGATCGACTCCGGGCGGCAGCCGGTGATCGGGGTCAACAAGTACCGGGTGACCGCGGATGAGGCGATCGAGGTGCTCAAGGTGGACAACGCGGGCGTGTACGCCCAGCAGGTGGAGAAGCTGCGCCGGCTGCGCGCGGAACGCGACAGCGTCGAAACCCAGTCCACTTTGGACGCTTTGACCAAGGCGGCGGGCGACGCCCGTGAGGGCAGGCGCGGACCGGGCCTGGAACAGAACCTGTTGGCACTGGCCATCAACGCGGCCAGGGCCAAGGCCACCGTCGGCGAGATCTCCGACGCGCTGGAGAAGGTCTACGGTAGGCATTCCGGGCAGATCAGGGTGATCTCCGGGGTGTACCGGGAGGAGGCCGGGGCGGTGAGCAACATCGACCGCACCCGCAAGGCCGCCGAGGCGTTCGAGGAGGCCGAGGGCCGCAGGCCGCGGATCCTGGTCGCCAAGATGGGCCAGGACGGGCACGACCGCGGCCAGAAGGTCATCGCGACCGCCTTCGCCGACCTGGGCTTCGACGTGGACGTGGGCCCGCTGTTCCAGACCCCCGCCGAGGTCGCGCTGCAGGCCATCGAGGCCGACGTGCACATCGTGGGCGTGTCCAGCCTGGCCGCCGGGCACCTGACCCTGGTGCCCGCCCTGCGCCAGGAACTGGAGACGCTGGGCCGCGAGGACATCCTGATCGTGGTCGGCGGCGTGATCCCGCCCCAGGACTTCGACGAGCTGCGGGCCGCCGGGGCCGCCGCGATCTTCCCGCCGGGCACGGTGATCGCCGACGCCGCCATGGACCTGCTGCAGGTCCTGTCCGACCGCCAGCAGAGCTGATGCGCGGTCCCATCGACATCGGCGCGTACGCCGAAGGAGTGCTCGCGAGCGACCGGGCCTGGGTCGCCCGCGCGGTGACCCTGGTCGAGTCCAGGCGTGCCGACCACCGGGTGGCCGCGCAGACCCTGCTCACCGAACTGCAACCGCACGCGGGCAAGGCCAGGCGGGCAGGCATCACCGGCGTCCCCGGCGCGGGCAAGTCCACCTTCATCGACGCCCTGGGCAGCAGCCTCACCGCCCAGGGCCACCGCGTCGCGGTACTGGCGGTCGACCCGTCCTCGACGAAGAGCGGCGGCAGCATCCTGGGCGACAAGACCAGGATGACCCGCCTCTCCGCCGACCCGAACGCCTTCGTCCGCCCCAGCCCCACCGCCGGAACCCTTGGCGGAGTGGCGAAAGCGACCCGCGAGACCATCGTGGTGATGGAGGCCGCCGGTTACGACGTGGTGCTGGTGGAAACCGTGGGCGTGGGCCAGTCCGAGGTCACCGTCGCCGACATGGTCGACACCTTCCTGCTGCTGACCCTGGCCCGCACCGGCGACCAGTTGCAGGGCATCAAAAAGGGCGTCCTGGAACTCGCCGACGTCATCGCGGTGAACAAGGCCGACGGCGACCACGCCAAGGAAGCCACCCGCGCCGCCCGGGAACTCGCGGGTGCGCTCCGGCTGTTGCGCGCCCCGGATTCCACTTGGGACACACCGGTTCTCACCTGCAGCGCCCGCGACAACCAAGGCGTGGACGAGGTGTGGGCCCAGGTGATCCGGCACCGGGATCAGCTTTCGGCCAGCGGCGACCTGGATGCCAAGCGGCGCAACCAGTTGCTGGGGTGGACCTGGGCGATGGTGCATGACCGGTTGCTGCATGATCTGCATGGGCATCCGGGGGTGCGGGAGCTGGCGCCGAAGCTGACGAGCCAGGTGGCCGAGGGCACGATGACTCCGGCCCAGGCGGCACAACGGATTCTGGAGACTTTTCAGGCCGGGGAGCAGGGATAGCGGTGAGTTTCGCCGCTGCCGACGTCACCGGTTTGTGCTCATCCATCACGCTGCTGGCGGTACGAACTGAACACGAAAGTTGCTTACCGTAGTTGAGCAGGCACAGCATGCGATCATCGGAGGCTGCTATGGCAGGTTGTGGTTGTTGCGCCAAGTGCACCGGCTGCGGGGACAACTGCTGCCCCAACTGCTGACCAAACCGACTGCTGATCAACCGAGCCGAACGGTGTGCCACCCGATCACGGGGGGCACACCGTTCCGTTCGTCGGGGCCTTGCCCTCAACCAGGAACAGCCTGCTCGCCTCGTTCACACACGCCGATTTCGCGAACGCGCCGTGGCCCGCGCCCTGCCAGTTGACCTGCACGGCCGAGGCCAGCGCCTCCGCCGTCTTCGTCGTCCCGGGCAACGGGGTGATCGCGTCCTTTTCCGTGCCCAGCACCAGCATCGGCGGAGCCTCGGGCGCCCTCGGCACCGGCAGCGGCTGGGCGGGAACGGGCCAGGGCATGCACCAGGCCAGCTCGTGCGCGCTCATCGCGCCGAAGATCGGGTACTTGGCCGACCACTCCTGGGCCAGGGTGGCCGCGCGGGCCGGGTCGACCCGGGTGGTGGTGTCGTTGCAGGTGGTCACCAGGCCGCCGTCGAGTCTGATCATGTCGCGGTCGGGGCCGTTCCACAGTGGGATGACGAAGGTTTCCAGGCCGCTGACGTCGCCGTCCCTGGCCTTGAGGATGGCGTCGGCCAGCTCGGGCCAGCGGGGGCGGTCGGCCAGGCCGGCGGCGATGGCCCGCAACGCCGTTCCCGCCTGGAAGGTGAGGCGGGGGCCGCGCACCGGCTGGGTGCGCAGCTTGTCCAGCAGGGCGGTGACCACCTGGTCGGGAGCGGCGCCCAGGGCGCAACCGCGGGTGGCGCAGTCGGCGGTGAAGGCGGCGAAGGTGTCCTTCAGGCCCGAGGCGCGGGCCTCGGCCTGGCCGACCGCGTCCACGCTGGGATCGGGGGAGCCGTCCAGCACGAACCGGCCCACCTCGTTGCTGAACCGCTCGGCGAAGGCGGTCAGCACCCGGGAGGCGTCGCCGCGGGCCACCGCGTTCAGCCGGGGCACGCCGAGCGCCTCACGTAGCGAGTTCATGTCGTTGGCGGTTCGCCAAGTGTCGTAGGCGCCGAGCTGTTCGTCCAGGTCCAGCATGCATTCCTGGGCGGCGTCCCTGGTGGTGTCCAGCAGCTGGCCCAGGGTGGCGGCGTCGGTGATCGAGGGGTCGAAGCCGACCATCGCGGTGCGCGAGGGCTGGTTGACGCAGCGCACGCCGTCGGAGTCGCCGGTGCCGCGCCGGTCAACCCCGATCAGGTGGTAGACGTCCAGGATCTCCTTGGGCAGCTGCGCGGCCAGCCGCACCGCGTACAGCGAACCGGGCTCGCCGAGGGCGTCGTTGAGCACGACCAGGGGCTGCTTGCCGTCGCCGATCTTGGTCAGCTGGACCCGGTTGCTGCCCCGGCCGGGCCGGGTGGGGGAGTCCAGGGTGGTGCTCAGCTTCGCGCAGCCCACCCGGAGGCCGTTGACGCCACCGAGTTTGCGGTTGACCGTGTCCGTGCAGTCCGTCCAGGACAGTGCGCTGTCCTGCGGGTCGGTCAGCGGCGGGATCGGCTTCCGCGGCGCGGAGGTGGTCGGCTGTCCTGGCCCACCGGCGGCCGCGCCGTCGTGCGCGACCGCTGGCCGGTCCGAGGGGCCGACCGCGCAGGAGGCCAGGGTCAGTGCGGAGACCACGGCCATCGCGCCGACGCTGATGGAGGCTCGACGGCGCGGCACTGATGATCTCCCCAAAGTCCGGTGGCAGGCTCGTCGCAGCTTCGCACGCCAGGGGTGAGGCCGGAGTGAACGCGCATAACGGCCAACGTGGGGTACGACAACGGCCAAGACGGCGTCAACAACGGCCAACACGGCGTCGACAACGGCCAACACGCGGGGTGGGTCAGGCGGGTTTGACTTGGCCGGAGAGGACTGAGTCGAGGTCGTAGCGGGCGGGCTGGTCGAGTTGGTCGTAGCGGCAGGAGGCGGCTTCGCGGTCGGGGCGCCAGCGGAGGAATTGGCCGTTGTGGCGCAGGCGAGCGGGGGCGCCGCCCTCGGTTTGGGTGTAGGCGATCTCGACGACTCGTTCCGGTCGCAGCGGGACCCAGGTGGCCTCGTTGCTGCGCCAGCGGTTGATCGCGCCGGGCAGGCGCTGGCCCTCGGACTCGCCGGTCAGCCAAGGGTGCGAGTCCTCGGCGCCTTCGCGGAGTTCGGCGAGTTCCTCGACCAGGGCCTTGCGGCGCGCGGCGGGGAAGGCGCCGATCACGCCGACGTGGTGCAGCACGCCCTGGTCGTCATACAGCCCGAGCAGCAGGGAACCGACCGCGGTGCCCGGCTCGGTCTTGACGTGCCAGCGCAGCCCGGCCAGCACACAGTCCGCGGTCCGGGCGTGCTTGATCTTCCACAGGGTGCGCTTGCCCGGCGCGTACGGCGCGGCCGCGGGCTTGGCGATCAGCCCGTCCAGTCCGGCGCCCTCGAACAGGGTGAACCACTCGCGGGCGGTGGCCACCTCGGCGGTCACCGGGGTCAGGTGCACCCGATCGCCCTTGACCTGCGTGAACAGCGCTTCCAGCCGGGCCCGCCGGTCGGTGAAGGGCAGCTCCAGCAGTACCTCGTCGCCGTGGGCGAGCAGGTCGAAGGCGATGAACCGGGCCGGGGTCTGGCCTGCCAGCAGGGTGACCCGGCTGGCCGCCGGGTGGATGCGTTCGGTCAGCGCGTCGAAGTCCAGCTCACCGCCCACCTCGACCACCAGCTCACCGTCGAGGACCACCCGGTCCGGCAGTTCGGCGCGCAGGAAGTCCACCGCCTCCGGGAAGTAGCGGGCCAGGTCCTTGCCGGAGCGGGACTGCAGGAACACCGAGTCGCCGTCGCGGAAGACCACGCAGCGGAACCCATCCCACTTCGGCTCGAACAGCAGGCCGTCGCGGTCGGGGACCTCGTCCACCGGGCTGGCCAGCATGGGCTGGACGGGCGGGGTCAGCGGCAGCGTCATGCGGGCCATCATGACTGCTCGGGCCGGGGATCGCAGCGGTTCACCGGACCCGGCGGCGCCGCGCGCTGTCCAGTTCCAGGCGGACCGCGGTGGGCAGCGCGGTCACGCCGAGTGATTCCCGGGCGCGGCTGAGCACGGTCTCGTCCAGCTGCTGCCAGACCGCGCGCACATCGGTACCCTCGGCCAGCCACAACTGCACCCGCAACGCGGGCCGTTCCACGCTGCCGACCAGCCGTGCCTGCGCCCGGCTGACCCCGGTGACCCGGGCCGCGTCGGTGCGCACGGCCTCGGCGAAGGCGGCCGCGGTGATCGTCACCCGCCCCGGTCCAGCACCGTCGATCCGCAGGTCCGGGCGGGACTCGGGCCGCAGCGAGCGCACCACCCAGCGCAGGCCCAGCACGAACACCAGCACGCCGAGCGCGATGCCCACGCCCAGCACCCATGGCCGGTTGGCCAGCAGCCAGTCCCGGATCATCGGGTCGAGCACCGGCCGGGCCGCCCGGCCGGTGCCCAGCCAGCCAAGGCCGAGCACCAGCGCGCCCGCGCCGAGCAGGATGGCCAGGATCCCGGCGCCGCCGGTCAGGACGCGTTCGGCGCGGGCGGAGCGGGCCACCGCGGCCGCGGATCGGGTGCTCATCGGCGCTCCTTCGGCGAGGCCACGACCACGGACACCTTCGGTGTGCGCGGCAGCGGCAGATCGGTGACCACGGTCCGGGTCACCTCCAGGACCTTGGGCCGCAGCTCGTCCTTGGCCAGCAACCGGCTGGACGCGCGCACCCGGACCTTCGCCCTGGACGCGGTCACGGTGGCCGCGTGCACCCCGTCCTCGGCCCGCACCCGGGTGCCGACCAGGCGGGCCAGGGACCGCGGCGAGGTGGTCACGGTGACCTCCGGCGCCGGATCGGCCAGCCGCACATCGCGCCGCCGCGCGCCGCTGGCCGCCCACAACAGGATCAGCCCGAGCAGCACCAGGGCGCCCGCGACCAGCCGGGTCGGTGTCGCGGTCCAGTCCACCGAACCGAGCCGGTCCGCCCAGTCCCGCCACGGCACCAGTGCGTACTGCCCTGGTTTCCAGGCGGCCCAGGCGAATTCGACCGCGAGCAGGCCGCCCGCGCCGGCCAGGGCCAGTCCGAGCAGGGTCGACAGCAGTCGCACGATCAGCCGCATGGTCTCACTCCACCCTCGCCCGGGTCTCCGGCAGCAGCGCGGAGACGGTCACATCGACCACGCGCACCCGGTACCCGGTGATCCGCTCGACCTGCTCGCCGACCGCGACCCGCACCGCGTCCACAGTGGACCGAACGGGGGCGGGGTAGCACAGCGCGAGGTCCAGTCGCACATCTATCTCGTTGCCGGACAGGGTGATCCGCGCGCTCGACCCGTGCTCGCCGAGCCCGAGCCCGGCCAGTTTCCTGGGCACGCGCAGGGTTCCCGGCACGCCGTCGGCGCTGTGCTCGACCACCTTGCGCAGCACGCCGGGGTCGATGCGCAGCCCGCCACGGTCGCCGGGATCGTCCTGGCTCACCGGTCCTTCCCGCGGCCGATCAGCTCGCCGAGGTCCAGCTCGCCGTCCAGGACACGGCCCACGACCAGGCCGATCGCGCCGACCAGCAGGGTGATCAGGAAGGCGGTGAACCCGCCGAGGGCGCCTGCCGCGCCGAGGACGAGCCCGGCCAGCAGGCCGGTCTGGGTGCCGTTCATCATCGAACCTGCTTCCTTCTAGCTCACCCGGGGCGGGCGCCTGCGTCTGGCCCGCCACCGGCCAATCCGGGTGGCGATACCGCGGATTCCCCGCGGTGTCACCACGAACTCCACCGGCCCGTCGAACCGTTCGTCCACTTCGGACACTGGTTCGCCCTGCTCCCGCTGCCGTCGCCGGTATTCCTCGACCCCGGCCGCGAACACGACCGGATCGCCGCCGACATCAGGGTGGTGCCGCCGGACGAACTCGCGGAAGGCCGCCCGATCAGCCGGGGGCTCGCCGCCGGTGTGCACCATCGGCTCCTACTCGCCGGGCTCCAGCACGTCGACCACGGTGATGTCCACCGGCACCGCGCCGGTCACCTGGCGCACCCGGTTCCGCAGTTCGCTGACCACCTCGGGCAGCGGTTCGCCGATCCGCAGCACCACACCGACCTCCACCGGTTCGCCGGCGCCGGTGCTGCGCACCCCGATCACCTTGCGGCCGGGCAGGTAGGACAGCACCGCGCCGTACGCGCCGCCGTGCAGGGACACCACGCTCGGGTGGGTCAGCACGACCTCGGCGATCCGGTCCGCCAGTTCGGCGGCCATCACTCGACCCGCGAGCCGTCCGGCCCGGCCTCGTCGTCCTCGCTGGGCAGCCGGATGTCGTTGACCGCGATGTTGACCTCGATCACCTCAAGTCCGGTCATCCGCTCCACCGCGGTGATCACGTTGCGGCGCACCGCCTTGGCCAGGTCCACGATGGACGCGCCGTACTCGACCACGATGTCAAGGTCGATCGCGGCCTGCTTCTCGCCGACCTCCACCTGCACACCCGAGGTGGCCGAGGTGCCACCGCCGGGGATGCGCTCGCGCAGCGCGCCGAACGCGCGGGAGACCCCGCCGCCCATCGCGTGCACCCCGGAGATCTCCCTGGCGGAGATGCCGGCGATCTTCTGCACCACCGAGGCGGAGATGGTGGTCTTGCCCTGCGACGTGTCATCGGCCAACCGGGCCGGTGTGGCCCCGCCGCGGGCGGCGGGCACGGACTCGGCGGTGGTGGACTGCGCCATGAGGGGACTCCTTCGCATCGGCTACGACGTCAGGTGTTCGTCCTTCACCTGACATCGGTTCGGATGCCCGTTGGCTCCACCGCATCGCGGTTTGTCACTCGAACTGGGGAAGTCCGATACCCGGTCGGGGTGGCAGCACGTCCACCACCTCGACGATCACCTCCGGCGCGGCCGCGTCCAGCGATCCGGCCAGCCGGGAGCGCAGGGTCTGCCGTAGCCGCAGCGCGGTGAGGTCGGCGGCCACGCCGTAGCGCACCGAGATGGCCACCGTGATCGCCGCGCCGTCGCCGGTGAGCCCGCGCAGGTGCACCTCTGGCAGCTCGTGCACCGCGTCCACCGCGAACTGGCGGGCCAGGGTCAGCACCGCGCGCGCGGACACGGTGAGCCGCCCGTCGCCCTGGTCGAGTTCGGCGTCGGCGGCGGAGAAGGTGCCGCGCAGTCCGCGTACCCCGGCCAGCATGCGCGCGGCCAGCCCGTCCGGCACCGGCACCGGCGCGCGGGCGGCGGCCCGGACCGCGCCCCAGCGGCCGTCCAGCGCGCCGAGTTCGGCCTGGCAGTGCGGGCAGTCCCTGGCGTGCGCGGCCAGTTCGGCGTCGGCTGGTTCCAGTTCGCCGTCGACGACCAGCGCGAGGAGGTCGCCGCGCAGACGGCCGCACGGCAGGACCGCGTCAGCTCCGGTCATCGCAGTTCCTCCAACTTGGCGAGCAAGGCCACCCTGGCCCGGTAGAGGCGCGAGCGCAATGTCGGCACCGGCACGTCCAGGACCTCGGCGACCTCCTCGTAGCTGAGTTCCTCCAGCTCACGCAGCACCAGCGGCACCCGCTGACTGGGTTCCAGGGTGGCGATGGCGCGCAGCACCAGATCGGTCTGCTCGTTGCGCAACGCGGCCCGCTCCGGATCGGCGGCCACATCGGTCATCACCGGTTCGGCGGTGTCCTCCAGCGGCACGGTCGGCCGGCGTTTGCGCAGGTGGGCCAGTGCGGTGTTGGTGACGACGCGGAACAGCCAGGTGGTCGGCGCGGCCTCGCCGCGGAACTTGGCCAGCCCCCGCCAGGCCGAGACCCAGGCGTCCTGCACCACGTCCTCGGCCTCGGCCGGATCGCCGACGATGCGCAGCGCGATCCGGTACATCCGGGTGGTGTGCCGCCGGACCAGGTCGTCGAAGGCGGCGTCGTCCCCGCGCGCCGCCGCGGCGAGCAGCTCGGTGTCGGCCCTGGTCACGGTAGGTCCCGCAGGTAGCGCAGGAACAACGCGTGCTCCTCGTGCAGCACCGAGACCAGCCGCAGCGGCAGCGGGCGGTCCGGGTGCGCCCCGTGCGCGATCCGGGCCGCGTCCCCGGCGGCCAGCAGCGGCGAGACGGTCAGGCACAGCTCGTCCACCAGGTCGGCGGCGATCATCGAGCCGAACAGCGTCGGCCCGCCCTCGCAGTCCACCCGCCGCAACCCACGCTCGTCCAGCTCGGCCAGCACCCGCGTCAGGTCCACGGTGTCCTCGCCGGTGAGCACCACCTCGGCCCCCGCCCCGGCCAGCGCCTGGCGCCGGTCCGCAGGCGCGCTCGCGCAGGTGAAGACCAGCGGCGGCACCCGGGTGTCGGTGAGCAACGGCGACTCCGGCTCCAGCGCGCAACTGGCGGTGACCAGCGCGATCGGCGGCGTCGCGGACAACCCGTGCCGGGCCCGCCTGGCCCGCCGCTCCGCCCCGGGCTTGGCCCCCGCGTAGCCCTCGATCAGCGCGGTGCGCAGCCCGACCAGGATGACATCGGCCAGATCCCTGGACAGCAGGAAGATCTCCTTGTCCAGCTCGGTGCCCAGCCCGCGGGAGCGCCCGTCCACGGTCACCGCACCGTCCACACTGGACACGAAGTTGACCCGGACCCAGGGCCGCGCCAGGTCCTCGGGGTAGGCGTAACGCGCTTCCAGCCCGCTCGCGTCGGCGGGGGTCGCGACGGCGGGGGAGTCCGAGGGCCAGAGCCAGTCCACGGCTCTATCTGAGCACGCGGCGCGGCCGGCGCGCTCGGTGGGAGGTGGGAACGCTTCGTGACCGCGGGCGACGGCGTTCGGATCAATGGGCTGAGCCTTTTCGCCGAATCGGGCGGAAAATTGCCGATGTCACCCGGACCGGAAGTGTTTGTAGTGGCAAAATTCCGGACTCGTTGTTTCTGGTGGATTTGACCGTATTTATTGCCATGGGCAAGTGTGGGTAACATTGGGTGTGGCAACGGGGGAATCGGAAAACCAGGTGGACCAGTACATCGCCGAACTGATCCGGCACAATTTCGGTGGTGACCCGATCCATCCCGGTTCCAGCGCGCCCATCGTGCTGCCGAACCGGGAGGAGCTGACGGTCCGGCTGGTCACCCAGCACTCACTGGACCGGCTGCGGGACGCGGAGTCCGATCGGGCGCTGTTCGACTCGATGATGTGGTGCCTGCTCGGCGGAATCGTCGGGTTCTTCACCAATGTCATCACCGGTGGACAGCCGGTGTCACTGTCCGGCGTCATTTTTGTGGTGATGCTCGGATTGGTGACCGCCGGAGTGGTGGTGATGCGGATCCGGCTCGGCAAAAGACTGAAGAACGCACGCAAGGGGGTAGGCGGTGATCAGTGACTCGGCACTGCGCTCGACCGGATACGCGCTGCTGACGGCCGAACCCGGTGAGATCTCCGAAGAGGCAGCCCGGAATCGGGTCGAGCGCGCACTGGGTGAACTGGCCGAACCGATAGTGGTCTTCGCCGGGATCGGCCGGTGGCGGGAGATCGGCGTGCGGACCGATCGAGCGCCGGAACGCTCCGAGGGCGTCGGCGCCTCCCCACTGCACCTGGACTTCGTCAACGCGGCCAACCCACCCGACCTGGTCGGCCTCTGCTGTCACCGGCCGGACCCGCATGGCGGCGGGGCGACCATGCTCGCCCCGGTCGCGGCCGCCGAGAACCTCTCCGCCAGGGACCGGCGGCTGTTGCGGCGCCGGGAGTTCCGGGACGGGCGGGTGGAGAACCTGGTCAACATCGGGGTGGACGTGAATCCCTTCGCGGTGCTCGACCACGACCCGCACTGGCCGTTCCGCTACACCCACCACCTCCGGCACCCGGAGTCTGAGGTGCAGGCCGCGCTGGACCACCTGGCCACCGAACTGGCCGTGCACCGGATCCTGCTGCCACTGCGCGCCGGGCAGGCCGTGCTGATCGACCAGCACCGCTGGGTGCACGGCAAGACACCGCTGGGTCCGGGCCAGCGGGAGCTACCGCCAGAGCGTCGCAGGCTGCTGGCGCAGATCTTCGGCCGCGGCCACGACAACCCCTACCGAGAAAGAGCGATATGAGCGATCTCAGCCCGCAGGACCGTCGGGACATCGAGTTGCTGTGGGATTTCCACCTGCTCGACTCCGGCTCGGTCACCGCCGACCTGCTGCTGGTCCTGGGCAGTCACGACCTCCGGGTCGCCGAGCACGCCGCCGGGCTGTATCTGGACCGCGCCGCGCCGCTGGCGGTGGTCACCGGTGGGGCGGGCAAGGTCACCGGCGGGCAGTGGCGGGAGACCGAGGCGGTGCGGTACGCGCGGACGATGCGGGCGCGGGGGGTGCCCGCCGACCGGATCCTGCTCGAGGAGAACTCGACGAACACCGGCGACAACTTCGACTACTCGCGGAAACTGGTGGCCGGGCACGGCCTCAGCCCGGCCAGCGGCATCATCGTGTGCAAGCCGTACATGGCTCGCAGGGCGCTGGCCACCGCGGCGGTGCGCTGGCCCGAACTGCACTGGTCGGCACGGCCGCCGAGGGGCGCGGTCTGGGCGTATCCGACCGCGGAGACCCCGTTGGACCGCATGATCAACCTCATGGTCGGGGACCTGCAACGGCTCCGGGTGTACGCGGCGCGGGGCTTCCAGGCGCCGGTGGAGATCCCCGAGCCGGTGTGGCAGGCCTACGAACGGCTGGCGGCAGGCGGGTTCGACCAGTTCGTCATCCGCGGCTAGCCGCGATGGACGATCTGTCGCCGGTGCCGTTGCTGGTGAGCCGTCAGGTCACCGAGCGGATCGCCGGGTGCGCCGAGGTGGCCGAGTTGTTCTTCGCCACCGAGAACCGGCGGGTACGCGAGTTCTACCGCCGCACCGGAGATCCGGCACTGTGCCTGCGGTTCGGCGAGAGCGTCACCGGCTATGCGGCCGGGCTGCCCGTCCGCGGTTGCGCCGGGGTAGGGGTGCTGCACCTGTTCCTCGCCGAGATGGCGCTGGCGATCGGCTCCGGCGCGGTGGATGTGCGCCGGGCCGAAGGACATCTGAGCCGGGCACGCCGACAGTTCGAGGCGTGCGCCCTGCCCTCGGTGGTGGCGGGCGGGCTGATCAACTGGCACTGGCTGATGTCGGTGTGCGCCAAGGCCCGTGGCGATCTGAGCGGCTACGCCGAGTTGCTCGGACAGGCCAGGCGGGACCCCTCGATCGCCCGGCTGGCCGAGCCGGTCGACTACATCCCGGTGATCCGGCAGCAGGTGATGCTGTCGCAGGACCACCGCCTGCACCTGCAACTGCTCGCCGGTGCGGCGGACTACCGCACGGAGCGGCCGCTGGACTACTTCCGCACGGTGAAGCGGGTGCTGGAATTCCTCACCAACACCGGGCACGTCCTGGCCGCGGGGGAGTTGGCGGGCGAGTTCGTGCGCGCCTTCGCCGCGGTGCGTCCGGCCAGCACGCTGATCTCCCGGATCTCCTTCCTGAAGAATCTCGCCCAGTTGCGGTGCCTGCACGGGGACGTGCCCGCGGCCCGGCGGCTGATCCGGCTGGCCACCCGGGCGGCCGAGGACGCGGGGCTGGCCGGGCAGCGCAGGCAGCTGGGCGCGCTGGCGGTGGCGGTGGAGCAGTCGGACGTGCGTGGCGCGCTGCTCACCTTCCGGGTCTGAGCCAGGTCACGATGTGACAAGGACCACCGGTGGCCGGTCCGGGGGCCGTGTTTTGCTCGTATCCAGGGTGAGAGGTTTCGACACTGACGTCGGGGGCGGTGCCCGTGGATGAGACCAGGCGGACCAAACGATCGGACTCGTTGTTGCCCGCGGCCGCGGTGCTGCTGGCCTGCTGCGTGGCCGGGGCGCTGGGACTGAGTCCCGCGTTCGGGCTGCTCGCGGCGGTGGCGGTGGCGCTGGGTGGGCTGGTGGTCGGCGGGATCGCGCTGGCCCTGCTGGACCGGATGGCGGTGCGGCGGCCGGTGCCGACCGGGGTGGCCGCGGCTCTGCTGGGGCTGCTGGTGGCGGCGCTGGCGGGGCAGTTGTTGCTGTGGGCGGCCTTGCACTGAGTCTTGGGGACGCCGGTTACGCTGCCGGAATGTCGAGCGCGCGCCTGGTCGATCGTCGTCCGGAGATCGACCCGGCCGACCTGGTCGCGGCCATGGTGCCGCCGCCCCGGTTCGACGCGGTGCGGTTCGAGACCTACCTGCCCAACCCGGAGGAGCCCAGCCAGGCCGCCGCGGTCGAGGCGGGGCAGGCCTTCTGCGGCCGGGTGCTTGTCGGCCCGCCGCGCAAGTCCTGGATCGGCGGGCTCTTCGGCGGCAAACCGGCCGCGGTGGCCAAGCCGGGGCTGTACCTGGACGGCGGGTTCGGGGTGGGCAAGACGCACCTGCTCGCCTCGGTGTGGCACGCGGTGCCGGGGCCCAAGGCCTACGGCACCTTCGTCGAACTCACCCATCTGGTGGGCGCGCTCGGGTTCGCCGAGGCGGTGCGCAGCCTGTCCGGGCACCGGTTGCTGGCCATCGACGAGTTCGAGCTGGACGATCCCGGCGACACCACCATGGTCACCCGGCTGCTGCAGGAGCTGACCACCGCCGGGGTGTTCGTCACGGCCACCTCCAACACGTTGCCGGACAAGCTCGGCGAGGGCCGCTTCGCCGCCGAGGAGTTCCTGCGCGAGATCCAGGCCATGTCGGCCAAGTTCACCGTGGTGCGGGTGGACGGGCCGGACTACCGGCACCGCGGTCTGCCGCCCGCGCCGGACCCGGTCGCCCCCGGCGAACTCGACGCACTGGCCGCGGCCCGGCCGGGGTCCACTGTGGACGATTTTGATGATCTTTGCGCGCACCTGGCCACGCTGCACCCGTCCCGGTATGGGCGGCTGCTGGACGGGGTCAGCGCGGTGCACCTGCGCGGGCTGCACGCGGTGCCGGACCAGGACGTGGCACTGCGGGTGGTGGTGCTGGCCGACCGGATGTATGACCGGGCGATCCCGGTGGTGGTCTCCGGGCAGCCGCTCTCCGAGCTGTTCACCGAAGAGATGCTGCGCGGCGGCTACCGCAAGAAGTACCTGCGCGCGGTGTCCCGGCTGGTCGCACTTTCGCGCGATTCCGCGGCCGCGGACCGGTAAAGGGTTCGCCAGCGGGCCTCGCGCTCGGGCACCATCGGCGGCGTGGGTTATCTGGAGGCCGGCGGCCTGTCCTGTGTGCTCCCGGACGGGCGTGAGTTGTTCGCCGAGGTGTCGGTGAAGGTCAGCGCCGGGCAGGTGGTCGCGCTGGTGGGCGCCAACGGCGCGGGCAAGACCACCCTGTTGCGCATCCTCAGCGGTGAGCTGAAGCCGGTGGACGGCAGTGTGTCGCACCAGGGCGGGCTGGCGGTGATGCCGCAGTTCGTCGGCTCGGTGCGCGATGACCGCACGGTCCGGGACCTGCTGCTGGCGGTGGCGCCGGAGCCGATCCGGGCGGCCGCGGCCGAACTCGACGACGTCGAGCTGAAGCTGATGGACACCGACGACGAACCCACCCAGATGCGCTACGCCGCCGCGCTGGTCGCCTGGGGCGAGGCCGGTGGCTACGAGGCCGAGGTGCTGTGGGACACCGTCACGGTGGCCGCGCTGGGCGTGCCGTTCGACCGGGCGCGCTTCCGTGGGGTGAAGACGCTCTCCGGCGGTGAGCAGAAACGTCTGGTGCTGGAGGTGCTGCTGCGCGGCCGGGAACAGGTGCTGCTGCTGGACGAGCCGGACAACTACCTGGACGTGCCAGGCAAGCGCTGGCTGGAACAGCGACTGTCCACTTCGGACAAGGCGATCCTGTTGGTGAGCCACGATCGCGAGCTGCTCGCCGAGGCGGCCACGCACGTGGTCACCGTGGAGGGGCATTCGGCCTGGACGCACAGCGGCAGCTTCCGCACCTGGCACGCCGCCCGCGAGCACCGCTGGGACCGGATCGCCGAACTGCACCGCCGCTGGGAGGAAAAGCACCAGCAGCTCAAGGACCTGGTCCGGATGTTGCAGCAGAAGGCCGAGTACAACGACGGCATGTCCTCGCAGTACCAGGCGGCGCAGACCCGCCTGCGCAAGTTCGAGGAGGCCGGCCCGCCGCCGGAGCTGCCACGCAACGAGAAGCTCGCCCCTCGGTTGCGCGGCGGCCGCACCGGCTTGCGCGCGATCACCTGCGCCGGCCTGGAACTGACCGGGCTGATGCAGCCCTTCGACACCGAGATCTTCTTCGGCGACCGGGTGGCGGCGCTGGGCTCCAACGGCTCCGGCAAGAGCCATTTCCTGCGGCTGCTCAACGAAGATCCCTCGGTTGTCCACAGTGGAGTGTGCAAACTCGGCGCCAGGGTGCGGCCGGGGCTGTTCGCGCAGACCCACGACCATCCGGAGTGGCTTGGCCGCACCCTGGTCGAGCTGTTGTGGACCGGCGAGGACCAGCGGGCCGGGCTGGACCGCGGCAAGGCCATGTCGGCGTTGCGCCGCTACGGCCTGCACACCAGCGGCGACCAGCGCTTCGAGACCCTCTCCGGCGGCCAGCAGGCCCGCTTCCAGATCCTGCTGCTGGAGCTGTCCGGGGCCACCCTGCTGCTGCTGGACGAGCCCACCGACAACCTCGACCTGACCTCGGCCGAGGCGCTGCAGGAAGCCCTGGAACAGTTCTACGGCACCGTGGTCACGGTCACCCACGACCGCTGGTTCGCGGCCAGCTTCGACCGGTTCCTGATCTTCCGCGCCGATGGCACGGTGGCCGAGTCGGACACGCCGGTATGGGACGAGACCAGAGTGCGCCGACCCCGCTAACGGCCAACACCCCGTCCACAACGGCGGCGTGTTGGCCGTTGTCGTACGGTGTGTTGGCCGAAGTGGGACCGGGTGTTGGCCGTTAGTCGCGGTCCTCGATCTCGGCGGCGAGGTCGCCGCGCTGGACCGCGGCGGTGAGGGCGGCGTGGTCGGCCTCGGTGGCGTCGGCGTAGCGGACCGCGTACCGGGTCACCGCCTCGTCCAGTTCCTCGTCCTCGCCGCAGTAGCCCGCGATCAGCCGGGGGTCGGCGGAGCGGCAGTGCGCGCGGGCCAGCAGTGCGCCGGCCAGCCTGCCGTAGTCGTCCAGGTGGTCCTTGCGCAGCGCGGTCGGGTCGATGTCGCCCTTCATGTTGCGGAACTGGCGCACGATGTAGTGCCGCCCGTCCACCGTGGTCCAGCCGAGCAGGATGTCCGTCTCGGCCTGCACCAGCCGCGCGCCTTCGACCACCCGCTTGCCGTCGTGCTCGTGCGCGGGCAGGTCAAGGTACTTGCTCAGGCAGGACGGGTTGGCCTGTTTGACCTGGAGCACCAGCGCGTCATCCTCGTTGCCGTGCAACAGGACCAGGTAGTTGCGCAGGCCCACGCTGCCGGTGCCGACCACCCGGAAGGCCACGTCGGCCACGCTGTAGCGGCGGATCAGGTTGCGCCGGGACTCGCGCAGCGTGCTCACGTAGCTGTCCAGGCTGGCCGCGACGGCCTCGGCGGTGGGTGCGCTGACCTGCCGGAGCACCGGCAGTTCCTCCACGAACCGCCAGTGGTCCCGTTCGACCTGCCTGGTCCACTTGGCCGCGACCTTGCGGCTGGTGTTCTTGCGGGCCTTCTTGGACGCCTTCTCGAAGTCGTCCAGCAGCTCGTCCGCCTTGACCTTGCTGATGGTGGAGGCGTCGGCCAGGGCGTTCCAGGACTCCAGGAACGGCAGTTCGGCCAGCCGGTTCATGGTCTTGCGGTAGGCGCGCACCGCGTCCTCGGCGGCCTTGGCGCAGCCGTCCTCGGACACCCCGCCCTCACGCCCGGCCAGCACCAGGCTGACCGCCAGTCGCTTGAGGTCCCATTCCCACGGTCCGGGCGCGGTCTCGTCGAAATCGTTGATGTCCATGACGATCCGGCCCTCGTTGGTGCCGAACAGCCCGAAGTTGGCCGCGTGCGCGTCACCGCAGATCTGCGCGGTGATCCCACTGGCCGGGGTGGCGGCCAGGTCGGCGGCCATCAGCTCGGCCGCGCCCCGGAAGAAGGCGAACGGCGAGGCCAGCATCCGGCCCACCCGCAGCGGCACCAGTTCTCGCAATCGGGGCGCGTTGCTGGCGTGCACGAACTCCACCGCCCCCGGCCGGTCCGCGCCCAGCGCGGCGTGGTCGTGCAGTTTCGGTCGTACCTCCTCTCGCAGCGCACGTCCGCGCGCGTAGACCTCACTCGGCTTGACCCAGGCGTGCGACACCGCGTTCTCTCCCCTATCCACCCCGCCATCATCCCCCTAACGTGTGAAAGATGCCGCCACGGACCGCCCTGCGTCTGCGCCGGGCCCAGCTGGAGCGGGAATGGGCCCGCTGCGTGGCCAACCGTGCTCCCGGCGCGAACGCCGCGGTGCCGCCCGAGGTCACCCAGTCCTGGGCCAGGGCGCTGCCCGCGGTGAGCCCGGCCCGCGACAGCGCGCCCAGCGCGGACGCCCGCTGGCAGGACTCGCCGCTGCGGGAACCGGTGCTGGCCTGCGCGGCCGAGCTGCGCGGCATCGCCGAGGACGCCGGGTACGTGGCCGCGGTGGCCGACGCGCAGGGCACCATCCTGTGGACCTTCGGCGGCCGGGTGATGCGCGGCCGGGCCGAACGGGTCAACTTCGCCGTCGGCGGGCGCTGGTCGGAGGCCGCGATGGGCACCAACGCGCTCTCCCTCGCCCTGGACCACAACCGCCCGGCCAGCTGCTTCTCGGCCGAACACCTGGTCCAGGCCCTGCACGGCTGGGTCTGCTACTCCGCGCCGGTGCACGCCCCCAACGGCCAGGTGCTCGGCGTGCTCGACCTCTCCACCACCTGGGACCGCTCGCACCCGCTGGCCATGCCCACGGTCCGCGGCCTGGTCACCGCCCTGGAGGCGCGGCTGGCCGAGTCGCCCCTGGACCTGGCCCCCGCGGGCTGGTCACTGCACTGCCTTGGCCGCGGCGAACTGCTCGACGGCGGTGCGCCGGTCCCGTTGCGCCCGCGTCAGCTGGAGATCCTCACCCTGCTGACCCTGCACCCCGACGGCCTCACCCCGGAGCTGCTCCAGGACGCCCTCTACGCCGATCGCCCGGTACACCGCGGCACGCTCAAGGCCGAGGTCAGCCACCTGCGCCGGGCGCTGCGTGGCGGCGTCACCACCCGCAGCTACCACCTGGGCACGCCGGTCCGCTCCGACGCCCGCGCCGTGCTGGACGCGCTGTCCGCGCGCGATCTGACCACCGCGCTGCGGCACTACCGCGGTCCGCTGCTGCCGGAGTCGGAGGCGCCGGGCATCCGGGAGTGGCGCGAGGTCATCGAGGTGGCGTTGCGGGAGGCGGTTCTCCAGTCACCGCAACCTGATCACCTGCTGAGCTACCTGTCCCGGCACCCGTATGACCTCCAGGCCCACCAGCACGCGCTGGCCCGGCTGGACCCGGCTGATGCCCGGCGAGGGGTGGTGCTGGCCCGGCTGCGCAAGTTGCTGCCGGGCTGACCCCCACCACCCCTGGCCGGATCAGCTCAGACGCAGACGCCGATGGCGGTCATCGAGTCATTCGGCGAGAGCTGCTGCGCGTCCAGGAAGTAGGACGGGTGGTCGTGCCTGCCCCAGACCGCACCGGTGCGCGGGTCCGCGTGCTCGTACCAGCAGAGGTCGCGGCCGGTCTTGTTCGACAGCGAGGAGGCCACGTCGTTCGGCCACGCGCCGCTGAAGAAGTAGTTGATCGAGCCCGGGTTGCCGACGTAGAACGGCTTGCCCTGGAACCGGCCGGCGTCCCACACACAGATGTTGCCGTTCGGGCAGTCGGCGAGTGCGGCCTCGGCCGGGGTGGCCCCGGCCAGGCCGAGGGTGGCGGCGGTGGCGAACGCGGCGAGCGCGGCCCCGGCGAGTCGTGCCTTGGACATGTATGCCCCTCTCTCAACTGTTACATCATGTCGCAATTATTGCGCGGAGTGATTCTGCGGTACCGCCGCCGCGTTTGACAGTGCCTTTGCCGGGCTGTGACCTGGTTCTCAGCGCGGGGACTGGGCCAACTGGGCCAGACGCCAACCTCACGCCAACCCGCACCCGCCACCGTGGGCCGGACCGCACCGGCGCGTGAAGGGAAGTCCCATGGCGTACGCACAGCCGGGAACCGAGGGCAGCATCGTCCGGTTCGCCGCCCGCTACGACAACTTCATCGGCGGCAAGTGGGTGCCCCCGGTGGACGGCCGCTACTTCGACAACCCCAGTCCGGTCACCGGGCAGACCTTCTGCGAGGTGGCGCGTTCCGGCGCGGCCGACATCGAACTGGCCCTGGACGCCGCGCACACCGCCGCCGATGCCTGGGGCGCGACCTCGGTGACCGAGCGGTCGTTGCTGCTCAACCGGATCGCGGACCGGATCGAGGAAAACCTGGAACGGCTCGCGGTCGCCGAGACCTGGGAGAACGGCAAACCCATCCGCGAGTGCCTGGCCTCGGACATTCCGCTTGCGGTGGACCACTTCCGCTACTTCGCCGGGGTGATCCGGGCCCAGGAAGGCAGCATCGGGGTGCTGGACGCGGACACCGTGGCCTACCACTTCCAGGAGCCCCTCGGTGTGATCGGGCAGATCATCCCGTGGAACTTCCCGATCCTGATGGCCACCTGGAAACTCGCGCCCGCGCTGGCCGCCGGGAACTGCGTGGTGATCAAGCCGGCCGAGCAGACCCCGGCGAGCCTGCTGCTGCTGATGGAGCTGATCGCGGACCTGCTGCCGCCCGGCGTGGTCAACGTGGTCAACGGTTTCGGCATCGAGGCCGGGAAACCCCTCGCGACCAGTCCGCGGGTGGCGAAGGTGGCCTTCACCGGGGAGACCACCACCGGGCGGCTGATCATGCAGTACGCCAGCGAGAACATCATCCCGGTCACCCTGGAGCTGGGTGGCAAGAGCCCCAACATCTTCCGCGCTGACGTGGCCGACGCCGACGACGACTTCCTGGACAAGGCGGTCGAGGGCTTCGTGATGTTCGCGCTCAACCAGGGCGAGGTGTGCACCTGCCCGTCCCGGGCACTGATCCACTCCTCCATCTACGAGGAGTTCATGGCCCGCTGCATCGCCCGCACCGAGGCCATCGCCTGCGGCGACCCGCTCGACCCGGACACCATGATCGGCGCGCAGGCGAGCAATGACCAGTACGAGAAAATCCTGTCCTACATCGAGATCGGCAAGCAGGAGGGCGCGCAACTGCTCACCGGCGGCGGCACCCGCGTCGTCGAGGGCTACCCGGACGGCTACTACGTCGAGCCCACGATCTTCCGTGGCACCAACGACATGCGGGTCTTCCAGGAGGAGATCTTCGGCCCGGTCGTGTCGGTGACCACCTTCGACTCCGACGAGGAGGCGCTGAAACTGGCCAACGACACGCTGTACGGGCTCGGCGCCGGCGTGTGGACCCGGGATGGCACGCAGGCCTACCGGTTCGGCCGGGAGATCAAGGCCGGGCGGGTCTGGACCAACTGCTACCACGCCTACCCGGCGCACGCGGCCTTCGGCGGCTACAAGAAGTCCGGCATCGGGCGGGAAAACCACCTGCGCATGCTGGAGCACTACCAGCAGACCAAGAACCTGCTCGTCAGCTACTCGCCGAAGAAGCTCGGATTCTTCTGATGGCGCAACGGGTCGAGCTGACCGCGGCCGCCGCGGCGCTGCTCGGGACGCTGCGTGCGCGGCACGGTCCGCTGATGTTCCACCAGTCCGGCGGCTGCTGCGACGGCAGCGCGCCGATGTGCTACCCCCGGGACGAATTCCGGGTCGGCGCGGCCGATCTGCTGCTCGGGCTGGTGGACGGGGACACGCCGTTCTGGATCAGCCGGGACCAGTACGCCTACTGGTCGCACACCCACCTGACCGTGGACGTGGTGCCCGGCCGCGGCAGCGGCTTCTCCCTGGAGGCGCCGGAGGGCGTGCGGTTCCTGTTGCGCTCGCGGCTGCTCACCGAGGAGGAGGTGGTGGAACTGGCCCGCAACCCGCCGCGTTCCGGCGCCGACCTCACCCCCTGAACCCCGGCCTGGCCCGGCCCACGGCGCGGATCGGGCCAGGCCGGGCCCGTGCGAACGAACACAGTCAACTGACATTGTCGACTGACAAAGTCGATCGGTACAGTAGGAGGTATCCGCAGGCCGTCACCCCCCCCGGAGAGGCAGGACGATGACCAGCACCAGCCGCCAGGACGTGCTCGAACCGATCCCGGAGCGCCCGGCCTTGCCGCTGATCGGGCATGCCCTGCGGATCCCCAGCGGCGCCGACGGCCTGCTGTATGCGATCCGCGAGGCCAAGAAGATGGGACCGATCTTCCGGGTGCGGGTGTTCGGCCAGGAGTTCACCTTCGTCTCCGGCCTGGACCTGGTCACCGAACTCGCCGACGAGTCCCGGTTCCGCAAGAACGTGCACGCGGATCTGGTGCAGGTGCGGGAGATCGCGGGGGATGGGCTGTTCACCGCGTTCCACGAGGAGCCGAACTGGCGCAAGGCGCACGAGGTGCTGATGCCAGCCTTCTCCCTCGGCGCGATGCGCGGCTACCACCCGGCCATGCTCACCGTGGCCAGGGAGCTGATCACCCAGTGGGACAAGGCTTCCGGTGACCTGCCGGTGGACGTGGCCGAGGACATGACCCGGCTGACCTTCGACACCATCGGGCTGTGCGGTTTCGGCTACGACTTCGGGTCCTTCCGCCGCGCGGACACCCATCCGTTCGTGGCGGCCATGGCCCGCGCGCTGGAACGAGTTCAGCAGCGCAGCGAGTCGATCCCGGGCACCGCATTCCTCCAGTGGCGCAAGGAAGAGCGGTTCCGCGCGGACAACACGCTGATGCGGGAACTCGTCGGCGAGGTCATCCGGGAGCGCCGCGCCTCCGGGGACACCGGCACCGGCGACCTGCTCGGGCGGATGCTGCACACGCCCGATCCGGCGACCGGGGCGGTGCTCGACGACGACAACATCCTGCACCAGGCGCTGACCTTCCTCATCGCCGGGCACGAGACCACCAGCGGCGCGTTGTCCTTCGCCCTGCACTACCTGACCAAGCATCCGGAGGTGCTGGCCAAGGCACAGTCCGAAGTGGACACTCTGTGGGGCGATACGGACCGCCCGGAACCGGCCTACGGCGACATCGGCAAACTGACCTACCTGCGCCAGGTGCTCAACGAGAGCCTGCGACTGTGGCCGACCGCCCCCGCCTTCGCGGTGGAACCCTTGGCGGACACGGTGATCGGCGGTCGCTACCGGGTGCGCGCGGGGGAGACGCTGATGGTGCTGACGCCCGCGCTGCACCGGGATCCGGCCTGGGGGGACAACGTCGAGCTGTTCGACCCGGAGCGGTTCGCGCCCGAGCGGGAACCACACCGCCCGGTGCACTTGTTCAAGCCGTTCGGCACCGGCGAGCGGGCCTGCATCGGCAGGCAGTTCGCGCTGCACGAGGCCACCCTGGTGCTGGGCCTGATCGTGCACCGCTACCGGCTGATCGACCACGCCGACTACCAGCTCAAGATCAAGTCCACCCTCACCATCAAACCGGACGGCTTCACCCTGAAACTGGCCCGCCGAGACCGGACCGAACGCCGACTGCCGGTCACCGCCGAGGTCGGCACCCCCACGACGCGGCTGACCCGCCGGGCGGCCGGGACCGCGCTGACCGTGCTGCACGGCTCCAACCTGGGCACCTGCGCCGGGATCGCCCGTGATCTGGCCGCCGAGGGCGACGGGCACGGCTTTGTGCCCTCGGTCGCCGCCCTGGACGAGGCCGTGGGCAGGCTCCGGCCCGGCGTGGACCCGGTGATCATCGTGGCCGCCTCCTACAACGGCCGTCCCACCGACGACGCGGCGAAGTTCCTGTCCTGGCTGGAAAACCGGAAGCCGGGGGAGCTGGACGGCCTGCGGTACGCGGTGCTCGGCGTCGGCGACCGCAACTGGGCCGCCACCTACCAGCGGATTCCCACCCTGATCGACGAACGACTGGCGGCCGCGGGCGCCGTCCCGGTGCTGCCGCGCGGGATCGCGGACGCCGCGGGCGACTTCGCGGGCACGGTAGACCGCTGGACTGCCGAACTGTGGGCGGCCCTGCTCGGTGAGCACGGCGTCGAGACAACCGCGGAAGATGGTGCGGGCCAAGGGATGTACCGGCTGGAGGACGCGCCCGAATCGGTCACCGGCGCGCTCACCGCCCGGCACGGCGTGCTGCCCATGGCGGTCCTGGAAACGCGGGACCTGGTCGACCTGGCGCACCCGCTCGGCCGCGCCAAGCGCTACCTCCGGCTGCGACTGCCCGACGGCGTCAGCTACCGCACCGGTGATCACCTCGCGGTGCTCCCGCGTAACCCGGCCACGCTGGTGCAGCGGGTCGCCGACCGCTTTGACCTGGACCTGGATCGCACGGTGCGGTTGCGGGCTCGCGGGTGGCAGGCCCTGCCGGTCGACCGGCCGCTGACCCTGCGGCTGCTGCTGACCGAGTTCGTGGAACTCCAGGCCGCCGCGACCCCGGCACAGGTCGCCGTGCTGGCCGCGCACACCGGCTGCCCGCCCGAGCGTGCCGCACTGGTGGCCTTCGACGACTACCCGGCCGGGCACAGCGTGCTGGACCTCCTGGTACGCAACGAATCCTGCGCACTGTCGTTCGAACAGTTCCTGGAACTGTTGCCAGTGCTGCGGCCCCGGCACTACTCGATCTCCTCCTCGGCCAAGGCATTGCCCGGCGAAGTGGAGCTGATGGTGTCCCGGCTCGCCGGTCCGCATCGTGGTGGTGCGGGCGAGTTCCGCGGGATCGCCTCCGACTACCTGCACACCGTGGCGGCGGGCGACAGCTTGCACTGCCGGGTACTGCCCTGCGCCGAGGCTTTCCGGTTGCCACCAGCAGATTCCGGGCCGGTGATCGTGGTCAGCGCGGGCACCGGACTGGCCCCGTTCCGCGGCGCCGTGCTGGACCGCGTGCACACCGGGTCGACCGGAAAGCTGTTGTGCTACTTCGGTTGTGACCACCCAGCTGTGGACTACCTGCACCGGGTGGAACTCGAAGCCGCGGAACGGGCAGGCGTGGTCAGCCTGCGGCCCACCTTCATGCACGCGCCCGAACACGAGAACCGGTTCGTCCAGGACCGGATCGAGCGGGAGAGCGCGGAGGTCTGGGCGGTGCTCCAGGCAGGCGGGCGGGTCTACGTCTGCGGCGACGGCCAGCGCCTGGCGCCCGCGGTGCGCGCGGCGTTCCAGGCCGTGCACCGCGAACACACCGGCGCGGACGAGCAGCAGGCGGCGGACTGGCTGGCCGGGCTGATCGAGGCTGGCCGGTACGTCGAGGACGTCTACGCGGGCTGAGCCGGATCCAGGCGCCCGTCGGCCAGGGCGACCAGGGCGGCGACCAGGTTCCGCAGCCCGGCCTGCTCACTCGCTTCGTCCGGCAGCGCGAGGTGCTGGGCCACCAGGCCCTCGAACCCGGCCAGGTAGAACCGGGCCAGCAGGGCGGGTGGCTGGGCGAGCGTGCGCCCGGTGCGCTGCGCGGCCTCGCCGATGAGATCCGCGGTCACCTCGACGATCTCGCCGTAGTGACTGCGCGGGGCGTCACTGAGCGCGGGGGTCCGGACCGCGTACAGCAGCAGTTCGGTGAGCAGCTGGTAGTGGCTGGGCTGCTCGCGCACGGTCCGCCACTGGGCGGCGGCCAGCGCGCCGAGGGTCTGCTCGAACGAACCGTCTTCCGGCACGGCCTGCTGGACCCGGTCGATCAGGTCCAGGGTGACCTGTTCCAGCACCGCCCGGTACAGGCCTTCCTTGGTGCCGAAGGTGTAGTGCACGGTCGCCTGGGCCACGCCGAGTTCGGTGGCGATGGCCCTGGTGCTGCCCGCGCTGATGCCCTCCCGGCCCATCAGGTCGATGGCCGCCCTGACCAGCTGCGGACGGCGTTCGGAAGCCGGAACGTGAGCCACGCGCGGACTATAACCGACTCAGTCGGGCGCTGAAGTTGCCCGACTGAGTCGGCTGATCGGGTCGCCGCTCAGCGGCTGACGACCTCGGCGAGGGCGTCGATGCCCAGGTCCAGCTCGTCCTTGGTGATCACCAGCGGCGGGGCCATCCGCAGCGTGTTGTCGTGCGTTTCCTTGCACAGCACGCCGCGCGCGGCCAGCGCGGTGGACGCCTCCCGCCCGGTCGGACCACCCGGCGCGATCTCCACCCCGGCCCACAGGCCACGCCCGCTGACCTTGGCGATGCCGCGGCCGATCAGGTCGCCGAGCCGGGTGTGCAGGTGCGCGCCCAGTTCGGCCGAGCGCTGCTGGAACTCGCCGGTGGCCAGCAGGCCGACCACCGCGCGGCCCACCGCACAGGCGAGGGGGTTGCCGCCGAAGGTGGAGCCGTGCTGGCCGGGCTGCAGCACGCCGAGCACGGCGGCGCTGCCTACCACCGCGGACACCGGCATGATGCCGCCGCCGAGAGCCTTGCCCAGGGTGTACAGGTCTGCACGCACGCCTTCGTGGTCCAGCGCGAGCAGGCGGCCGGTGCGGGCCAGGCCGGACTGGATCTCGTCGGCGATCATCAGCACATCGCGCTCATCGCAGAGCCGCCGGACCTCGGCCAGGTAGCCCGGCCCTGGCACGACCACGCCTGCCTCGCCCTGGATCGGCTCGACCAGCACCGCGGCGGTGTGCTCGGTGATCGCCGCGGCCAGCGCCTCGGCGTCGCCGTAGGGCACCACCACGAAGCCGGGGGTGTACGGGCCGAAGTCGGCGCGGGCGTCCTCATCGGTGGAGAAGGAGATGATCGTGGTGGTGCGGCCGTGGAAGTTCGAGCCGGCGACCACGATCTGCGCCTGGCCCTGCGGCACGCCCTTGACCCGGTAGGCCCACTTGCGGGCGACCTTGATCGCCGACTCCACCGCCTCCGCGCCGGAGTTCATGGTCAGCACCATCTCGGTGCCGGTCAGCTCGGCGAGTTCGCGGCAGAACAGGCCGAACTGGTCGTGGTGGAAGGCGCGGCTGGTCAGGGTGAGCCGGTTGAGCTGCGCGGTGGCCGCGGCGATGAGCGCGGGGTGCCGGTGGCCGAAGTTCAGGGCCGAGTAGCCGGCCAGGAAGTCCAGGTAACGGCGGCCGGACACGTCGGTCACCCAGGCGCCCTCGGCCTCGGCGATCACCACCGGGAGCGGGTGGTAGTTGTGCGTGCTCCATGCCTCGTCCAGCGCGATGTACTCGGCGGAGGAGCGCGGCGCGCCGGTCGTGGTGGGGTGCTCGGCAATGGCGGTCATGACCGTAAGGCTAAGCCCCCGATTGCGGAGATTTCATCCGCCAGGCATTGCGTAAGCCAGTGATCTGTTGCGCAATCGTCAGATTGGGTGGCGATATGTTGCATCGACGTTAAAACCGCGAATCGAGTGGGTGAGTTGCGTCAGGCGCAATCTTCGTTGCGCCCTCTTCCCAAACCGCAGTGGTCCAGTCCACTGTGAGCGCGGTGAGCACGACGACGACAGGAGCGGTGACATGGCAGATGTTGGGCGTCGCACTTTCCTCGGCGCACTCGGCGCGGCCGTCGTCGGCGGTGGTCTGATGAGCGCCGCGGGCACCGCCTCGGCCGGGACGCCGGAGGCAGGCGGCGAGATCTGCGCGCCGGCCGGACGGGTCTACCTGGGCACCTACACCGACGCGGCCAGCGGCGGCAAGGGCATCGGCCTGGCCAAGGCAGGCGCGGGCGGCGGACTGACCGTCGAGTCCACTGTGGCCAATGAGAGTCCGTCCTACCTCGCGGTGGGTCCCGGCGGCCGCACGGTGTACGCGGTCAACGAGCTGGACAAGGGCACGGTCAGCGCGTTCGCGGTGGCGGACAACGGATCCCTGCGTTCCCTTGGCGCCCGTTCCAGCGGCGGCGCGCACCCCTGCCACCTGAGCGTGCACCCCAGCGGCAAGTACGTGCTGACCGCCAACTACACCTCGGGCACCGTCGGCGTGCTGCCGATCCGGGCCGGCGGCGCACTGGGCAACCCGACCCACATCGTGCAGCATCCCGGCAAGCCGCACGCGCACCAGGTGGTGGTCAGCCCGGACGGAAAGCACGTGCTGGCAACGGATCTGGGCACCTCCTCGGTCTACACCTACACCCTGGACCTCAACTCCGGTCGCCTCACCCCGCGCTCCACGCTGGCCCTGGCCAAGGGCGCCGGTTCGCGCAACCTGGTGTTCCACCCCGGCGGCCGCACCGTCTACATCCTCAACGAGCTGGACTCCACACTCGTTGTGGCGGCTTATGATCCGGCCACCGGCAAGCTCACCGTGGGCCAGCGGATCTCCACCCTGCCGCCGGGCACCACCACGCCGAACTTCCCCGGCGGCATCGCCATCTCGCCGGACGGCCGGTTCGTCTACGGGGCCAACCGCGGGCACAACAGCGTGGCGGTCTTCGCCACCAGCGAAGGCGGCCGCAAGGTCACCCTGGCCGGCACGCCGGGCAGTGGCGGGGACTGGCCGCGGCACCTGGAGGTCACCCCGGACGGCCGCACGCTCTACAGCTCCAACCAACGCGGCAACGTGATCGGAATCTTCGGTGTCGACCCGGTGAACGGCCTGCTGAAGCCCAGCGGTGAGCTGCGCACTCCTACTCCGGTGTGCGTGGTTGTAGCTTAAAACGCCTGGCCAGAACACCCGCTCACGGCGGTACCGCGCATGTTACTGGCCGGTTAATTTGTGGTTCACCTCACTTACCCTGCTCGGAGGTATGGACCATGAACCAGAACCGGTTACTGGCCTGTTTAGCGGCTCTGTTCGTCGCCGGCGCGGTCACCGCCGCACCGGCGATGGCCGCTCCGGCGAAGGCCGCGGCGCCCGTGGACTACGTGGCGCTCGGCGACTCCTACCACTCGGGTGTCGGCACCCGGCAGTACGACTCCGCCAGCGGCGACTGCCGCCGGAGCCCGCTGGCGTATCCCGCGCTCTGGGCGAAGTCGCACCAGACCAGCTCGTTCACCTTCGCCGCCTGTTCGGGCGCGCGCACCGCGGATGTGACCGGCAAGCAGCTGGGCGCGCTCAACGCCAATACCGACCTGGTCACCGTCGGGATCGGCGGCAACGACGCGGGCTTCGCGGACATCCTCACCCGCTGTCAGCTGGGCAGTGACAACGACTGCCGCAGTGCGGTGGACGGCGCGATCGCCTTCGCCCAGCGGGACCTGCCGGCCCGCCTGGACTCGGTGTACCGGGCGATCAAGGCCAAGGCGCCCAACGCCAAACTGGTGGTGCTCGGCTACCCGCGCCTGTTCGACGGCGGACCGTCCTGCTCCTTCGGCGGCATGGGCCAGACCAAGCGGGTCAAGCTGAACTCGGCCGCGGACATCCTCTCCGACGTGGTCTCCGGCCGGGCCTCGGCCAACGGGGCCACCTATGTGGATGTGCGCTCGGCCTTCGCCACGCACGGGATCTGCTCGTCCAATGAGTGGGTCAACGGGCTGAGCTGGCCGATCGTGGAGTCCTACCACCCCAACAGCAAGGGCAACGCCGACGGCTTCCTGCCCGCGCTCAACCGCGTCACCGGCTGACCGGCAACCGCAGGTCGCGCCACAGCCGCACGGCTCGGCGCAGGTGCTCCTCGGCCAGTGCCTCCCGGCGCTCGCCGCGGAGCACCTCGCCGAGCAACTGGGTGGCCCCGGCCTCGCCGTGCCGGTCGCCGAGCCGCTGGTAGAGCAGCACCGCGCGTTCCAGTGAGCTGCGCCCGCAGGCCCGGCGGCCGTCCGCGGAATGCAGTTCGCCCATGGCGCGCAACACATACGCCTCACCGTGCGCGTCCCGGATCCGCTCGAAGATGGACAGCGCTTCGTCCAAACAGGACAGACCGCGGTCCGGGCGGCCCTGGCGCTGGTGCAGCACGCCGAGCTGGTGCAGCACGTGCGCGGCCCGGTGCTCGTCCCCGGCCAGCCGGGACAGTCGCAGCGCGTCGGTGAAGGCCAGCAGTGCTTCGTCGTTGCGGTGCTGGGCCAGCCGGGCGGAGCCGATCGCGTTGCGCGCGTAGGCTTCCGCGCACCCATCGCGGGCGGCGCGGAAGGCGGTCAGCGCGGCCTGGTGGTGTTCGAGGGCCTCGGCCGGACTGCCCAGCACCCTGGCCAGCGCGCCGAGTCCGCAGCGGGCCAGCGCGCGGCCGTAGTCCTCGGCGAAGAGTTCGTGCGCGGCGGTGAAACGTTGCCTGGCACGGCCGTACTCGTCGCGGTAGAGGTGCAGCTGGCCGAGTCCGCGCAGCAGTGCCGCGAGCCGATCCCCTTGTGCCACCGCCACCGCGGTCTCGTGCGTGCGTTCCCAGTCCTCGTGGTGGCTGCCCAGGTCGAAGTAGGGGACCAGGGCCAGCGCGAGGTCGGCGGCCAGGTCCGCTTCGCCGTGCCGGGCGGCCAGGTCCACGGCCTCGACCAGGGCGGGACGTTCGCCGTCCAGCCAGGCCAGGGCGCGCGGCAGCGAGTCGGTGGCCGCGGTGTCCCGCTGGCCGGGGGCGAAGATGTTGACCGGCAGCGCGGCGGTGGCGGCGCGGGCGCGATGCAGCCAGCGGTCCAGGACCTGGCGCACCCAGCCTGGATCCGTTGGGGCGGCGGCGATCGCGGCGCAGCGGGGGAGTTCGGGCAGCCGGTAGCGCGGGCCGCCGGTGGCCGCGGCCCCGGCCACCTCGGCCAGTCCGGCGTCCACCAGTTCCTCCACCGCGGCCGGGTCGCCCAGGCTGTCCGCGTCCACCGGGGCCGGTCCGAGCAGCCCCCAGCGAGCGAAAGTCGTTGCGGCGTCAGGGCTTAGCCGCGCCTGACTGGCGGCGATGCCCGCGCCCGCGTCCAGGTCGCCGCAGCGCAGTTCGGCCAAGCGGCTCGCCGGGTCGGCCAGCCGGGCGGCCAGGGTGCTCAGTCGCCAGCCGGGCCGGGCGGCCAGCCGGGCGCCCGCGATCCGCACCGCGAGGGGCAGTCCGCCGCAGGCCCGCAGGATGGTCGCGGCGGCCTCGGGTTCGGCCGCGATCCGGGCCGAGCCGACGATCCTGGCCAGCAGCCGGTCGCCCTCGGCCGGGGTGAGCGCCTCGACCGGGATCTCATGTGCGCCAGGCAGTTCGGTGAGTCGGCGGCGGCTGGTGACCAGTACCGCGCAGCCGCTGGTGGCCGGGAGCAGCGAGCGCACCTGGGCGGCGCTGGCGGCATCGTCGAGCCACACCAGCACCCGCCGGTCGGCCAGTGCCGAGCGGTACCGGGCGGCGCGTTCGGCGAGTCCAGCGGGGATATCGGTGATGCCCAGGGAGCGCGACAGTTCGGCGAGCAGGCGGCCGGTGGGCGCTGGCCGGTGCGAGCCGCCGAGGTCGAGGTAGAGCTGGCCGTCCGGGAACCGGGTGCGCACCGCGTGCGCGGCCTGGGCGGCCAGCGCGGACTTGCCGCACCCTGCCGGTCCGGTCAGCACCGCGATCCGGGCCGCGCCCAGTTGCGGGGACACCGGTTGCAGCAACGCGGTGAGCTGGTCCAGCGCGGGCTGCCTGCCGGTGAAATCGCCCTCGGCGGGCGGCAACTGGCTGACCGCGGACCGGATCACCGGCGCGGCGGCGGGTTCGGCGGCGGGCAGTTCGCCGGAGAGCAGCGCGGCGTGGATCCGCCGGGACTCCTGCCCCGGTTCCACGCCGAGTTCCTCCAGCAGCCCGCGGCGCAGGTCGGCGAAGGTTTGCAGGGCCTCGGCGTCCCGGCCGGTCCCGGCCAGCGCGAGCATGAGCTGCTGGCACAGGCCCTCCCGGAACGGGTGCCGGGCCAGCAGCTCACGCAACTCGGCGATGGCGGGCTCACAGCGGCCCAGCGCCACCAGCACGGCCAGCCGCTCCTCGGTGGCCTGCAGCACCCGCTCCTCCAGCCTGCGCAGCAACGCGGCCCAGCCAGGGGTCGGCGGCAGGTCCTCCAGGGGCGCGCCACGCACCAGGCCGTCGGCCCGGCACAGCAGTTCCAGGGTCAGCTCCAGCCGCCCGTCCGCCCGGCATTGCCGGGCCCGCCCGGTCAGCTCCTCGAAGACCAGCAGGTCCAGCTCGTCCGGCCGGACCACGATCGCGTAGCCGCGCGGCTGGGCCAGGATCCGTTCCTCGCCGCCGGCCCGCAGGCTGCTGCGCAGGGTGCTGACGTAGGTGCGCAGGTTGGGCACGGCCGAACGCGGCGGCGACTGCGGCCACAGCGCGTCCACCAGTGTTTCCGCTGGTACCAGGCGGTTCGGGTTGAGCAGCAGGGTGGCCAGTAGCTGGCGTGGTTTGAGGCCGCCGATGGGCAGGGCGAGGTGCTGTGCCCGGACCTCCAGGGGGCCGAGCACCCGGAAGTCCAGTTCGTCCTGGGCCATGACCACCCCCGCCGGGCTCGCGGTTGTATGCGGTTTGAAGCCGTTCTGTATGCGCCGCTCGCAGGCTGGCGGCGCCGACAGGAGGGACGGAAGCATGAAAATCAGACGTGTGGTAGCGGCGGGAGTAGGGCTGTTGCTCGCCACGGCCACCGCGGTGGTGCTCGCCCCCGCCGCCCAGGCCGCCGGTCCACGCCCCAGTTTCCAGCTGCCTTTCCCCTGCGGGCAGGCCTGGAACGGCGACAACGACAACAGCAGCGCGCACCGCGCCTACGAGATCGACTTCAACCGGGGCAGCAGCGCGGGCGCGGACAAGGGCGACACGGTCACCGCCGCGGCCGCGGGCAAGATCATCACCTCCGCGCACCAGGGCTCGGCCAACGGCTACGGCAACCTGGTGGTCATCGACCACGGCGGCGGCTGGCGCACTTACTACGCGCACCTGGACGTGCGCTCGGTCGGGGTCGGCGCGCAGGTCAGCCGGGGGCAGAAGATCGGCACCGTGGGCAACACCAGCAAGCCCGGCAACAACATCAGCCCGCACCTGCACTACGAGGTGCGCACCACCGACACCTCCTACCCTGGCAACATCCAGCCCGCCTACTTCAACGGCGCCCGCTTCGGCTACCCGAACCAGACCCTGACCTCCCGCAACTGCGGCGGATCCAGCAACCCCTACGACGCGGCCGAGGTCTGCGGCGCCGGCTACGGCGTGGTCGACACCGCCTCGCTGGGCGCGGCAGGCTCGGTGCAGCTGCTGTTCAACGCGGCCAACGGCAACAACTGCGTGGTCACCCTCAAGAGCGCCTCGGTCGGCACCGCCTCGGCCGTCTCGGCCTACCTGGAGGTGCAGGGCGCGGCCCGGAGCACCGATTCCGGGAGTTTCGAGTACTACGCGGGGCCGGTGCGGAAACCGGCGGACAACAAGTGCGTGAAATGGGGTGGCTCGGTCGGCTCGGCGGCCTACAACAGCCCGTTCGAGCACTGCGGCTGATCCACAACCAGGCGGTGGCAGGCCTGTTACCGGTCTGATAAACAGGCCTGCCACCTGCGGTGACACCCTCGGTCTAGATAACTCCGCCCCGATGGCCGCTTGTTGGTGAGTTTTGCACCGAGATACGTTCTTGGTGTTCTGCTCGCTGATCGAGGGGGCTTCGGTGACTCCACGGACCATCCCGGCGGTTCAGAGCTGGGCAGCCAGTGACGGCAGATTCCGGTTCGGTTCCGGGAGCACGATCCTGGTGGACCCGGCCGCCGCGGCCGAGCTGACCGCGGACGCGAACACCTTCGCCGCCGACCTCGGCCTGCTGCTGGAGGCCGCGCCGCCCAAGGTGCGCACCGCGGCCGCCGCCGAGGCCCAGGACGGGGATCTGGTGCTCGGGCTCGGCGCGACCGACGAGCAGCTCGGCGAGGAGGGCTACCAGCTGGAGATCGGGCCGGTGCTGCGGTTGCACGCCCGGCGCAGGCTGGGGGTTTTCTGGGGCACCCGCACGGTGTTGCAGCTGCTGCACGGCAGCGCGGGGGAGGCGATCGCGGGCGGGCGGATCCGGGACTGGCCGCGCTACACCGTGCGGGGCGCGCTGCTGTGCAACGCCACCAAGCACTACGACCTGACCTGGTGGACCAACCAGATCCGGGACCTGGCCTACCTCAAGTACAACGAGCTGGTCATCTACGTCGACGGCGTCGGGCTGACCCGGCCGGAGCTGGAGCACATCGCCCGGCTCAGCGAGCAGTACCACGTCACCGTGCTGCCGCAGCTGAACATGCCTGGCCACATGGACCAGGTGCTGCCGCCGCACCGCCAGTACCAGCTGCGCCACCCCAACGGCGAGTACCGGCACAACGCGCTGGACATCAGCAACGACGCCGCCAGGGAGTGGGCCTTCGGGCTGATCGAGCAGTACCTGCCGCTGTTCCCCGGCCCGGTGTGGCACTTCGGCGCGGACGAGTACCCGGCCTGGGCGGGCGGTATCGACGACTTCCCGCAGCTGGCCGCCTATGCCCGCCGCCGCTACGGCGCGCAGGCCAACGGCTGGGACGCCTTCAACGGCTTCATCAACGACGGCGCGGAGCGGATTCGCAGGCACGGCAAGCAGATCCGCATCTGGAGCGATATGCAGCGCACGCACGCGCGGGTGGTGCGGGTGGAGCCGAGCACGGTGATCGAGCACTGGACCTCGGACCGGGAAGGGCTGCTCTCGGTCCAGGAACTCATCAACCGCGGGCACAAACTGGTCAACGGCAACGACCAGTTCCTGTACTACAACGGCGGCCGCAACCCCGATGGCAGCCAGCGCAAGAAGACCGACGCGCGGCGGATCTACCAGGATTTCCGGCCAGGGGACATGCACGGCGGCCAGGACCTGCCGGAGGATCACCCGGCGCTGCTGGGCATCCGGTTCTGCCAGTGGAACGACCTGCCGGTGGAACAGCTGGAAAGCAGTCAGGCCACCGAACTGGCCATGTTCGACACCCTGCGCGCGATCGCCCAGCACGCCTGGGGCTCGCCGAAGCCGAGCGCGAACTGGTCCGCGTTCAAACCCGTGGTGGACAACGTGGGCCGGGCGCCCGGCTATGTGCCGCCGCTGACCGTGCCGTACGGGCACGGACCGGGTGCGGCCAGGGACGGCTACGAGGTGGTCACCTTCTTCGCACCGCGGTCCGACGGCAAGGTCGAACACGGCTGGCAGCATCACCCCGGGCACGGTCCGTGGGCGCGCACCGCGTTCGGCGGCCGCTTCGGCGGCGGCATCGCAGGCAACACCCCGGTGATCCTGGACGTCTACGGCAGGCTGACCTACCTCGCCCGCACCAACTCAGGCACGCTGGAATGCGGCAGGCAGCCCGCGCCCGGCTCGGGCCCGTGGACCGACTTCACCGAGCTGCCGGTCAAGACACTCGGTGACCCGGCACTGACCCTGGACGTGCAGGGGCGCCTGACCTTCGTGGTCCGCGCGGCCGAGGGCGGCCTGCTGCTGGGCCGGGAACGCACCCCCGGTTTTGGTGAGTGGGAGTTCACCCGCCTGGAGATCGACGCCCAGGGCGACCCGGCCCTGGTGCTGGACAAGGACAAACACCCCTGCTTCGCCGTGCGCACCGGCGGCAACCGGCTGCTGCTGGGCCGCCGCGAACGCCCCAGCGCGGGCAACTGGCAGTACGCCACCTTCGCCGCCGACGTGGCCGGTGACCCGGCCCTGGTGCTGGACAAGGACCGCAGACTGGCCGCGGCCGCCCGCACCACGAACGGGCGGCTGGTCATCGCGGTGCAGAACGGAAGTGCCTGGGACACCAGGCAGATCAGCGGCGCCGTGGCCGGTGAGGTGGCGCTCGCGCTGCAACCCGACGGCAGGCTGACCTTCTTCGTCCGCGACGGCGAAGGCCATATCCAGCACGGCTGGCAGAACCAGCCCGGCTCGGCGGAGTGGACCGAGGCCGACCTGGGCGGCGCGATCACCAGCGAGGTCAGCGCGTTGCAGGACCACGTGGGCAGGCTGCTGGTGTTCGCCCGCAACAGCGCGGGGCGGATGTGGCACGGGTGGCAGGACAGGCCGGGGCAGGGACCGTGGGAGTTCGCGGAGCTGAGCGGCGGGTTGCGCTGAGAGACACACCCCAGCGGAAATTTAGGGCGGGCCCACGCGCGGGAACCACAGGGGGGAGGGGCTCCGGGGCGTAGGCCCGCGTTAGAAACAGTACTGGCGTGTGTCGCTGTGCGCGGGCGTTTTCCCAAGATTTTTTGCGGATTCTTTCCGCAGGCCAACGCCGACTTCACACCGCCGGACAGCACGCCTCATTACTGCGCGGGAAACGACAACTTCGCGCACAAGTGCGCATCCGCCGGAGGTTTTGCCGGTAATCGGGGCCGGAGGTTTTGTCCCGGCTGCGACACATCAGTCTCATTCTGCCGGTTCCACGCCTTCGAAGATCGACTCCGTGGGTCATTCACGAGCTGTTTACCTTCTCGGACAACGGTTATCCGACTGAACCCTACGATCGGCGGGTGCGTTCCCCACGGTGTAGAACAGAGCGAACCGGTCAGGTGTCTTCGGTCACGACGATGTGACCTGGGACGATCGGTTGTCCAGACTGTGAGGTGTGGCGTGGTGCCGCCCTGCTGTGAGGTGTGACACATCCAAGTGTTGAAACACCCGGCTGGGCAGGTGCGAACTGACACGTGAAGCCGGGCTGAACTTCCCTCAGCTTTCCGGCCGTCGGAAGGAACATGCGATGCGATTCACCGGGATCCTGCGAATCGGTGCGGCGCTGGCCGCCGTCGCCTTGGTCGCTGCCTGTGGCACTGCCGGACAGGGATCCGCCAACGGCAGCCGCTCCCTGGTCGCCCGCGCCGAGGGCGACAAGAAGCTGACCATCGGCATTCGATTCGACCAGCCGGGGCTGTCGCTCAAGGTGACCGAGACCAAGTTCGAGGGCTTCGACGTCGATGTGGCGAAGTACATCGCCGCGCAGCTCGGCGTGCAGCCCGCGGACATCACCTGGAAGGAGGTGCGCGCCGCCGACCGCGAGAACTTCATCAAGAACGGCACCGTGGACTTCGTGGTCGCCACCTACTCGATCAACGACACCCGCAAGCAGACGGTGTCCTTCGCCGGACCGTACTTCGTTGCCGGACAAGGCATCCTGGTCCGGTCCAACACCAACGACATCACCGGCCCGGAATCGCTCAACGGCCGGAAGCTCTGCTCGGTCAAGGACTCCACCTCGGCCCAGCAGGTGCGGCAGAAGTTCGCCAAGGACGCCCAGCTCGTCGAGTACTTCCGGTACTCCGAGTGCATCAACGCGCTGCTGCTCAACAACGTCGACGCGGTCACCACCGACGACGTGATCCTGGCCGGCTTCGCCGCCCAGAACCCCGAGCTGCTCAAGGTGATCGGTAAACCCTTCACCCAGGAGCGTTATGGCATCGGCCTGAACCGGGACGACGCCGAGGGGCGGACCGCGGTCAACACCGCGATCGAGAAGATGATCAGCAGTGGCGAGTGGAAGAAGTCCATCGACCGCAACGTCGGGCCCTCCGGGTACCAGGTGCCGACCGCGCCGTCGATCACCGAGCGGTAGCGCTCACCAGCGTCAACGGCGGGCATCCCCCAGATCGGGGGGTGCCCGCCGTTCTTTTTTCGCCGGGCGGGAACATACCCCACGGGGGTATCGTTGCACTGGTCGTCCACTGAGGAGGAGAGACCGGTGCGCGAACACGAACAGCAGGTGCGGACGACAGCGCCACACGACGGCCACGAAGGCCACCAGCACACGGACGGCGGCCACAGCGCCGCCGGGCACGCCCACGGCGCCCACGGTCACGGTCATGGCGGGCACGGTGATCACGCCGCGCAGTTCCGCGACCGATTCTGGCTGAGCCTGCTGCTCAGCGTCCCGGCCGTCTTCGCCAGTCACATGGTCTCCGGCTGGTTCGGCTACCACGTGCCGTCCTGGCTGACCTGGGTCGCGCCGCTGTTCGGCACCATCGTCTTCCTCTACGGCGGCGTGCCCTTCCTCACCGGCGCCGTCAGCGAACTCCGCGCCCGGCAGCCCGGCATGATGACCCTGGTCGCCATGGGCACCTCCGTCGCCTTCCTGGCCAGCGCCCTGTCCACGCTCGGTGTGCTCGGCCCCGAACTCGACTTCTGGTGGGAACTCGCCCTCCTCGTCGTGATCATGCTGCTCGGCCACTGGCTGGAAATGCGGGCCCTCGGCCAGGCCTCCGGCGCCCTGGCCGCCCTGGCCGAACTACTCCCGGACACCGCGGAACGCCTGGACCCCAACGGAAACCCCGGACCAGTCCGCCTCGGCGAGTTGACCGTCGACGACGTCGTCCTGGTCCGCTCCGGCGGCCGGGTACCCGCCGACGGCGTGGTGACCGACGGCGCGGCCGAGGTCGACGAGTCCATGGTGACCGGCGAATCCCGCACCGTCCGCCGCGCGGGCGGAGACCGCGTGGTCGCGGGCACCGTCGCCACCGACTCCGCCCTACGCGTCCGCATCACCGCCGTGGGGGAGCAGACCGCCCTGGCCGGCATCCAGCGCCTGGTCGCCCAGGCCCAGCAATCCCGCTCCCGGGTCCAGGCCCTGGCCGACCGGGCCGCCGCCGCCCTGTTCTACTTCGCCGCCGCGGCCGGTGTGCTGACCTTCCTGGTCTGGACCCTGCTGGGCGACCTCACCGCCGCCGTCGAACGCACGGTCACCGTGCTGGTCATCGCCTGCCCGCACGCCCTCGGCCTGGCCATCCCACTGGTGATCGCCTTGTCCACCTCGCTGTCCGCCCGCGCCGGCATCCTGGTCAAGGACAGATTGGCCCTGGAACGCATGCGCCAGGTCGACGCCGTGCTCTTCGACAAGACCGGCACCCTCACCAAGGGCCGCCCCGCCGTGATCGGCGTAGCCGGTGACGAATCCACCCTGTCCCTGGCCGCCGCCGCGGAAAGCGACTCCGAACACCCCCTGGCCCGCGCCGTGGTCACCGCGGCGGGCGAGGACATCCCGCGCGCCACCGACTTCCGCTCACTCACCGGCCGGGGTGTGCAGGCCACCGTGGACGGCGCGCTGATCACCGTCGGCGGCCCGGCCCTGTTGCGCGAGAAGGGCATCACCCCACCCACCGACCTCGCCGCCCAGACCGCCGACTGGACCAGCCGGGGCGCCGCGGTACTGCACGTGCTGCGCGACAACCAGGTCCTCGGCGCCATCGGCCTCGCCGACGAGGTGCGCCCGGAATCCCGGGAGGCCGTGGCCGGCCTGCACAAGCTCGGCGTACGAGTGGTCATGGTGACCGGCGACGCCCGCCACGTGGCCGAAGCAGTCGCCGCCGACCTGGGCGTGGACGAGGTCTTCGCCGAAGTCCTGCCCGAGGACAAGGACTCCACGGTCAAGGCCCTGCAAGCCCGCGGCCACCGGGTGGCCATGGTCGGCGACGGCGTCAACGACGCCCCCGCCCTGGCCCGCGCGGACGTCGGCATCGCCATCGGCGCGGGCACCGACGTGGCCATCGAGTCCGCCGGAGTAGTGCTCGCCAGCGACGACCCCCGCGCCGTACTCGCTGTCCGCACACTCTCCACCGCCAGCTACCGCAAAATGCGCCAGAACCTACTGTGGGCCACCGCCTACAACATCCTCTCCGTCCCCCTGGCCGCCGGAGCCCTGGCCGGAATCGGCTTCATCCTGCCCCCGGCAGTCGGCGCCATCGCGATGAGCCTCTCCACCATCGTGGTAGCCCTCAACGCCCAACTCCTCCGCCGCCTCCACCTCACCCCCTGACCACAACGGCCAACACACCGGCAGGGTTTCCCCCTCCGCGAGTGTTGGCCGTTGTCGTACGCCGAGTTGGCCGTTATGGACGCCGAGTTGGCCGAACTCGTACGCCACGTTGGCCGTTGTTGTACGCCGTAGGCCGCTGCGGTCGGGCGAAGCCCGGGGCGGGGGGCGGGGGTGGCTTTTCGAAAACCTTCCCCGAGCGGTTCCCCATCCCCGTCAGCCTGGAGAGGACACACCGCATCCTGGGCAAGCGGCCTGCAACCTGCTTGGCCCTAGCCTCCCAACCGCAACGGGCCGCTTGCCCAGGATGTGGTTTGGTATCGGAGGGCTGACGGGGATGGGGAACCGTACGAGCACTGCTCTTTGCCTTTGACTTTGTTCTTCCCCCCATCCTTTGATTCCTGCCCGTCCGGCGAGGACGCCTGTAACTCTTGATCTTCGCTCTTGACTTTCAAGCCGAAGATCAAAAAAGGATGGCCTCGCCGGCCGGGCAGACCACCGGAGGGGGGAGGCAGATCAACACCCGGGCGAGCAGGTTGCGGGGCGGAGATTGTGCTGCCGGGGCCGGATCCAGCGTGGCTCCGAGGGGGCTCGCGTGTTCTCCGCACGGCCTTCCGCCAGCCAACCACACCCCGATGAGCGGCCCCCGTCACCTTGGGTGGGTTCGGCGGCGGATTGTGTTGCAGGGGCCACTCATCGGGGTGTGGTCTGCATGCTCCAGGCCGTACGGAGAACACGCGAGGGCCCTCGTCGTGGGGGTTTCACCCCTCCGCCCCGTCCCACAACGGCCAACGTGGCGTACGAGTTGGGCCAACTCGGCGTCCATAACGGCCAACTCGGCGTACGACAACGGCCAACACTCGGTGGGGGTTGAGTGTTGGCCGTTGTTGTGTGGGGGTTAGCGGTCGCCGGGGGTGGTTAGGAGGGGGAAGGAGAGGGGGCGTTCGTCGAGGACTCCTGCGGCGGCCAGGGCTCGGGCGGCCAGTTGCATGAGGGGGTGGAAGCGGTAGCGGAAGTAGGCGCTGTGGTTGGCTGGTTCGGCTGAGGCGACCTCGGCGAGCTGGAACTCCACCAGGCGCTCCAGGACCGCTTCCGCGGCGTCCTCGTCCACGTTGAGGGCCAGGGCGGCCTGTTCCACCGAGATCGGGCCGCCGGGCAGGGAGCCTAGGCGGACGAAGGCGGTGCGGTAGCGGCCGGCCAGGAGCCGGAAGTTGGCTTCCACGCTGGCGCGTACGTCGAGTTTGCCGCTGGCCAGTTCGCGCAGCCGCTGGTCCTCGGAGACCAGGCGGTCGGTGAGGCGGCCGATGGACCAGTGCGGGCGCAGGGTCAGCCGGGTGGCGGCGGCGAGCAGGGCCAGGGGCAGGCCGCCGCACAGGTCGACCAGGGTCTGCGCGGAGCCGGGGTCCTGGGCGACTCTGGGTGCGCCGATGACGGACTTGAGCAGTTCCAGGGACTCGGGGGCGCCCAGGGGAGCCAGGTCGACGGTGAGGGCGGCGCCGCGGAAGGGGACCCGGCGGCGGCAGGCGACCAGTACCGCGCAGCCCTGGCCGCTGGGCACCAGGGGGGCGATCTGGGCGGCGCTGCACGCGTTGTCCAGGACCACGATGACCTTGCGCTGCACTGTCCAACTGCGGAAGAGCTGACTGCGTTCGCGGAGTTCGGTGGGCAGCGGGGTGTTCGGGCTGCGGATGGCGCGCAGGAAACCGGCCAGTGCCTCCTCCGGCTCGGTCTCGCCCAGGTCGGCGTAGAGCTGGCCGTGCGGGAAGCGGGTGCGCACCCGGTTGGCCACGTGCGTGCAGAACGCCGACTTGCCCACCCCTGGCGGCCCGACCACCGAGACCACCGGCGGCGCGCTCTGCGGACCGGCGGTCAGCAGGGCCTCGGCCTCGGCGAGTTCCCTGGCCCGGCCGATGAAGGAGGGCAGGTCGGGCGGCAGCTGCGCCGGGGGTTCGGCCCAGCTGGGCGCCGGGCGGACCTGGGTGGTCAGCGGCGGCGCGGGTTCGGTCTCGTCCCCGCCGTTGAGCAGGGTGCGGTGCAGCCGCTGCAACTCCGGGCCTGGTTCCAGGCCGAGGCGGTCCACCAGGGTGGCGCGCAGCCGCTGGAAGACCCGTAACGCCTCGGAGCGGCGGCCGGAGCGGTGCAGGGCCAGCATCAGCTTGGTGTGCAGGCCCTCATGCGTGGGGTGCGCCTCGGCGAGGGTGGTCAGCTCGCCGATGAGCTGGTGGTGGCGGCCGAGCATCAGCTCGACCTCCATCCGCTGGTCGGTCACGCTGGCCCGGCTCTCCGCCAGCCGCGCCACATGCCCGCGCAGCACCGGCCCCGGGTCCACATCGGAGAGCGCGGGGCCGCGCCAGACCGCCAGCGCGCCACGCAGCGATTCGGCGGCCTCATCGAGGAGGCCGTTCTCCAGTTCGCCGCGGCCGCGCTGGGCCAGTTCGGTGAAGCGCTGCACGTCCAGGGTTCCCGACGGCATCGTCAGGGAATACCCGACGCGGTGCGTGTGCAGCACCACGGAGGCGGATTCGGGGGCGTTGCGACCGGTGGCCCCGAACAGCTTGCGCAGGTGGGAGACATAGGTCTGCAGGGTGGTGGTGGCTGTCGGCGGAGGGGTTCCGTCCCACAGCTCGGCCATCAACTCGTCCACGCGCACGACACTGTTCGCGCTGACCGCGAGAAGAGCTAGCACTTGACGCAGTTTTGGTGGGCTCGGCGTGATGGCCACCCCGCCGCGCAGCACCTCCAACTGGCCGAGCACGGACACTTGGATGTTCATCTACCTCCACGTTCCGGACCCCCTCGGGGGCACAGCACGCACTGGTATATCGCAGTTACTCACTCGATTGGTGCAATTGTGCCGGTTCAATCGAGTGAAGGGAAATCATCGCTGATCGAACTTCAGGTGTCATGCGAGATGCTTAGAGATTCTTTAAGCCCGAGATCACCCGAAAGAGCCGACGTCAGGGGGTTCCCATTGTGCGGAATCCGCGCTATGACGCCGGCTCTGCCGTCATCGGTTGTTAACAAGTGCGTGCTTTTGCTTCTCCCAGCATAAGCCTGACCGTCCGCTCAGGCGGCGAGGACCTGTCCGTCGGCCACCTTGACGGTGACCGGGGTGAGGCCGGTCTCGGCAGGCCCCTTCCGCTTGGCCCCGGTCTTGGCGTCGAACTGGCTGCCGTGGTTGGAGCAGGTGACCACGCCGTTGACCGGGGCGTCCACCGGGGTCCCGGCGTGCGGGCAGGCCGCGTTGAACGCCTTGACCTCGGTCTCCGAGGCGCGCACCAGCAGCAGCGGCCCGTTGGGGCCGGTGACCACGGCGCCTTTGCCGACCGGGATGTCGGCCAGCTTGGCCAGGGCCCCGCCGGGTGCGGGTGGCGCGCCGGTGCCCGGCTGGCCGGTGCCGGTGCCCGTGGGCGCGCCGGTGCTACAGGCCGAGATGAGCGCGCCGGGGGCCAGCAGGGCGGCGGCCAGTCCGCACAGCACGGTGCGTCGACTGGGCCCTGACAGCTCGGAAGCGGGCACGGGGAACCTCCTGTGGTGGGTGGACGGTCCGGTTCGTGCCCTGTACTACGCGACCTTCCCCGGACGGGTTCAGGCGGTGGCGAGCTTGATGATTTCCTCGGCCACGAGTTTCGGCGCCTGTTCCGGAATCCAGTGCGTGAGGCCCTCGACCTCGACGAACCGGTACTTGCCGGTGACGTACTGGACGCAGCGCTCGGCGCCTGCCCGCCCGAGTGCGCGGTCCTGCGTGCTCCAGATGTAGGTGGTGGGCACGGTGCAGGGGCCGAGGTCGCCGAGGCTGGGGTTGATCGCCCGGTACCAGTTGAGCGCGCCGGTGAGCGCGGGCCGGTTGCCGAGCAGGGCCAGGTGCGGGGCGGCCTGGTCGGCGGTCAGCGGCGGGGTGAGGGTCTGCCTGAGCCGTTCGCCGTCCTCGGCCAGCAGCACGTCCTCGGCCTTGCCCTCGGTGCGGAACAGGTCGATGTAGGTGGAGCGCTGCCGCTGGTCGGGGTCGTGCTCGCGGGCCCAGGCGAAGGCGGCCGGGTGCGGCACGGACAGCGCGGTCAGGGTCAGCGCCCGCCCGGGGTGCCGGACGGCGAGGTTCCAGGCCACGATGGCGCCCCAGTCGTGCCCGACGATGTGGGCTTGGGGCAGGTCGAGGGCGTCCAGGATGCCGACCGCGTCGGCGGCCAGCAGCGGGATGTCGTAGTCGGCGACGGCGGCTGGGCGGGCGAGCGGTGAGTAGCCGCGCTGGTCGGGGGCGATGGTGCGGTAGCCGCTGGCGTTGAGCTGCTCCACGACTTCGTCCCAGCAGTGGTGCGACTGGGGGAAGCCGTGCAGCAGCAGTACCGCGGGCCCGTCGGCCGGGCCGGACACGGCGACGTCGAAGGTCAGCTCACCGAGACGGATCTCCATGTGCCCCAACGTATCCGGTTCTCACTCCGGCCGCGCGGCCGCGTACCTCGCCCGCAGGATCCGGATCGCCTTGACCGCGCGCGGGCCGTCCCAGGACTGGATGGCGATGGCCGGGTAGTGCTCGTCGTGCGGCAGGTCGAGTTTGGCGAAGTAGGCCTTGTCCGGGAAGGAGATGCCGAGGATCTCGGTCCAGGCCAGCTGTTTGCGGGCGATGAACCCGCGCACGTCCACGCCGTCCTCGGTGATGATCAGCCGCGGCCGGGTGAGCACCAGGGCCCCGGCGGCCAGCAGCAGGCCGACGATGACCATGGCGACCTGGTCGGAGATCCGGAAGTGCGCGCCGGTGTAGGTGACCCGCATGAAGATCCCGGCGCTGCCGAAGGCGATGGCCAGGATCGGGGCCAGGGTGAAGCCGATGATCCGGATCAGGTGCGGGCGGAGCACGACGGTCGCCGGCCTGGCCGGTTCCGTCTTCGTCTGTTCAGCCACGACCGTCATTTTCCACCCCGCAGTTCGCGCAGGGTCACCGCGGTGTCGATGGCGGCCACACACGCCTCGAAGCCCTTGTCCTCGGCGCTGCCGGGCCGCCCGGAGCGGTCCAGGGCCTGCTCCAGGGTGTCGCAGGTGAGCACGCCGTTGCCGACCGGGGTGGACTCGTCCAGGGCGATCCGGGTGAGGCCGTCGGTGACCGCGTCGCAGACGTACTCGAAGTGCGGGGTGCCGCCCCGGATGACCACGCCGAGGGCGACCACGGCGTCGTAGCGGCGGGCCAGTTCCTGGCAGATCACGGGCAGTTCGATGGCCCCGGCGACCCGGACCACGGTGGGTTCGGGCACCCCGGCCTTGGCCGCGGCCACCAGTGCGCGTTCGACCAGCAGGTCGGTGATCTCCGGGTGCCAGCGGGTGGCGGCGATGGCCACGCTGAGCCCACCTGCCTCCGGGACCTCGATCTCCGGCCGTCCTGCCCCGCTCATGCCCGGTCTCCCGTCTCCGCCCCGAGGTTCTCGAGGTCGTACAGCTCGTGGCCCATCCGGTCGCGTTTGGTGCGCAGGTAGCGCAGGTTCTCCGGGTTGGGCCGGATCGGCATCGGCACCCGGTCGGCCACCCGCAGGCCGTAGCCTTCCAGGCCGACGCGTTTGGCCGGGTTGTTGGTGAGCAGCCGCATGGAGCGGATGCCCAGGTCGGAGAGGATCTGCGCGCCGGTGCCGTAGTCGCGGGCGTCGGCTGGCTGACCGAGGGCGAGGTTGGCGTCCACGGTGTCCGCGCCCGCGTCCTGCAGCTGGTAGGCCTGGAGTTTGTGCATCAGGCCGATGCCGCGGCCTTCGTGGCCGCGCATGTAGAGCACCACGCCGCGGCCTTCGGCGGCGACCGCGGCCAGCGCGGCGTCGAGCTGGGGTCCGCAGTCGCAGCGCAGCGAGGCGAACACGTCGCCGGTGAGGCATTCGGAGTGCACCCGGACCAGCACGTCCTCGCCGTCGCCGATCTCGCCGGTGACCAGGGCCACGTGCTCGATGCCGTCCAGGAGGCTGTCGTAGCCGACGGCGCGGAATTCGCCGTGCGCGGTGGGGATGCGGGCTTCGGCGACCCGCTGGACCTGCTTCTCGAAGCGGCGGCGGTAGGCGATGAGGTCGGCGATGCTGATCAGTTTGAGGTCGTGTTCGGCGGCGAAGACCTCCAGCTCGTCGCGGCGGGCCATGTCGCCGTCGTCCTTCTGGCTGACCACCTCGCACAGCACCCCGGCGGGCCGGAGTCCGGCGAGGCGGGCCAGGTCGACGGCGGCTTCGGTGTGGCCTGGACGGCGCAGCACGCCGCCTTCCTTGGCGCGCAGCGGGACCACGTGGCCGGGCCGGTTGAAGTCGGCGGCGGTGGAGTCGGCGTCGGCGAGCAGCCGGATGGTGTGGGCCCGGTCGGCGGCGGAAATGCCGGTGGACACACCGGCGCGGGCGTCCACGGTGACGGTGTACGCGGTGCCGCGGGCGTCCTGGTTGGTGTGGTACATCGGCGGCAGGTCGAGCCGGTCGCAGTCGGATTCGGGTAGCGGCACGCAGATGTAGCCGGAGGTGTAGCGCACGGTGAAGGCGATCAGCTCCGGGGTGGCCTTCTCCGCGGCGAAGATGAGGTCGCCTTCGTTCTCCCGGCTCTCATCGTCGACCACGATGACGGGACGGCCCGCCGCGATGTCGGCGATGGCTGCCTCGATGGTGTCGAATTCGGTCACCGGGTCTCCTTGGTAGCGGCCTCGATGGCCCCGCTGGCGAGCTTCTCGACGTACTTCGCGAGCACGTCCACTTCCAGGTTGACCTGGTCCCCTGGCTGGCGGATACCAAGTGTGGTCAAGTCGAGGGTGGTGGGGATGAGGCTGACGGTGAAGTAGTCGGCGCCGACCTCGACCACGGTGAGCGAGACGCCGTCGATGGCGACCGAGCCCTTCTCGACCAGGTAGCGGGACAGCGCCGGGGGGATGCTGACCCGGACGATCTCCCAGTGCTCGGAGGGTTCGCGGGCGGCGATGCTGCCGGTGCCGTCGACGTGGCCCTGCATGATGTGCCCGCCAAGGCGCTGGCCGAGGGCGGCGGCGCGTTCCAGGTTGACCGGGTCACCCGCGGCGGCCTTGCCGAGGTTGCTGCGCTGGAGGGTTTCCCGCATGACATCGGCGGTGAAGGCGCCGTCTGTGGCCTCCACCACGGTCAGGCAGACGCCGTTGACCGCGATCGAGTCGCCGTGTTTGGCGTCGGAGGTGACCAGCGGTCCGGCCACGGTGATCCGCGCCGCGTCGGTGAGCTGCTCGACCGCGACGAGGTGGCCTCGTTCCTCCACGATCCCGGTGAACACGTCGTCACTCCTGTGTTGTCTTAGTCGGCCTGGCGCGGGAACACCGCGCTGATCCGCACGTCCGGTCCGCTCATGCCGACCTCTTCGAACTGCAACCGCACGGTGTCCGCGATCGTTCCCACCCCGGCCTCGGCGAGCGCGGCGGGACCCGCGCCGAGCAGGCCGGGGGCGAGGTAGAGCAGCACCCGGTCGACGAGTCCGGCGGCGACGAAGGCCCCGGCGAGGCGGGGTCCGCCTTCCAGGAGCACGTCCACCACGCCGCGGGCGGCGAGTTCGGCCAGCACCATCTTGGGCTCGTGGGTGCGCAGGTGCAGGGTTTCGGCGAGATCGTTGCGCACCCGGGCGCCGACCGGCAGTTCTCCTGCCCCGACGACCACCCGGAGGGGCTGCCGGTCGGCGAGGCCGCCGTCGGCGGCGCGGGCGGTGAGTTCGGGGTCGTCGGCGAGCACGGTGCCGCGGCCGACCAAAATCGCGTCGACCTGGCGGCGGAGTTCGTGCACTTCGGCGCGGGATTCCGGGGAGCTGATCCAGCGGCTGGTGCTGTCCGCGGCGGCGACCCGCCCGTCCAGGGTGGCCGCGTATTTCCAGGTGACGTGCGGGCGGCCGGTGCGGGCGTAGTGCAGCCAGGCCCGCAGTGGCCCGCGCCGGACCTGCTCGTCCAGGAGGCCGCTGCTGACCTCGACGCCGTGCGCGCGCAGCCGGTCGGCGCCACCGGCGGCCTTGGGGTTGGGGTCGGCGACGGCGAAGTGCACCTCGGCGACCCCGGCTTCGAGGAGGCCGTCGACGCAGGGTGGGGTGCGGCCGGTGTGGTTGCAGGGTTCGAGGGTGACCACGGCGCAGCCGCCGCGGGCCTTCTCCCCCGCTTCACGCAGGGCCATGACCTCGGCGTGCGGGCCCCCAGCGGGCTGGGTGGCGCCGACGCCGACGACGGTGCCGTCGGCGGCCAGGATGACCGCGCCGACCGGCGGGTTGGGGCTGGTGGTGCCGAGCACGGCGGTGCTGGCGGCGATGGCCGTGCGCATCGCCTCGACCAGGGGTAGCCGGTCCTGGGGGCTCATCCCCGGACCGCGGCGGCCTTGGCGCGCAGCGCGCTGACGGCGGCGGCCGGGTCCTGCGCGCCGTAGACGGCGGAACCGGCCACGAAGCAGTCCACCCCGGCTTCGGCGGCGGCTTCGATGGTGTCGTCGTTGATGCCGCCGTCGATCTCCACCACCAGGGTGAGGTGGCCGGTGTCGACCAGGCGGCGGGCGGTGCGCACCTTGTCCAGTACCTCGGGCATGAAGGACTGGCCGCCGAAGCCGGGTTCGACGGACATCACCAGGAGCGTGTCGTAGTGCTTGAGCACGTCCAGGTAGGGCTCCAGGGGGGTGCCGGGTTTGACCGACAGCCCGGCCTTGGCCCCGGCCGCCTTGAGGTTGCGGGCCAGGGCGATCGGGTCCTTGGCGGCTTCGACGTGCACGGTGACGTTGTAGGCCCCGGCCTCGGCGTAGCCGATGGCCCACCGGTCCGGGTCCTCGATCATCAGGTGGCAGTCGATCGGGATGTCGGTGGCTTTGAGCAGGGACTGCACGACCGGCAGGCCGAGGGTCAGGTTCGGCACGAAGTGCGCGTCCATCACGTCGACATGCAGCCAGTCGGCGCCGCGCACGGCGGCGGTCTCCTCGGCGAGACGGGCGAAATCGGCGGAGAGGATCGACGGCGCGATCATCGGCTGGCGGCACACGCCGGGCAGTCTATGCCGCCGGCTGACGCCGCCTGGACAGCAGGTATGCGCCCACGAGCATGAGCAGGAACGGGACACCGGCCAGCCAGGCGGTGGCGAACTGTTCGGTGAAGGCGGTGGTGACCAGGACCGCGGCGACGAAGAGCATGGCGGCGATGGTGGTGTAGGGCGCGCCGGGCAGCCGCACCGGCGAGGGCGGCAGACCGGCGGCGGCGCGCTTGTGCCGGAAGGCCAGCTGGGTGGCGAAGATCAGGATCCAGGCGACCAGGGCCCCGAACAGCGCCAGGCCCACGAGCAGCGGAAACGCCTCGGCCGGGGAGAGGATGGAGACCAGCACGGCGATCACCAGGCCGAGTGCGCAGACGGCCAGGGCGCGGGTGGGCGAGCCGCGGTCGGAGACCTTGGCCAGTGCCCGCGGGGCGAGCCCGTCGCGCGCTAGGGAGTAGAGCATCCGGGAGCTGAGGTAGAGGTTGGTGTTCATCGCGGAGAGGGCGGCGGTGAGGATGACGAAGTTCATGATCCCGGCGGCGGCGGGGATGCCGGCGAAGGTGAACAACCTCACGAACGGACTTTCGGTGATGCCCTGTGCGGAGGCGGTTTCCCGCCAGGGCACGACGCTGACCACCACGGCCATGCCGAGCACGTAGAACAGCACCAGCCTGGCGACCATGGTGCGGGCGGCGCGGGGCACGTCCCGGCCGGGGTTCTTGGATTCGGCGGCGGTGACCGCGACGGCCTCGGTGCCCAGGTAGGAGAAGGTGACCACGGCCACGGCCAGCCAGACCGCGCCGAGCCCGTTGGGCGCGAAGCCGCCGTCGTTCCAGGCGGACAGGCCGGGCGAGGGGTGGCCGGGCAGGCCGAAGGCCAGGTAGGCCGCGCCGAGCAGGACGAACACCACGATGGTGGCGACCTTGATCATGGCGAACCAGTACTCGAACTCGCCGAAGAACTTCACCGAGGCGAAGTTGACCGCGAGCACGCCGAGGGAGAACAGCAGCACGGGCAGCCACAGCGGCAGTTGCGGGAACCAGAACCGCGCGTAGAGCCCGGCGGCGACGACCTCGCTGCCGATGTTGACCACCTGCGCGGCCACGTAGATCCAGCGCTGCACGAACCCGGCCATGGGTCCGAGGTAGCGGTGCGCGACGGTGCCGAAGCCGCCGGGTTCGGGGTGCACCACGGTCATCTCGGCCAGGGCGTAGGCCAGGGCCAGCGCGGCCACCGCGGCGACCACATAGGCCAGCACCACCGCGGGTCCGGCCAGGGAGATGGCCAGTCCGGAGCCGAGGAACAGCCCGGTGCCGATGGCCCCGCCGATGGCGATCATGCCGACCTGCCTGCCGGTCAGCTCTCTGCGCAGCCCCTGCTCTTCCACGTCCGTCGCCTCTCTCTGACAGCGGATGGCGGGACCGCTGGCGCATGTGCTCCAGAGGAGCATGCTGCCTGGCGACGCAGCGTGAGCGACGGGTGGGGCCTGGTTGTGTCCGAGGTCACTCCCCGGGATGCACTGTCCACAGTGGACTAGACGAGTTGGTAGCCTGCCCGGGGGACGGTGCGGATCACGTTGGGCTGGCCCAGTTTGCGGCGCAGGGTCATCACCGCCATCCGGACCGCGTTGGTGAACGGGTCGGCGTGTTCGTCCCAGGCCTTCTCCAGGAGTTCCTCGGTGCTGACCACGCCGCCCTGAGCGCGCAGCAGCACTTCCAGGACGGCGAATTCCTTGGGGGACAACAGTAACGGCGTGCCGTCGCGCAGCGCCCGGTGCCGGGGCAGGTCGAGGACCAGGCCGCCGTGTTCGAGCACCGGCGGCAGCGCCGGGCTGGATCGTCGGGCCAGCGCGCGGATCCTGGCCAGGAGTTCGGCGAAGGCGTAGGGCCGGGCCAGGCAGTCGTCGGCGCCCAGTTCCAGGCCCTGGATGCGATCCCGCACGCCAGGGCCGGTGACCAGCAACAGCCGGGAGCCCGGGGACAGCACGGATGCCTTGGCGCACAGGAATTCCCAGCCGGGCAGTTCCTGGCCGACGACGAGCACGTCGTAGTCGTGCACGCCGACCCGTTCCAGGACCGCGCCCATGTTCCGGCAGTGGTCGACCGAGATCGCCAGTCGCCGCAACGACTCCACCTCGTCCGCGACCCCCCGGTGCCCGGCCTCGCCCAACAGCACCCGCATCCCGACCCCTGTTCTGTCAGCGATCCATAAAGATCGTCCTTAGCGGCCCGATAACCGCCGCCACATACACCTGACTCCGCAGCCGGCCGTGTGTTGCGTCCGGAGTGGAGGGTGGAGGTGGCCGATGCACGCCACGTTGGCGAAACTGTGGCGCAGCCCACTCGGGCGCGCCGGGATCGTGCTGGCGAATCTGGTGGCGTTGACCGCGTTGGTGGTGCGCTGGGGTGATCAGGGACTGTTCCTGTTCACCACGCCGATCGATCTGGACGTGTACCGGATCGGCGCGCAGATGTGGCTGGACGGCGGTGAGCTGTACGGTCAGTTGCCGCTCACCCAGGCCGGGGTGGCGTTGCCGTTCACCTATCCCCCACTGGCCGCGATGTTGTTCGTGCCGTTGACCTGGATGTCCTGGGACAGCGCGGCGTTGCTGCTGGACGCGGTGACCGCCGGGCTGCTCGCACTGGTGCTGGCGCTGGTGCTCAAGCGACTCGGGGTCAGCTCGCCGGGCCGGGTGCCGTGGGCGCTGCTCACCGTGTTCCCCTTGGCCCTGGCCCTGGATCCGGTTCGCGGCACTGCCGGGTTCGGGCAGATCAACGCGATCCTGATGGCCATGGTGGCCCTGGACTGCCTGGTCCGCGCGCCGCGCTGGCCACGCGGCCTGCTGATCGGCGTCGCGGCCGCGATCAAGCTCACCCCCGCGGTGTTCCTGCTGTTCTTCCTGCTGAACAAGGATCGCCGCGCCGCGGTGGTCACCGTGCTCAGTTTCCTCGGTGCGACCGCGCTCGGTTTCGCGCTGTCCGCGCGGGATTCGGTGCAGTACTGGACTTCGACCCTGTTCGACACCGGCCGGATCGGCGGCGCCACCTACCCCGGCAACCAGTCGCTGAAGGGTTTCCTGGCCCGCACCGGCCTGGAGGGCGCCACGCTGAACATCCTGTGGCTGCTGCTGTGCCTGGGTGTGCTTGTGCTGCTGCTGCGCGGAATGCGGCACGCCCTGGACACCGTGGGCCTGCCGTGGGCGCTGTCGCTGAACGCCCTGGGCGGGTTGCTGGTCTCGCCGGTGTCCTGGTCGCACCACTGGGTGTGGGCCGCCCCGGCGCTGCTGTGCCTGGTAGTGCACGGCATCCGGAGCGGCAACCGGCTGCCGCTGTGGCTGGCCGGCGGGTTCGGCCTGGTCACCGTGTTGTCACCGCACTGGTGGTTCTCCTACTACGACCACCTCGGCTGGAACCTGTTCCAGCACGTGCTCGGCAACAGCTACTCGGTCCTGGCAGTGGTGATCCTGGTCGCCGCGCCGACGCTGTTCACGCCGAAGTCGGCCGAGCTGTCCGGCCCGGCCGACCAGGTCACGCTGACCCCGGTCGGCCGGTGATCGCCGGTTACTCCGCCGGGCGGCGCAGCAGCGCGCAGAACATCGCGTCGGTGCCGTGCCGGTGGGGCCACAGCTGGACCGACGGTCCGGCGCCGAGGTTGGGCACGCCGGGGAAGAACTCCCGGGTGTCCAGGGTTTCCGCGCCGGTGCGGCGGGCGATCTCGGTGACCACGCTGACCGTTTCCCGCACGTGCGGGGAGCACACCACGTAGGCGACGATCCCACCAGGGCGGACCAGGCCCAGCGCGGCGGTGAGCAGTTCGCGTTGCAGCTTGGTCAGCTCGGTGAGGTCGTCGGGGCGTCGCCGCCACCGGGCTTCGGGGCGGCGGCGCAGCGCGCCCAGGCCGGTGCAGGGGGCGTCGACCAGGACCCGGTCGTAGTGGCCAGCGGGCAGGCCGGAGTCGCGGCCGTCGCCGACGTGCACGGTGATGGGCAGCCCGGTGGTGGCCTTGCGGACCAGGTCGGCGCGGTGCGGGGCCTTCTCCACCGCGTCCAGGACGCCGCCCTGCATGCTGACCAGCGAGGCGAGCAGCGCGGCCTTGCCGCCGGGTCCGGCGCACAGGTCGAGCCAGGTCTCGTCCGGGCCTTCCAGGGGCACCCGGGTGAGGGCGAGGGCGCAGAGCTGGCTGCCCTCGTCCTGCACGGCGGCCAGGCCCTCGCGCAGCGCGTCCAGGTCGCCGGGGTCGCCCGAGCCGGGGTCCAGGTGCACGCCGTAGGGCGAGTAGGGCGCTTCTTCGCCGCCGGTGATGGCGGCGAGTTCCTCGGCGCTGACCTCGCCGGGGCGGGCGGCCAGGTGCACGGCGGGCCGGGCGTCGTCGGCGGCGAGGGCCTCGGCGAGTTCGGCCTTGTCGGTGGCCAGGGCCTCGGTGAAGGCCTGCGCGATCCACTTGGGGTGGGCGTGGGTGAAGGCGAGGTGCCCGACCGGGTCGGTGTCGGGGTCCGGGGCCAGTTCGGTGACCCAGGCTTCCTCGTCCTGCTGGGCGACCCGGCGCAGCACCGCGTTGACGAATCCGCCCGCGCCGGTGCCGAGTTCCAGGCGGACCAGGTCCACTGTGGAGGCGACCGCGGCGTGCGCGGGGACCCGGGTGCGCAGCAGCTGGTAGGCGCCCAGCCGCAACGCATCGAGGGCGACGCCGTCCACTTCGGACAGCGGCCGGTCGCTGCACGCCTGCAGCACCGCGTCCAGGAGGCCCTGGGCGCGGCAGGCGCCGTAGGTGAGTTCGGTGGCCAGGCCGGCGTCCCGGCCGTGCAGCCGCCGGTCACGCAGCAGGCCGGGCAGCACCAGGTTGGCGTAGGCGTCGCGTTCGCGGACGGCGGTGAGGGTGTCCAGGGCGGCCTTGCGGGCGGGGTCGGTCTCCGGCGGACGGCGCGGCCCCGAGCGCCGGCGCGGGGGTCCGCTGCGATCCGAGCGGGCCTGCCGACGGTTGGGCTGGTGCATCATCCGAGCCGTTCTCCCTGTTCCGGCCGCACGCCCCGAGCCCAGTCGGTGGCGGCCATCCGTTTCTTTCCCTGTGCCTGGACCTCGCCGAGGGCGACCGGGCTGCTGGCGGTGCCCACGAGCACCCGCTTGCGTTCGACCTTCAGCTCGCCGGGTGGCAGCGTCTCGGCCTCGACGAGGGTGAGTGGGCCCAGTTTGAGTCGTTCACCGCGGAACTCCGCCCAGGCCCCCGGTTCGGGGGTGACCGAGCGGACCAGGCGGTCCACCGCGAGGGCGGGCAGGCCGAAGTCGGCTTTGGCGTCCTCGACGGTGACCTTGCCCGCGTAGCTGACGCCGTCCTCCGGCTGCGGCCGGGCTTCCACGGTGCCTGCGGCGATGCCGTCCATGGTCGCGGCCAGCAGCGCGGCGCCGGAGATGGAGAGGCGTTCGAGCAGCTCACCGGCGGTGTCGGTGGGCCGGACGGTTTCGGTGACCACGCCGAAGACGGGTCCGGCGTCCATGGGTTTGACGATGCGGAACACGCTGGCCCCGGTGACCTCGTCACCCGCGCGGACCGCGGCCTGCACGGGGGCCGCGCCCCGCCAGGCGGGCAGCAGCGAGAAGTGCAGGTTCACCCAGCCGTGTCTGGGGATGTCCAGGGTGCGCTGGGGCAGCATCGCCCCGTAGGCGACCACCGGGCAGCAGTCGGGTTCGAGTTCGCGCAGCCGGTCCAGGAACTCCGGCGCTCCGGCCTTCTCCGGGGTGAGCACTTCGATGCCGTGCTCGTCGGCGAGCGCGCCGACCGGGGAGCGGTGCAGTGTGCGGCCGCGGCCTGCGGGCGCGTCCGGGCGGGTGACGACCGCGATGACCTCGTGTTCGGCCGAGTCGATCAGCGTGCGCAGGGAGGGCAGGGCGACCTCGGGGGTGCCTGCGAAGATCAGCCGCATGTCAGCGACCACCGCCGAAGAGCGGGTGCGGGCTCTGCTTGATCACCGGTGCGCTGTTCTCCTGCCCGAACCAGTCGGATTCGCGGATCTGTTTGAGCGCGAGTTTGCGGGTCTGCGCGTCGAGCCGGTCCACGAAGAGCACGCCGTCGAGGTGGTCGGACTCGTGCTGGATGCAGCGCGCGAGGAGGTTGCTGCCCTCGACCTCGACGGGTTCGCCGTGCATGTTCCAGCCTTTGGCGACCACGTGGAGGTGGCGGCGGCAGTCCCAGCGCAGGCCGGGGATGGACAGGCAGCCTTCGGGGCCGTCCTGTTCCTCCTCGCCGACCACGTCGAAGCTGGGGTTGATCAGGTGTCCGGCGAAGCCGTCGCAGTGGTAGGTGAACACGCGCAGCCCGACCCCGATCTGGGGGGCGGCCAGCCCGGCCCCGCCCTGGCCCTCCATGGTGTCCCAGAGGTCCTTGACCAGGTGTCGCAGCTCGGCGTCGAAGTCGACGACCTCGGTGGCCGGGGTCCGCAGCACGGGGTCCCCGAATAGCCTGATCGGCTGGACTGTCACACGGCTCCCTTCAGGACGGTTCGGACTGGTCGAGTCTAGTGGTTGAAATTTATCCGCAACGCCGGACGCCGATCGGTCACTTACCCATGTGACCGCGTTCGTGAGACAGAACTGGGGTGCGATGGTCTTGGCGCAACCTGTCGGCCAGCCCGAGCCGGTGCCACGAGCGGACGGCAAGGACGACGACCGTGTGCTGTGGCAGCGGGCGGCGGCCGATGACCGCAACGCCTTCGGCGAGCTGTTCGAACGGCACGCCGAGGCGGTGTGGAATCACGCCTACCGGTTGACCGGGTCGTGGTCGGCGGCGGAGGACCTCACCTCCACCACCTTCCTCACGGCCTGGCGCAAACGGGCGGAGCTGACCCTGGTGCGGGAGTCGGCGCTGCCCTGGCTGTACACGGTCGCGGGCAACCTGGCTCGGACGGAGTTCCGCAGGCTGGGCCGCTTCCGCAAGGCGCTGGCCCGGATGCCGGCGTTGCACGTGGTGCGCGATCACGCCGAGGAGGTCGTGGACCAGGTCGACGGGGACCGGCGGTTGCGGAAGGTCCTCGCGGCGATCGACGAGTTGCCCAAGGCGGAACGGGAGGCCGTGCAGTTGTGCCTGCTCGGTGAGTTGTCGATCCCGGAGGCCGCGGAGGCGCTGGGGGTGGCCGAGGTGAGTGTGCGTTCCCGGATATCGCGTGCCCGCAGCAGACTGCGTGGCCTGGTCGAGGAGGAGCTGTGATGGACGACAAGTTCGAGCTGCCTCCGCGGCGGGAGCTGCCGGAGGACATCAAGGACCGGATGCGCGCCACGGTGCGGATGCGGATGGACGACCCGGAGTTCGAGCCGCACGGCCGGGGCCGCCGGTTCCTGGCCGCGGCGGCGGCGATCATGGTGGTCGCGGTGGGCGCGGCGGTGGTGGTGCAGTCCGCGCAGGACGAGGGCGCGGCCAACGATCCGAGCACGACCACCTCGCCGAGCCAGACCGGCGGTTTCCAGGCGGGCAACCAGGCCACCGCGGATCGCGCGCTGGTGGACCGGTGCTGGCGGGCGGCGATGCTGTCGCCGCAGGCTGAGCGGTATCCGAAGCGCCGCGAGGAGTGGATGGGCGGCCGCCAGATGACCTGGGGCGGGGTGAAGCAGGTCGGGTTGCGGCTTGGCCAGCAGATCGCCGGTTGCGAGCTGAGCGAGACCACGGTGTGGCTGTCCGACCCGCAGACGCCGCTGTCCCCGGATGACCCCACTGAGGTCAAGATGATGATGATGACCCCGAATGGCGGTTCGGCGCTCAACGTCCGGGCCGGGGTCGGCAAGGTCGTAGTCGGCGTCGACCAGACCGCCCGGGGCGGTGTGAAGGCCTCGCTGGAGCCGTACGACTTGTTCTACGGGGTGCGCTCGGGTGAGCCACGGCAGTTGCCAGGGGGCGCGAGGATTCACGTCGGGGTCGAGGATCTGGAGACGCGCAAGTTCCGCGATGTCCTGTACGAGCAGGTGCCCGCGCCGATGGTGACCGTGGTCGACCAGCCACAGCCGCCGGGTGAGCGCACCTCGCAGGCCGGGAAGATGCTGGCCGAGTGCATCACGAGGGAGCGGACGAAGTACTTCGAACCGATGGTGGACGCGGAGCTGCTGGTGCCCACGCTGTACACCGAGTACGCGCAGCCGCGGCAGCCGATGGTGCTCGCCCGGCACAAGGACGTGATGGCCTACTGCGGCTGGGACCTGCAGACCGGGAGCAACCGGATGTTCACCTCCAACGACCGAGTCTCGATGCCGGAGATCCCCGGCCTGCTCGTCTCCCATCAGACCGTGCTCTACGTCGACCGGGGAGTGGGGCCGGTCCGGGACGGGGACGGCAAGGACGTCCTCGTCGCCGGTTTCGTCGGCCGGGTGATGGACAAGGTGACGGCGCTGGAGTTCAGCCTGCCTGACAAGAAGCTGCCGCTGCGCACCACGGTCAAGAACGGCACCTTCATCGCCCAGCTGACCGGTCCGCCGGTGCGCTCGCCCGAGTTCGACCTCATCGCCGCCACCTACGTCGCCAAGGACGCGACCGGCAAGGTGATCGGTTCGGGGCGGATGTTCCCGCGCTAGCGCCTCAGAGCAGTTCGAGGGGATCGAGCCGGACCCGCACCAGGTCCGGCTCTTTTCGCGCGGTGCGGGCGGCGACCGCGTCGTGCAGGGCGGCGGCCAGGGCGCGGCCGTCGGTGCGCGGAGCGCGGATGAGGGCGCGTTCGCGTTCCTCCTCCTGACCGCGGGTCTCCAGGGTGACCGGGCCGAGGATCTGGGCGGTGGGCGGCAGGGTGAGGCCGTCGAGGAACTCGTTGACCGCGGCGGGGGTGCCGTCCACGGTGGCGATGCGCACCGCGGGTGGGAAGCCGAGTTCGGTGCGCGCGTCCAGTTCGGTCTCGGCGTGCCAGACCGGGTCCCAGCGGACCAGGGCCTGCACCACGGGCAGGCTGGAGTCGGCGATGACCACCACCCGCCCGCCCTCGGCGGCGCCGCGGACCAGGGCGGCGGCGGTGAGCCAGCGGCGCAGCGCCTCCTCGCCCGCACGCAGGTCGGAGCGGGCCAGCATGGCCCAGCCGTCCAGCAGCAGCGCGGCCCCATAGCCTTGCGGCACAAAGGGTTCCGCCCCCGGGGTGGCCACCACGAGAGCCGGTTTCAGCGGCACCTCGGACAGCACTTCCTCCGCGCCGGAGGTGCGCACCGGGAAGCCGGGGAAGGCCCGGCCGAGTTCCTCGGCGGTGCGTTTGGCGCCGACCACGACGAACCGCAGCCGCCGCGATCCGCAAGCGGGGCAAGAGAATCCGGCCTCGGCCGCGCCACACCAGCGGCAGGCGGCCGGCCGGGGCACGTCCTCGCCACCGGCGGGCAGCGCGAGTGGTCCGGAGCAGCGGCGGCAGCGGGCCGGGGCCCGGCAGCCACCGCAGGCCAGCGCGGGCACATAGCCCCGGCGCGGCACCTGCACCAGCACCGGCAGTCCGGCGGCGAGGGCCTCGCGGGCGGCGGCGAAGGCCACCGAGGGCAGCCGGGCGGCCCGCGCGGCCGGGTCCCGCTCCTCTTGGCGGTCGTCCTCGCCGATGGAGGTGACCCGTGGCGCGGCGGCCCGCAGTTGTTCCCTGGCGGCCACGATCTCGTGCGCCCAGCCCGTGCGCACCAGCAGCGCGGCCTCGGCGGTCCTGGCGAATCCGGCGACCAGCAGCGCGGCCCCGCTGGCGTGCGCGCGCAGCATCAGCACGTCCCTGGTGTGCGGGTAGGGCATCCGCTGGTCGGCATGGAGGTCGTCCCCGTCGTCCCACACCACCACCAGGCCGGGGTCGGCCACCGGCGCGAACGCCGCCGCCCTAGTGCCCACCACGACCTTGACCGCGCCGCGCCGCACCGCCAGCCACCGCTTGTACCGCTCCGAGGGCCCCAGGTCGGCGGCCAGCGCCACCACCCCGGCCTCGCCCAGCACCCGCACACAGGCCGCGTGCACCCGCGCCAGGTCCCGGTGATCGGGCACCACCAGCACCGCGCCCCGCCCGGCCGCCGCGACCTGCGCCGCCGCCTCGGCCAGCCGCGCGGGCCAGTCCTCCCCCGGCAGCGCCTGCCACACCGCGTGCGCCGGCCGCGCCCCCCGCAACGCCTCCAGGAACGCCCCGCCCCGCGGATACCGCGCCCACCCGGCCGGGTCGGGGGGTTCCGGCGGCGGCGCGGCCTCCCGCGGCTCCGCGGCCTCGGCCTTGGCGTGCCGCGGCGGAATGGCCAGCCGCAACACGTCGATCAGGGTGCCCGCGTACCGGTCGGCCACCGCCCGCGCCAGGCTGAGGATCTCCGGCGACAGCACCGGTTCGGCCGAGGTCACCCGCTCCAGGTAGGCCAGTTTGCCCTGGTGCCCGGACTCCGCGACCCGCTCCAGCACGAACCCGTCCACCAGTTGCCCGGCGAAGCGCACCCGCACCCGGCACCCGGGCACCGCGTCCTCGGCGAACTTGTCCGGCACCAGGTAGTCGAAGGGCCGGTCCAGGTGCGCGAGCGGGACGTCCACACAGATCCGCGCCACCGGTTCGATGGCGGCGGGCTGCTGTTCGCCCCGTCGGTACCCGCCTGGTTTGCCCACCCACCTGGTCTATCAGACGAGCCGCCGCACCCCGGCATCGCCCGCCCAAGATCGCCCGCCAGTGCCACCACCCGCCCCGCCGAGGTCCACAGTGGACAACAACGGCCAACCAGGCGTACGACAACGGCCAACACTCCGGCGGGTGTCTCGAACCCTCGGCGTGTTGGCCGTTGTCGTACGGGGTCTTGGCGGTTGTCGTACGCCACGTTGGCCGAACTTGTACGCCACGGTGGCCGTTACGGACCGCCGTCCGCCGACTTGGGCCAACTCGGTGTCCCAGTTGGGCCAACGACCCGTACCACTTGGGCCAACTCGGCGTACGAGATCGGCCAACACGGCGGGCATAGCGAACGGCCGGGCTGCCTGTGGGCGGCCCGGCCGTTCGCTGTGGTCAAGCTCAGACCAGGAGGGCCTTGAGGGCGTCGGCGCGGTCGGTGCGCTCCCACGGCAGGTCCAGGTCGGTGCGGCCGAAGTGGCCGTACGCGGCGGTCGGGGCGTAGATCGGGCGGAGCAGGTCCAGGTCGCGGATGATGGCGGCCGGGCGGAGGTCGAAGACCTGGGTGATGGCCTGCTGGATCTTCTCCGGGTCGACCTTCTCGGTGCCGAAGGTCTCCACGAACAGGCCCACCGGGGCGGCCTTGCCGATGGCGTAGGCGACCTGGACCTCGGCGCGGGTGGCCAGGCCCGCCGCGACGACGTTCTTGGCGACCCAGCGCATGGCGTAGGCGGCGGAGCGGTCGACCTTCGACGGGTCCTTGCCGGAGAAGGCGCCGCCGCCGTGGCGGGCCATGCCGCCGTAGGTGTCGACGATGATCTTGCGGCCGGTCAGGCCCGCGTCGCCCATGGGGCCGCCGATGACGAAGCGGCCGGTGGGGTTGACCAGCAGGCGGACGTCGCTGGTGTCGATGTCCAGGCCGGCCAGCTCGGGCAGCACGACCTGCTCGCGGATGTCGACGGCGAGCATCTGCTCCAGGTCGATGTCGGCGGCGTGCTGGCTGGAGACGACCACGGTGTCCAGGCGGACCGGGCGGTCACCGGCGTACTCGATGGTGACCTGGGTCTTGCCGTCGGGACGCAGGTAGGGCAGCACGCCGTCCTTGCGGACCTTGGTCAGGCGGCGGGAGAGCCGGTGCGCCAGCGCGATCGGCAGCGGCATCAGCTCCGGGGTGTCGGTGCTGGCGTAGCCGAACATCAGGCCCTGGTCGCCGGCACCCTGCTTGTCGATCTCGTCCTCGGCGCCCTCGACCCGGGACTCGTGCGCGGTGTCCACGCCCTGCGCGATGTCCGGGGACTGCGAGCCGATCGCCACGTTCACGCCACAGGAGTGGCCGTCGAAGCCCTTGGCCGAGGAGTCGTAGCCGATCTCCAGGATCTTCTCCCGCACGATGGTCGGGATGTCGGCGTAGGCCTCGGTGGTCACCTCGCCCGCGACGTGCACCTGGCCAGTGGTGATGAGCGTCTCCACCGCGACCCGGCTGCGCGGGTCCTTGGACAGCAGACCGTCGAGGATCGAGTCGCTGATGGCGTCGCAGATCTTGTCCGGGTGCCCTTCGGTCACGGACTCACTGGTGAAGAGACGGCTGTTCTGGCTCACGGTTCTCCCCTGGAGACAAGTTAGGTACGGCTAAGTAGCTTAGTTTGGGGGTGCCCAGAGCATGGCTCACAGGCGGTCAGAGCGGGAAAGCCGCAGGATCGCGTCCCACACTGTGGACGCGAACCGGGCTTTCGAGCCCTGTGGGATGGGCGCCTCTGCGCCGTCTGCCGTGAGCAGCCATCCCTGGTTGTGCTCGACCTCGAAGGCCTTGCCGTCGCCCACCGCGTTGACGACCAGCAGGTCGCAACCCTTGCGGGCGAGCTTCGCTCGTGCGTGGTCGAGCACGTCGCCGCCTGGATCTCCAGTCTCCGCGGCGAACCCGACGACCAGTTGACCCGGACGTCGTCCCTTGACCAGCTCCACCAGGATGTCAGGGTTTCGCCGGAGTTCAAGCGGCTGTGGCTCGGAACCTTCGGTTTTCTTAATTTTGTGATCCACGAACTCTGCCGGTCGGAAGTCGGCGACGGCGGCGGCCATGACCACCACGTCTGCCTGCTCAGCGGCACCGAGCACGGCCTCGCGGAGCTGTTCGGCGGTGCTCGCCGGGATCACCTCGACCCCGGCCGGGTCGCTCAGCACGCCGCCGGTGACGGTGGAGATCAGGGTGACCTGGGCGCCGCGCTGGGCGGCGACCCTGGCCAGGGCGTAGCCCTGTTTGCCGGAGGACCGGTTGGTCAGGTACCGGACCGGGTCCAGTGGTTCGCGGGTGCCGCCCGCGGAGATGACCACGCGCAGGCCGGTGAGATCGCGCGGCAGCGCGTCCGGGCGCTCCAGCAGCAGGGTGGCCAGGGCCACGATCTCGCTGGGCTCGGGCAGCCTGCCCTTGCCGGTGTCCTTGCCGGTCAGCCGTCCTGCGGCTGGTTCGGCGACGATCACGCCGCGGGAGCGCAGGGTGGCCACGTTGGCCTGGGTGGCCGGGTGTTCCCACATCTCGGTGTGCATGGCGGGGACCATCAGCACCGGGCAGCGCGCGGTGAGCAGCGTGCCGGTGAGCAGGTCGTCGGCCATGCCGGCGGCGGCCTTGGCCATCAGGTCCGCGGTGGCGGGGGCGACGACGACCAGGTCGGCGCTCTGCCCGATGCGCACGTGCGGGACCTCGGGCACGTCGGTGAACACGCCGGTGGCCACCGGCTGCCCGGAGAGTGCCTCGAAGGTGGCGGCGCCGACGAAGCGGAGTGCCGCCTCGGTCGGCACCACGCGCACCGCGTGGCCGGACTCGGTCAGCCTGCGCAGGACCTCACAGGCCTTGTAGGCGGCGATCCCGCCACCTACGCCGAGCACGACCCGCGGCCGGTGCTCTGCTGGGGTGTAACTCACTCGCCTTCGGTGTGTTCGAGCACACCGGCGTGGATCTCGCGCATGGCGATGGACAGCGGCTTCTCCCGCGCGCCCGGCTCCACCAGCGGTCCGACGTACTCGAGCAGGCCCTCGCCGAGCTGCGCGTAGTAGTCGTTGATCTGACGGGCCCGCTTCGCGGCGTAGATCACCAGCGCGTACTTCGAGCTGACCTTCTCAAGCAGGTCGTCGATCGGCGGGTTGGTGATGCCCAGCGGGGTGTTGGCCGGTTCGGCCAGGACACCCAGCTCAGTGGGGATGCTCACTCGCATGCTCCTGCGGTCGTGTTGCGCACCGGATGAGTATCAGTGCCGGTCAACAAGGTTACCAAGTCCTCGGCGGCCCGTTGCACGTCGTGGTTGATGATCACCACGTCGAACTCGTCCTTGGCGGCCAGTTCCTCCCGCGCGGTGTCCAGTCTGCGGCGCACCACGTGCTCCGGTTCGGTGCCGCGACCGACCAGGCGGCCGACGAGCACCTCCCAGCTGGGTGGGGCCAGGAAGACCTGGACCGCCTCGGGCGCGGCGGCCCTGATGGCCCGCGCGCCCTGCAGGTCGACCTCGACGAGAATGGGCTCACCTGCGGAAAGCCGCTGCTCGACGGGGCCGCGGGGGGTGCCGGAGCGGTGCGTGCCGCGATGGATCTCGGCCCACTCCAGCAGTTCGTTCCCGGCGATCATCCGGTCGAACTCGGCCGGGGTGACGAAGTGGTAGTCGCGGCCGTCCTCCTCGCCGGGGCGCGGGGCCCTGGTGGTGGCGGACACGCTGAACCACAAGCCGGGCATGATCTTGCGCAGCCGCCCGACCACGCTGCTCTTACCGACGCCCGAAGGGCCGGCCAGTACTACCAGCCGGCCCCTCGTGGTTGTTGAGTCGGTCACTCGGCGCTGAACTCGGTCAGCAGCGCCTTGCGCTGCCGGTCACCGAGTCCACGAAGACGACGACTCGCCGCGATCTCCAACCGCTCCATGATCTGAGCGGCGCGAACCTTGCCAACGCCGGGAAGGGCCTCAAGAAGGGCCGAGACCTTCATCTTGCCCAGGACCTCGTCGGTCTCCGCGGCCTTGAGCACGTCCTTGAGGTTGGTGCCGCCGCGCTTGAGGCGCTCCTTGAGCTCCGCGCGGGCACGACGAGCCGCAGCCGCCTTCTCCAACGCTGCGGCCCGCTGCTCCTCGGTCAGCTGGGGAAGGGCCACGTTATTCCTCCGTATGTGGGGTGTCCTCTAGGAAAGGTGCCGCGACCGTACCGAGGGCTTCCGACTCGGCACAACGCGGGTCCGGATTCTCTACGCCGAGTGGTGCTGGAGTAGGCCCGTCCTCCGCCGGAAATCAGCCTGGGGGCTGAATCCCGTGCGCCGGGTCGTCGTTCTCGCGACGGACTTGGTTCGATGTCGTCCTTCGAAAATTTTCGGTTCCGGCCTGGTTTCGTACCCAGTTCGGGACGCCGTTCTCGTCGGCCGCATCTGGCACCGGCCGCAACTACTACCAGCTCAGACCGGGTTGACGCCACCCGCCGCGGTTGGTCGCCCCGATCTTGTAGGTCACACGGAGGACAGCGCGGCCACCTCCCGCTGGGTCCGGCGCACAGCCCCGCGAAGTGCTGCGACGTCCGGTCCGTGCTTCAGGATGTCCCGCGAACTGGCCGGCAGGACGTGCGGCAGCGCGTCCCCGAACACCGCCTTCAGCTCGGCCGGTCCGGCTCCCTGGGCGCCGTAGCCCGGCGCCAGGATTGGGCCGTTGAGCTGCGACAACTCCAGTCCGTGACGGCCGACGGTGGCCCCGATGACCACGCCGATCCCACCCAGTGGATCGGCCCCGGAGTTGACCTCCGCCGCCGAGTCCACAATGGACTGTGAGATCGTTTTGCCGTCCGCGGTGCGGGCGGACTGGACGGTGCGCGCCTCCGGGTTGGATGTGAGCGCGAGCGCGAAAATTCCGCTGCCGTTTTCCGTCGCCGCGCGCACGGCCGGGTCCAGAGAACCGAATCCCAAATACGGCGAAAGTGTCACCGCGTCGCCCGCCAAAGGTGAACCTTCGGTCAGATATGCGGCGGCATAGGCGGCCATCGTGGACCCGATATCGCCCCGTTTGGCGTCCACGAGCACCAGCGCGCCCGCCGCCCTGCCCTCCGCAATCACCCGTTCGAGTACTGCCATGCCCCGGGAGCCGTAGGCCTCGAAGAAGGCGGCCTGCGGCTTGAGCACGGCCACCTCGCCCGCCAGGGCCTCCACCGCGGTCAGCGCGAACCGTTCCAGCCCGGCCACGTCGGCGGTCAGGCCCCAGTCGGCGAGCAGGGCGGGGTGCGGGTCGATGCCCGCGCACAGCGGTCCCCTGGCGGAGACCGCTGTGCTCAGCCGCGCGCCGAAGCTCGCCTTCACCGGGCGTCCTTGAGCGCCGCCTGGAGCGCCTGCAGCGGCCGGACCTCGATATCGCCCCTGATGAGGGCCTCGATGCCGTGTACGGCGGCGGCAGCGCCCTGCACGGTGGTGATGCACGGGATGTCCTTGGCGACCGCGGCGGTGCGGATCTCGTAGCCGTCGATGCGCGGCCCGGAGTTGCCGTAGGGGGTGTTGATGACCATGTCCACGCCGCCGGCGTTGATGAGTTCGACGATGTCGCCGCCGACGGCCTCGCCGCGCTCCTCGAAGTGCTTGCGTACCACGGTGCAGGGGATGCCGTTGCGCCGGAGCACCTCGGCGGTGCCCTCGGTGGCAAGGATTTCGAACCCGAGGTCGGCCAGTCGCTTGATCGGGAAGACCATGGCCCGCTTGTCCCGGTTGGCCACCGAGACGAACACCTTGCCGCTGGTGGGCAGGGAGCCGTAGGAGGCGGCCTGGGACTTGGCGAAGGCCTTGCCGAAGGAGGTGTCGATGCCCATGACCTCGCCGGTGGACTTCATCTCCGGGCCGAGCAGCGAGTCCACGCCCTTGCCCTCGGGGGTGCGGAAGCGGTGGAAGGGCAGCACGGCCTCCTTGACCGCGACCGGCGCGTCGGCGGGCAGTTCGGCCCCGTCGCCGGTGGCCGGGAGCATGCCCTCGGTGCGCAGTTCGGAGATCTTCGCGCCGAGCATCACCCTGGCCGCCGCCTTGGCCAGGGGCACCGCGGTGGCCTTGGAGACGAACGGGACGGTGCGGGAGGCGCGCGGGTTGGCCTCCAGGACGTAGAGCACGTCGTCCTTGAGCGCGTACTGCACGTTGAGCAGGCCGCGCACGCCGATGCCGCGGGCGATGGCCTCGGTGGAGCGGCGGACCGCCTCGATGTCGGTGCGGCCCAGGGTGATCGGCGGCAGCGCGCAGGCGGAGTCGCCGGAGTGGATGCCCGCTTCCTCGATGTGCTCCATCACGCCGCCGAGGTAGACCTCGGCGCCGTCGCAGAGCGCGTCCACGTCGATCTCGATGGCGTCGTCGAGGAAGCGGTCCACCAGCACCGGGTGTTCGGGGCTGACCTCGGTGGCGCGGGCGATGTAGCCGGCCAGGGACTGCTCGTCGTAGACGATCTCCATGCCGCGCCCGCCGAGCACGTAGGAGGGCCGCACCAGGACCGGGTAGCCGATCTCGTCGGCGATCTTCTTCGCGCCGGTGAAGCTGGTCGCGGTGCCGTACTTGGGGGCCGGGAGACCGGCGCCGACCAGCACGTCGCCGAAGGCGCCGCGGTCCTCGGCCAGGTGGATGGCCCCGGCGGGGGTGCCCACCACCGGCACGCCCGCGTCGGTGAGCTTCTGCGCCAGGCCGAGCGGGGTCTGCCCGCCCAGCTGCACGATCACGCCCGCGACGGTGCCGGAGCGCTGCTCGGAGTGCACCACTTCCAGGACGTCCTCGAAGGTGAGCGGCTCGAAGTAGAGCCGGTCGGAGGTGTCGTAGTCGGTGGAGACGGTCTCCGGGTTGCAGTTGACCATGACGGTCTCGTAGCCGGCCTCGCGCAGGGCGAGCGCGGCGTGCACGCAGGAGTAGTCGAACTCGATGCCCTGGCCGATCCGGTTGGGCCCGGAGCCCAGGATGAGCACCTTGGGCTTGTCCGGCTGCGGGGCGACCTCGCATTCGGCGTCGGGGTCCAGCTCGTAGGCGGAGTAGTGGTACGGGGTCTGCGCGGCGAACTCGGCGGCACAGGTGTCCACCGTCTTGTAGACCGGCCGCACACCGAGCCGGTGCCGCAGGGTGCGCACGCCGTCCTCGCCGGCCAGCTCGTCGCGCAGCGCGGCGATCTGGCGGTCGGACAGCCCGGCCCGCTTGGACCGGCGCAGCAGCGGCTCGTCGAGCACCGGCGCGGCCAGGATCTCCGCGCGCAGTTCGACCAGGGAGGCGATCTGGTCGACGAACCAGGGGTCGATGCCGGAGGCCTCGTGCACCTGCTCGACGGTGGCGCCCAGGCGCAGCGCGAGGTCGACGGTGTAGAGCCGCCCGTCGTGGCCGCGTTCCAGCTTCCGCAGGGTCTCGGCCAGGGTGGCGTTCTCCGGGTCGGGGCGGGTCCAGAACCCGGCGGCCTTGGTCTCCATCGAGCGCAGTGCCTTGCCGAGGGCCTCGGTGAAGTTGCGGCCGATGGACATGGCCTCGCCGACGCTCTTCATGGTGGTGGTCAGCGTGGGGTCGGCGCCGGGGAACTTCTCGAAGGCGAACCGGGGGACCTTGACCACCACGTAGTCCAGGGTCGGCTCGAAGGAGGCCGGGGTCTCCTTGGTGATGTCGTTGCGGATCTCGTCCAGGGTGTAGCCGATGGCCAGCTTGGCGGCGATCTTGGCGATCGGGAAGCCGGTGGCCTTGGAGGCCAGCGCGCTGGAGCGGGAGACCCGGGGGTTCATCTCGATGACGACCATGCGGCCGGTCTGGGGGTGGATGGCGAACTGGATGTTGCAGCCGCCGGTCTCCACGCCCACCGCGCGCAGCACGTCGATGCCGACATCGCGCATGTGCTGGTACTCGCGGTCGGTCAGGGTCATCGCCGGGGCGACGGTGACCGAGTCGCCGGTGTGCACGCCCATCGGGTCGATGTTCTCGATGGAGCAGATGACGACCACGTTGTCCCGGTGGTCGCGCATGAGTTCGAGTTCGTACTCCTTCCAGCCGAGCACGCTCTCCTCGATGAGCACCTCGGTGACCGGGCTCTCCGCGAGGCCGGTGGCGGCCAGGCGTTCCAGCTCGTCCTGGGTGTAGGCCATGCCCGAGCCCAGGCCGCCCATGGTGAAGGAGGGCCGGATGACCACCGGCAGGCCGAGTTCGGCGACGGTGGAGCGGACCTCGTCCATGGTGTTGCAGACCCGGCTGCGCGGGGTCTCGCCGCCGATGGAGGCGACGATGTCCTTGAACTTCTGCCGGTCCTCACCGCGCTGGATGGCGTCGATGTCGGCGCCGATCAGCTCGACCTGGTACTTGTCCAGGGTGCCGCGCTCGTGCAGCGCGATGGCGGTGTTGAGCGCGGTCTGCCCGCCCAGGGTGGCCAGGATCGCGTCCGGGCGTTCCTTGGCGATGACCTTCTCCACGAACTCCGGGGTGATCGGCTCGACGTAGGTGGCGTCGGCGAACTCCGGGTCGGTCATGATGGTGGCCGGGTTGGAGTTGACCAGCGAGACACGCAGGCCCTCCTCCCGCAGCACCCGGCACGCCTGGGTGCCGGAGTAGTCGAACTCGCAGGCCTGGCCGATGACGATCGGGCCGGACCCGATCACCAGGACGTGCTTGATGTCGGTGCGTTTCGGCATCAGTTGTTCCCGTCCTTGTCGGCCATGAGGTTCACGAACTCGTCGAAGAGCGGGGCCGCGTCGTGCGGTCCGGCCGCGGCCTCGGGGTGGTACTGGACGCTGAAGGCGGGCACGTCGAGTGCGCGCAGGCCTTCCACGGTGTCGTCGTTGGGGCAGTAGTGGCTGATCATCGCCGCGCCGAACTCGGAGTCGAACCGTTCGCCGGGGGTTCCCTCGACGGCGAAGCCGTGGTTCTGCGCGGTGATGGCGACCTTGCCGGTGGCCACGTCGATGACCGGGATGTTGATGCCCCGGTGCCCGTAGCGCATCTTGTAGGTGCCGCGGCCCAGCGCACGGCCGAGGATCTGGTTGCCGAAGCAGATGCCGAACAGCGGCAGCTTGCGGCGCAGCACCTCGCGGGTGACCGCGACGGCGTGCTCGGCGGTGGCCGGGTCGCCGGGCCCGTTGGACAGGAACACCCCGTCCGGGTTGAGCGCGAGGATGTCCTCGATGCCCGAGCCCAGTGGCAGCACGTGCGTCTCGATGCCGCGGGCGGACATCATCCGCGGCGTGTTGGCCTTGATGCCCAGGTCCAGGGCGGCCACGGTGAACTTCTTCTCCCCCAGCGCCGGGACCACGTAGGTCTGCGCGGTGGTGACGTCCCCGGCCAGGTCGGCACCCGCCATCGCGGGGGCCTGCCGGACGCGCTGGACGAGCGCCTCGGTGTCGGCGAGTCCGTCGCCGGAGAAGATCCCGGCGCGCATGGCCCCGCGGTCCCGGATGTGCCGGGTCAGCGTGCGGGTGTCCACCCCGGCGATGCCGACGATGTGCTGGTTGACGAGTTCTTCGTCCAGGGAGCGCTTCGAGCGCCAGTTGGACGGGGTCCGCGCGGGGTCGCGCACGACGTACCCGGCGACCCAGATCCGGCTGGACTCGTCGTCCTCGTCGTTCCACCCGGTGTTGCCGATCTGCGGCGCGGTCTGCACCACGATCTGCCGGTGGTAGGACGGGTCGGTGAGGGTTTCCTGGTAGCCGGTCATGGCGGTGGAGAAGACGACCTCGCCCAGCGAGGCGCCGGTGGCGCCGTAGGCCTCGCCACGGAAGGTTCTGCCGTCTTCCAGCACGAGCACGGCGGCGTTACGCGGACTCATTGGCTGCCTTCCTTTGTGTGATTGCGGCGATCCAGTCGGAGTAGCCGGTTTTGTCGTCACCGCGGAAACCGGTGTCCAGCAGGTGTTCCCCGTGTGCCCAGGTGATCACCAGCAGTCCGTTGTTCCCGACGACCTTGCCGGCCAGCCCGCGTGCGGTGCGGGCGTCGCGGATCGTGCCGGCGTCGATCCACAGTGGACTGGCGCCGATGCGGTCGAGGAGCAAGCCCTCGGGGTAGAGGGTGGCCGTGGCCTCGGCGCGGTGGCCGATGTCGGCGACGGTGATGCGGTCGACCCAGTTCTCCGCCGCGGTGGTGCCGACGTAGACACCGGTCTCCGGCGGCAGCAGTGGTTCCACTGTGGACAGTCCGGCCGGGGCGGCGGGGAACGGGGGCAGTTCGGCGGCCTGGCGGCGGGATCGCTTGCGCCAGCCGTGCAGCATGCCGTAGGCGCACAACAGGATCAGCGCGATCATGGCCAGGGTGAGCAGGATCCGCATCAGGCGCGCGCCTTCCCGTCGGCGGCGGTGATCTCGCCGCGCAGCATGGTGAGCACGACCCTGGCGGGCAGCTCCATGCCTTCGAAGGGGGTGTTGGCGGCGATGCTGGCGAACTCGCGGCCGCGCACGGTCCAGCGGGCCTCGGGGTCGACGAGCACCAGGTTGGCCGGTTCGCCCTGCGCCAGTGGGCGGCCCTGGTCGGGCAGTCCGGCGATGGCGGCGGGGCGTTCGCTCATCACCCTGGCCACGCCGCGCCAGTCCAGCAGCCCGGTCTCCACCATGGTTCTGGCGATGACGGAGAGCGCGGTCTGCAGGCCGAGCATGCCGGGGCGGGCGGCGGCCCACTCGCAGTCCTTGTCCTGCACCGCGTGCGGGGCGTGGTCGGTGGCCACGCAGTCGACCACACCCTCGGCCAGCGCCTGCCGCAGCGCCTGCGCGTCACTGGCGGCGCGCAGGGGCGGGTTGACCTTGTTGACCGGGTCGAAGGTGTCCAGCCGGTCGTCGGTGAGCAGCAGGTGGTGCGGGGTGACCTCGGCGGAGACCTGGGTGCCGCGCTGTTTGGCCCAGCGCAGCACGTCCACGGTCCCCGCGGTGGAGACGTGGCAGATGTGCAGGCGCGCCCCGGCGTGCTGGGCGAGCAGGCAGTCACGGGCCACAATGGACTCTTCGGCCGCGGCGGGCCAGCCCTGGAGGCCGAGCCGGGCCGCGTTCTCCCCTTCGTGGGCCTGCGCGCCGACGGTGAGCCGGGGCTCCTCGGCGTGCTGGGCGATCACCGCGTCCAGTGCCTTGCTGTACTCCAGCGCCCGCCGCATGATCAGGGGGTCGTGCACGCAGTGCCCGTCGTCGCTGAACATCCGCACGTTCGCCTTGGACTTGGCCATGGTGCCGAGTTCGGCGAGTTTGGCGCCTGCCAGGCCGACGGTGACCGCGCCGACCGGGTGCACGTCGACCAGGCCGACCCGCTTCCCCTCGGCGTGGACGTGTTCGACGATGAGCGCGTTGTCGGCGACCGGGTCGGTGTTGGCCATGGCGAAGACCGCGGTGTAGCCGCCGAGCGCGGCCGCGGCGGAGCCGGTGGCGATGGTCTCGGTGTCCTCGCGGCCGGGTTCGCGCAGGTGCACGTGCAGGTCGACGAAACCGGGCAGCAGCACCTGGCCCTGGGCCTCGACGATCTCGGCGCCGTGAGCGCTGAGGTCGGCGCCGATGGTCTCGATCACGCCGTCGCGGATGAGCAGGTCCACGGGTTCGCCCGCGCCGTAGAGCCGGGCGCCCTTGATCAGGGTGGTCACGCGACGGCCTCCTCTCCGGCGAGCAAGTGGTACAGAACCGCCATCCTCATGTGCACTCCGTTGCTGACCTGGTCGGTGATGGCCGCGCGGGGCGAGTCGGCGACCGCGGAGGCGATCTCCATGCCGCGCAGCATCGGGCCGGGATGCAGCACGACCGCGTGTTCGGGCAGCATCCGCAGCCGGGCCTCGTTGAGGCCGTAGGCGATTGAATATTCCTTGGCGGAGGGGAAGAAATTGCCTCCAGGGCCGGCGGGCCCGCCCCCGCCGAGCATGCGTTCGGCCTGCACCCGCAGCAGCATGACCGCGTCCAGCGCGGGCAGTTCGGCGTCCAGGTCGTAGCTGACCGGCACGCCCCACTGCTCGACCCCGGCCGGCACCAGGGTGGGCGGGGCGACCAGGACGACCTCGGCGCCAAGGGTGCGCAGCAGGTGCACGTTGGAGCGGGCGACCCGGCTGTGCAGCAGGTCGCCGACGATCCCGATCCGCTTGCCCGCCAGGTCGCCGAGCCGCTCGCGCAGTGTGGCGGCGTCCAGGAGGGCCTGGGTGGGGTGTTCGTGCATGCCGTCACCGGCGTTGATCACCGCGGTGCCGGTGCCCTCCAGCCAGGTCGCCAGGCGGTGCGCGGCGCCGGAGGCCGGGTGCCGGATGATCACGCAGTCCGCGCCGATGGCGGCCAGGGTGAGCGCGGTGTCGCGCAGGGATTCGCCCTTGTTCACCGAGGAGGCGCTGGCCGAGACGTTGACCACGTCGGCGCTCATCCACTTGCCGGCGACCTCGAAGGAGACCCTGGTGCGGGTGGAGTTCTCGTAGAACAGGGTGAGCACGGTGCGCCCGCGCAGGGTGGGCAGTTTGCGGACCTCGCGGCCCAGCAGGGTCTTCTTGAGTTCCGCGGCGGTGTCGAGCAGCGTGGTGGCCCAGCTCGGTTCCAGCGTCGCGGTGGTCAGCAGGTGCTTCACCGCTGGGAGTCTCCTTCTTCGCTCCGGCGCAGCACGACCGCGTCCCGTCCGTCCACTTCGGACAACAGCACGGCGACCTCCTCGCTGCGGGAGGTCGGCACGTTCTTGCCGACGTAGTCGGCCCGGATGGGGAGTTCGCGGTGGCCGCGGTCGACGAGCACGGCCAGTTGCACGGCGGCGGGTCGGCCGTGATCGCGCAGCGCGTCCAGGGCGGCCCGGATGGTGCGGCCGGAGAAGAGCACGTCGTCGACCAGGATCACCAGGTGGTCGTCGATGCCGGTCTCGGGCAGCCGAGTGCGCTCTAGGGGCCGGTTGGGGCGGCGGCGCAGGTCGTCGCGGTAGAGGGTGACGTCCAGGGAGCCCAGCTCGACCTCGACGCCGCTGAAGTCGGCGATGCGTTCGGCGAGCCGACGGGCCAGGGGCGCGCCGCGGGTGTGGATGCCGAGCAGCGCGACGGGCGCGCTGCCCGCGGCGTCCAGCGCGGTTTTCTCGATGACCTGGTGGGCCATGCGGGCGATGGTGCGCGCGACATCGCCGACCGAGAGCAGTTCGCGCTCTCCGGCCGGATCCGCCGCGCCACCCCGCTCGGGGCGTGGCACGAGGATGACCTCCTTCTCCGCCTCACGGGACGGGTCCTTAAAGGATGTGTCCGCACGGTAACAAACAAGATGGGGACCGGCGAAGCACCGCCGGTCCCCATCAGTAGTTTCAGGGCTGCCGAGTGACAGAAACCTCGTCTACCGCCCAGTACCAGTTGTTCACGCCGGCCAGTCGTAGCCCGATCCGGGCGTTTTTGGCGCCGCTGGGTAGTGGCACGGTCACTGATTCCCGCCCACCGGGGGTGTCCGCGGTCCACTTCCGGACCTCGACCGGCGTGCCGCCGTCAACCTGCAGAAGAAGCTGGGCGAGCTGGCCGCCTTCCTGCCGGTAGTAGTGCGTGAGGTCGACCCGGAGCTTGCCGCCGGTCCCGCCCTCGGTCGGGGTCCAGAGGGTGGAGTCGAACTTCTTGCCGGTGGCGTCGGCGGTGTCGGCCCACTCGTCGGAGTCGGCGACCGCGATCACGCCGCGGCCGCGGACGAAGGTCTCCCGGTTCTGCCCGGTCTGCGCGGAGGACCAGAACGCGTCGGTGGTCAGGGTCCAGCCCCGCCACTCGGGCACGCCGCCGCCGGGCTGGGCCGCGTTGTCCACGCTCCAGCCGCTGGGCAGCTGCTGGGTCCAGCCGAGCACCGAGGCCGGGATGTTCTCCGTCTGCGCGGGCTTGAGCTGGGCGGTCTCGAACGGGTCGGTGACCGGCGCGAACAGCGAGCGGCCTGCCAGCTTGGCGTCGGGGGTGACGGCGAGGTGGGTGAGCGCGGTGTGCGCGAGGTCGACCAGGCGGGTGGTGCGAGGCTTGGCGGCCGGCACGCCGTCGCCGGTGGCCAGGATGAAGGTGGAGCGCTCATCCAGGCTGGGTCCGCCGTGGCCGCCGCCGGGGGTGTGGCCGTGGTCGGTGGTGATCATGACCAGCCACTTCTCCTCCGCGCGGCTGCTTCGCGCGGCGACGGCGTCCAGGAGTCGCTTGACGTAGCCGTCCATCCGGGCCAGTTCGGCCAGATACTCGGGGCTGGCCGCGCCCTTGTTGTGCCCGACGATGTCCTGCTGGCCGAGGTAGACGAAGGAGGCGTCGGCCCGGTCGTTGCGCAGATGCGCTTCGGCGCGCTGGACGATGGTGGCGTCGTGCGCGACGTAGCCGTCCCGGTCGCCATCGAGGACGATCTTGGTGTCGATCTTGTCGCCGATGACGCGGTCGCCGATCGGCTTCCAGTCCATCGCGGCCCAGGTGTCCTTGCCCGGATCGGCGGCTTCAACCCGGCTGAGCCAGTCGGGATACTCGGCGAGGCGGTTGCCTGCGAAGGAGTTCTCCTTGACGCCGTGCTGGTCCGGCCAGGCGCCGGTGAGGATGGTGGACCAGCCGGGGCCGGAGGAGGTGGCGGCCATCGGGTTGGCGTAGAGCAGGCTGCGCGCCTCGGTGCCGGTGCGCTGGAGTCCCTGCAGGGTGGGCGCGGTGGCGTCGGCGATCCGGGAGACCAGCAGCCCGTCGATGCCGATGACCAGCACCTTGGGCGCCGGGCTGACCGCGGCGGCAGGTGAGATCGCGGTGAGCAGTAGCCCGATCGCCGCAGCGATCGCCCCCGCCGAGCGACGCAGTGGTAGCCGCATGCATCCTCCTTCGAAGTGGTCTAGATGTGTTATCGAACTCTGGCGGGCACGAGGAGCCAACGGGCTAAGACCGGTCGTCACCCGAATGACCGCAGGGTGAACGACACGCCGTCACCAACTTGCTCACGGGCTGACACAGGACTGGTTACTGCCCGCTCAACTGGGGCGATGACGTGCGAAGGGTCAACCATCCGGGTGGTTGCGCCCCGCTCGCCCGCATGCCGCAACGAGATCAGCTTGACCTGGTGACTTCGACGAGTAACCATTACTCTCCGTATTGATCTGAGCTTTCCCCGCGGTAAGTGGTACCGGCTGACGGGGCGAACGAACGGAGAACCGCCACATGGGCGACTACGCCAAGGCGCTGGGTGCCAAGCTCCGCGCGATCCGCCAGCAGCAGGGCCTGTCCCTGCATGGCGTGGAGCAGAAGTCGGGCGGTCGCTGGAAGGCCGTTGTCGTCGGCTCCTATGAGCGCGGGGACCGGGCCGTCACGGTGCAGAAACTGGCAGAACTGGCCGACTTCTACGGCGTCCCGGTGGCGGAACTGCTGCCGGAGGGCCGGGTGCCCTCGGGCGCCGAGCCTGCCACCAAGATCGTGATCAATCTGGAGCGGTTGCAGCAACTACCAGCGGAGAAAGTCGGGCCGCTGGCCCGGTACGCGGCCACCATCCAGAGCCAGCGCGGGGACTACAACGGCAAGGTGCTCTCCATCCGCACCGAGGACCTGCGCTCGCTGGCCATCATCTACGACATGTCCCCCGGTGAGCTGACCGAACAGCTGATCGACTGGGGCGTGCTGCCGCCCGAGGCCCGTCCGGCCAAGGAAGACTGAGCGAGGAGGGTGGGTGGTTGTCGTGGAACCACCCACCAACCCAGGCAGTGCGGTGTTTCCGGAGTTCCGGCCGCGGTGCGGTCCCTCCCCCGCCGCGGCCCCCGATCAGCGCCCGTCCCCCTGCACGAGCTGACAACACCGCGGGGCGTCCCTGATCAGGGACGCCCCGCGGTCTGTGTTCCGTTGTTGCGGCGGCTCAGCCGTTGTTGGCCGCGCGTAGGTGATCGGCGATACCGGCGATCCGGCCGAGCACGCCGTTGACGAAACGCGGCGAATCGTCGGTGGACAGCGCCTTGGCGAGTTCGATCGCCTCGTCGATGGCGACCGCGTCCGGCACATCGGTGGCCCAGAGCAGCTCGAACAGGCCCAGGCGCAGCACCGCGCGGTCGACCGCGGGCATCCGGGACAGCGACCAGCCCTCGGAGTGCTCGATGATCAGTTCGTCGATGCGGTCACGGTGACTGGTGACGCCTTCCACCAGGGTGACCGTGTAGTCGTTGACCGGTGGCACGTCGGGCGAGCCGACCCGGCCGGAGAGCAGCGTGACCGGGTCGAGGTCGCGCTGATCGGCCTCGAAAAGGACGTCGACAGCGCGTTTGCGGGCTTTGCTCCTGGCGCCCATCAGGAGTTGACGCGACCGAGGTAGCGCCCGTCCCGGGTGTCCACCTTGACCTTCTCGCCGGTGGAGACGAACAGCGGGACCTGGATCTCCGCGCCGGTCTCCAGGATGGCGGGCTTGGTCCCGCCGGTGGAGCGGTCGCCCTGCAGGCCGGGGTCGGTGTGCTGGATGATCAGCTCGACCGAGGCGGACAGCTCCACGAACAGCGGCGATCCCTCGTGCGAGGCGACCATGGCGTTGGCGTTCTCCAGCAGGTACTTGGCCGCGTCGCCGACGGTCACCTCCTCCACCGGGATCTGGTCGTAGGTGTCCAGGTCCATGAAGACGAACTGCTCGCCGTCGCGGTAGAGGTAGGTCATCTCCCGGCGGTCGACAGTGGCGGTCTCGACCTTCACACCCGCGTTGAAGGTCTTGTCCACCACCTTGCCGGTCAGCACGTGCTTGAGCTTGGTCCGCACGAACGCGGGGCCCTTGCCCGGCTTGACGTGCTGGAACTCGACGACCGTCCAGAGCTGGTCCTCGATCTTCAGCACCAGTCCGTTTTTGAGGTCGTTGGTCGTGGCCACGGTGGTGGGTTCTCCTGTTGTCGTGAACGAGGTTCGTGCGGCTAGACGACCACGAGATCCTTGGTGGTCAGGGTGAGCAGCTCGGGCGCGCCCTCGCGCACCACGAGCGTGTCCTCGATGCGGACACCACCCCGACCGGACAGGTACACGCCAGGTTCGACGGTGACCGCCATGCCGGCGGTCAGTGTACCTACGCCGAGCTTGGACAGGCTCGGAGCCTCGTGGATCTCAAGTCCGACACCGTGCCCGAGACCGTGCAGGAAGCGTTCGCCGTGCCCCGCGGCCTCGATCACCGCGCGCGCCGCGGCGTCCACCGCGGCGACCTCGACCCCCGGCGCGAGCGCGTCCCGTCCGGCCGCCTGCGCGGCCGCGACCAGGTCGTACAGCTCCCGCTGCCAGTCCGCGGCCCGGCCCAGCACGAGGGTGCGGGTCATGTCGGAGTGGTAGCCGCCGACCCGGGCGCCGAAATCGAGTTTGACCAGGTCACCGGTGATCAGCACGGCGTCGGTGGGCCGGTGGTGCGGCACCGCGGAGTTGGCCCCGGCGGCCACGATGGTCTCGAAGGAGGGTCCGGCGGCGCCGTGTTCGGCCATCCGGTCCTCCAGCTCCCGCCCCACCTCCTTCTCGGTGCGGCCGGGCCGCAGCCCGCCGTGCGAGATGAGGTCGGCCAGGGCCCGGTCGGCGGCCGCGCAGGCCATCCGCAGCGCCTCCACCTCGTCCTCGTCCTTGACCAGCCGCAGTTGCTCGACCAGCCTCGGCGCCCTGGCCAGCTCGACCCGTTCGCCGGCCGCCGCCAGCAGGTCGAAGCCGTCCACGGTCACGTGATGGCTCTCGAACCCGACCCGCCCGCCCTGGACACCGGCGAGCAAGGCCACGTCGCAGGGCCGCTCGATCAGCCGTTCCAGGTCGGGGACCTGGGCCGAGGACTGGGTGAGGTAGCGCCCGTCGGTGCAGAAGACGGTGCCGCGTTCGTCCGCGGCCTCATCCTCGGCCGAGACCAGCAGGGCGGCGTTGGACCCGGTGAACCCGGTGAGGTAGCGGACGTTGAGCAGGTTGGTGACCAGCATGGCGTCCAACCGCCGGGCGCGCAGTTCAGCACGCAGGGCAGCACGACGACGGGCGTGCGACTCGGGCATGAGTGGAGCCTACGGGGCCCGCCCGATACTGTGCGCCCTCATGCGGAGCTGGGTGTGGCGGGGATTGGTGCTGGCGGTGCTGCACGCCGCCGCGCAGACCGCGGTAGCCGCCATCCGCGTCCACAACCCCCCGGCCACCACCCTGACCCAGACTCTCACCCTGGGTTTCCTGGTCGCCCTGGTCCTGGCCTGGGGCACGGTCGACGGCCGCCGCAGACCGGCCTGCGCGATGACCTGGTTCTACACCGGCCTCCTGGCAGGCCCGATAGCCGGCCTCCTGGGCGTCCTGGCCCAATCCGCCCTGGTAGACGCCACCGGCCTGGAGTCCCTGGGCACCGCGATGACCGGCGGCGCCGCCTTCACCGCCCTGCTGATCGCCGGCCCAGCCCTCCTGGGCACCCTGCTCGGCCGCCGCCCCCAAACCCCGGCCGCCCAGCCACCCGGCCCAGCCTGACCGCAACGCCCAGCTCAGCCAGCCCGACTCGCCCGTCTCAGCCAGCCCGGCTCAGCCTGACCAGACCGCCCGCAGCCCGCCCAGCTCAGCCTGGCCGTGACGCCCGCCCGCTCAAGCCATCGGGCCCGTCGGCCACGCCGCCCACCCACTCGGCCATCCGCCTCGACCTACCGCGGCCGGTTCCCACTCGTTCCCGCCGGTCAGCGCCGGGACAGCGCACCCGCTCGCGGCGTGTTCTCCCCCAGCCGAACCAGCACCCGGTGCTCAGCCCCGTAATGCACCCCCGAGGCCACCTCGACGAACCCGAGCCGCCCGGCCAGCCGCAAACTCGGCGCGTTCTCCGGCCGCACCAGCGCCCACACCGCGGGTAACCCCAAACCCTCGAACCCGTGGTCCAGCAACGCCCGCGCCGCCTCCCCCGCCAGTCCGAGTCCCCAGTGCGCCCGCCCGATGGACCAGCCGGTCTCCACCGCGGGCGCGGGCAGTTCGTGCGAGGGCCGCAGGTGCCCGTAGCCGATGACGGCCCCGTCGAGCAGGAACGTCAGATATCCCATGCCCTCGGGATACCCGGCCGAGGTCCGCTCCTCAGCCCACTCCCGCACCGCCTCGGGCCTGGACAGATCCCGCCCGAGCCAGCGCGAGGTGTCCGGATCGGCGAACACCTCGGCCAGCCGCGGCACATCGGCCAGCTCCAGCGGCCGCAACACCAGTCGCCGGGTCCGCAGCGGCGTCGCCGCCATCGCTCAGCTCCTCACCAGCACCGTCGCTTGGCTCAGCGCCGCCGCCATCGCTCAGTTCAGCTCGGTGCCCCCGGTTCGCTCCGCACCGATGCCATCGCCGCGCACAACGACAACGCCGTCTTTCAGCTCCGCACCAGCCGGCGGGGCTGGGCGCGGCTGGCCCGCAGCGACACGTGCACCTCCACCGACTGGCCGAGCTTCTCCTGCCAGCCGACGTTGACGAACCCGGCCCGCTCGGCCACCCGCTTGCTGGGCAGGTTGTCCGGGTGGATCAGCGCCCACACCGCGGGCGCCCCCACCGTGTCGTGCGCGTGCTGGAGCAGTGCCTGCACCGCCTCGGTGGCCAGTCCCTTGCCACGGTAGCCGCCGCCGATCGCCCAGCCCATGGACAGGAACGGCGGCGGGAACTGCCGGAAGGCGGACAGGTGCCCGAATCCGGCGGCCACCCCGTCGACCTCGAACACGCAGTGCCCCAGCCCATCGGTGCGCTGCTCGACCAGGTTCATGGTCAGCAGCGCCCGCAACGCCTCCGGGTCGGCCAGGTCGACCGAGGTGTAGGGCGACCCGTCCAGTCCTTCCCCGGCGAACGCGGTGACCAGGCGTTCCTCATCACCGACGGTGAGCGGCCGGAGCACAAGGCGGTCGGTGCGCAGGACCGGCAGGCTCATGCCTTGCCGGCCAACCATCGCAACGCCAGCGCGTAGCCGTCCACGCCCAGTCCGACGATCACCCCGGCGGCCAGTTCGGAGAGGTAGCTGTGGTGCCGGAACTGCTCGCGCTTGTGCACGTTGGAGATGTGCACCTCGACCACTGGCGCGGTGAGCGCGGCACAGGCGTCCCGCACCGCGATCGAGTAGTGCGTCCAGGCCCCGGCGTTGAGCACCACGGGTGTCCGCGCGTCGGCGGCCTCGTGCAGCCACTCCAGCATCTGGCCTTCGTGGTCGGTCTGCCGCACCTCGACCTCGATGCCCAGTTCCGCGCCGGTGCGCAGGCAGAGCGCGATGAGGTCGTCGTGGGTGGTGCTGCCGTACACGGCGGGTTCGCGGGTGCCGAGCCTGCCGAGGTTGGGGCCGTTGAGGACGAGCACGTTCACAGCAGCACTCCCCCGGCGGCGGTGTCGTCCTTGGCGATCGCCGAGTAGGCCGCGGCGAGCAGGCTCGGGTCGGGTCCTTCGAGCCTGCCCGGTTTGGCCAGCCCGTCGAGCACCACGAACCGCAGCAGCCCGGCCCGGTTCTTCTTGTCCCCGCGCATGCCCTCCATGAGCTGGGGGAAGGCGTCGGCGTCGTAGCTCACCGGCAGGCCGAGGGACTGGAGCACGCTGCGATGCCGGTCCACGGTGGCATCGTCCAGCCGCCCGGCGGCCCGCGCCAGTTCGGCGGCGAACACCAGTCCGACGCTGACCGCGGCCCCGTGCCGCCACCGGTAGCGTTCCCGCCGCTCGATGGCGTGCGCCAGGGTGTGCCCGTAGTTGAGCACCTCCCGCAAGGAGGACTCCTTGAGGTCGGCCGAGACCACATCCGCCTTGACCTGGATCTTGCGCCGCACCAGCTCGGCCAGCACCTCGCCTGCCGGGTCGAGCGCGACCTGCGGATCGGCCTCGATCAGATCGAGGATCACCGGATCGGCGATGAACCCGCCCTTGACGACCTCGGCCATCCCGGCGACCAGTTCGTTGCGCGGCAACCCGTCCAGGGTGGCCAGGTCGACCAGCACCGCGGTGGGCTCGTGGAACACCCCGACCAGGTTCTTGCCCGCGTCGGTGTTGATCCCGGCCTTGCCGCCGACCGCCGCGTCGACCATGCCGAGCAGCGTGGTCGGCACGTGCACGACCCGCACCCCACGCATCCAGGTGCCCGCGACGAACCCGGCCAGGTCGGTCACGGCCCCGCCCCCGAGGCCGATGACGACCCCGGTCCGGTCCAGCCCGATCTTGCCCAGCACCTCCCAGCAGAAGGCGGCCACACCCAGCGCCTTGCCGTCCTCGGCGTCGGGAACCTCGACGCGATGCGCGTCGACCCCGGCCGCGGCCAGTTCCGCGCGCACGATCTCGGCGGTCTCGGCGAGCGTCGGCTGGTGCACGATGGCCGCCTTGCCCACCCCACGCAACGTCTCCACCAGCTCGCCCAGCAACCCTCGCCCGACGATCACGTCATAGGGCGCGCCACTGTCCACCCGGATCCGCACCGGCTCGGTCATCGTGTCCCTTCCTCAATCCGCGCCTGCGCCACGCTGCCTGCTCCCGTGTCGTCTGCCGCCGCGCCGCCCGATTTCGAGCCACTGGCTGCCTCGCCACTGGCCGCCGGGCCATCCGCTGCCGGACCACCGGCTGCCGGTTCGCCTGCAACCGAGCCGCCTGCCATCAGTCCGCCCGTTGCCGGGTCGCCCGCAACCGAGTCGCCCGCGGCCGGTGCGGCCGTGGTCGTGGCCAGGCCGCCGAGCGCCGCGGTGACGACCTCGTCCGGGGTCAGCGCGTCGGTGGCCACCTCCACCGTGGCGACCTCCCGGTACAGCGGAAGCCGCGCGTCCAGCAACGCCTTGAACGTGGCCCTCGGGTTGACCCCCGCCAGCAACGGCCGCGCCGTGGACAACCCGGTGCGCCGCACGCCTTCGGCCATGCCGACGTTGAGGAACACCACGGTCTGCTCGGCCAGCAGTGCCCGGGTGCGCTCGGACAACACCGCGCCGCCGCCCAGGGACAGCACCCCGTCGTGCTCGGTGAGCGCGGCCGCGATGGCCTGCTCCTCCAGCCGCCGGAACACCGGTTCGCCGTCGGTGGTGAAGATCTCCGAGACCGCCTTGCCCGCGGCCTTCTCCACCAGGGCGTCGGTGTCCTGGAAGCCGAGCCCGAGCCGTTGGGCCAGCAGCTCGCCGACCGTGCTCTTGCCTGATCCGGGCGGTCCGACGACCACCGCTCGTGGGCTCACCGGCGGTTCTCCAGGGCCTTGAGGTAGGACTCGACGTTGCGCCGGGTCTCCTCGACGGAATCGCCGCCGAACTTCTCCAGCACCGCGTCGGCCAGCACCAGGGCGACCATGGCCTCGGCGACCACACCGGCCGCCGGGACCGCGCACACGTCGGAACGCTGACTGATGGCCACCGCGGGTTCGCCGGTCGCGGTGTCCACCGTGGCCAGGGCGCGGGGGACGGTGGAAATCGGCTTCATCGCGGCGCGCACGCGAAGGATCTCGCCGTTGGTGATGCCTCCTTCCAGTCCGCCTGCTCGGTTCGACCTGCGGTTCACTCCGGACGGTCCACTGCCCGGTTCGATCTCGTCGTGCGCCTGGCTGCCTCGCCGCCGGGCGGTCTCGAAGCCGTCGCCGACCTCGACGCCCTTGATGGCCTGGATGCCCATCAGCGCACCGGCCAGCCGCGAGTCCAGCCGTCGGTCCCAGTGCACGTGCGAGCCGAGACCCGGCGGCAGCCCATAGGCCAGCACCTCGACCACACCGCCCAGGGTGTCGCCGTCCTTCTTCGCCTCGTCGACCTCGGCGACCATGGCTTCGCCGGCCGCCGCGTCGAAGGCCCGCACCGGACTGGCGTCGACTGCTTCCAGGTCGGCGGGCGTGGGCAGCACCCCGGCGGGTGCGGCGACGGTGCCGATGGAGATGACGTGGCTGAGCACGTCAACGCCGAGCGCCTGCTTCAGGAACGCCTTGGCCACGGTGCCGAGCGCGGTGCGCGCCGCGGTCTCCCGGGCGCTGGCGCGTTCCAGCACCGGCCGCGCGTCGTCGAAGCCGTACTTGAGCATGCCGGGCAGATCCGCGTGGCCGGGCCGGGGCCGGGTCAGAGGTGCGTTGCGCCCCAGGTTGGCCAGCTCCTCCGGATCAACCGGATCGGCGGCCATGACCTTGTCCCAGCGTGGCCACTCCGAGTTGCCGATACGGACCGCGACCGGCCCGCCCTGGCTGCGTCCGTGGCGGACACCGCCGAGGAACTCGACCTCGTCGGCCTCGAATTTCATCCGGGCCCCACGGCCGTGGCCGAGTCTCCGCCGGGCGAGCTGGGTGGCCAACTCCCCCGTGGTGACCTCCACTCCGGCGGGCAGACCTTCCAACACGGCGACCAGGGCCGGTCCGTGTGATTCCCCAGCAGTGATCCAGCGCAACACGACACGATCCTGCCATGTCAGCCCACTAGCCCAGGACTCCGCCCTGCCCCGCCAGAACCGTGACCAGCCAGGTCGCGGCCAGCAGCCCCGGCCCGTGCGGCACCCCGCGGTGCACGGGCGGCGCCCGCACGCGTAGCCGCCGCACAAGATCGGCGATCACGGTCACCACTCCCGCCAGCACGGTGACAACGATCAGCGCAGGCCAGGACACCGCGGCAGCCAGCCCACCCACACTGGCGGACAGTTTCACGTCACCGGCCCCGAGCGAGCCTGGGCTGATCAGGTGCACCGCGAGGTGTGTGAGGAAGAACAAGGCTGCGCCGAGTCCCGCCCGCACCGCCATCCCACCATCCGGTCCGACCACGGCGGCCAGCGTGATCAGGACCGCGAACACCGGCACCGCGGAGAGCGTGAACAGGTCGGGCAGCCGTCGGTGGCGGAGATCGACAGCCGCCAGCGGAACGGCCAGCCACGCGAGCATGACCGGAACCGGCAGCCAGGCCCAGCTCAGCAGGCCGGCGCCGGCGAGCCCGGCGGGGATCGCGGTCAGCACGGCGGTGGTGGGGACGAGCCAGGGCGGCGGGAGGGCCGTTCCGCGGGGGAGTCTGCGGAGCAGGGCGCGGGCGGATGTTCCGGCGAAGGTGCCGACGAGGGCGCCGAGAGTGAGGGCGAGGAATGCGGGGAGGTGGGGCATGGCATTGATGCTGCCATATTCGATGCGGATGCCTTGACCAGAATCCGTCACACGAAGGTGGGTATTCGGGGAAGGCGTTGGTTGATTTCGCTGTTAGCGAACTGAGCTGCGGGTTGTGGATAACTGGAGCCTGTGGATTGACGATTTGCAGGATTCCCGGGGGTGTTGGATAGATTGGAAATGGGGGGTCCCCCTCGCGCGCGGGCGAATATGGGAGGGCAGGCGCGGGCGAGGGTTTTCTGGGGTTTGGCGGGAGCTGCTGGGGTTGGGCGCGGGAGGGGCTGGGGCTGAGAGCAGGAGGGGGTTGGGCCGGGAGCGGGTTGGGAGCCAGAGAGCTGAGGCAGGGCGGGGTTGGTGGCAGGGCAGCTGGCTGGGTGGGCGGCAGGCAGGGGTCGACGGCAGGTTGCGAGCGACAGGGCGGCGATGGGCTGCGACTGGGGACAGACAGGGGGCTGGCAGCGGGTCGCAAGCGTCAGGGCGGCGGGCTGTGCTTGGGGAGTGATGGTTGGGGATGGTCGTGGGGATGTGGCGGCGGAAGGCGGCTGGGGTCTTGGTCGGGAGCCGCGACGGAACCCTGTGGCGACAGGCGCGTAGTGGCGGGAACCGGCGGCAGGGTGCGAGCAGCAGGTGGGCGAGGCAGGTGCGCGAGCGGGCAAGCAGGTGGGGCAGGCAGGACCGGCGGGCGGGGCGAGCGGAGATGACGGCGGGCTCGGGGCAACGGCCGGGTGGGAAAGTCGTGGCGCAGGAAGACAGTGGTGGGACGAGAAAAAGCAGTGGCGGGCAAGCCGTGACGTGGACGGCTTCCAAGGAAGGAGCGCGCGGAGGCTAACCGGGCAGGCATTGAGGGGAACTGGGTACCGGCGTTGTGCGATCCGGAAAAGAGCGACCAGGACCGGGTTCCGAGTTCGGTCACTTGCGGACGACTCGTGTGACAGGGCCCGGGGCAGCGAAGTCAAGCCGCGGCCACCGCGGAGTTGAAGCGCAGGCGGCAGGGCAGGAGAACTGGGCTTGAGTTCCGGGATATGGGGACCGAGCCGAAGGACGATGCTGTTTTCATCGGACCGAACCAGCCCCAGACAAGAGTGAAATATCGGGCATTCGAGACCCGGCTGGCGCGCCTTAACGACAGGAGTCAACGGCAGAAAGCCGACAAAGTGACGTCAAACGTCAAAGAATTGCCAGCACGCGCAAGAGCGCCGAGTCATTCGAATGGCCGCTCTCAGATCAGGAAAGACCGAGAGCGGCCCTCGCGTTTCAGTTCCAGCTGAACAACGGGTCGCCTGCGGTGACCGGGCCGGGCTCGCGCAGGTCGGACAGCTTGTCCGCCGGGGCGTCCAGGGCGACTACCGGGCAGACCGGGGAGTAGCCGGTGGTTTCGATGTCGGCCGGGTTCCAGGTGATCATGGGCTGGCCCGCGCGGACCTTCTCGCCCTTGACCACATGCTGGGTGAAGCCCTCGCCCTTGAGTTTCACCGTGTCGATGCCCAGGTGGACCAGGACCGCGATGCCGTTGTCGGTGGCCACCACGTAGGCGTGCGGGTGCAGGGTCACCACCGTGCCGTCGACCGGGGCGACCGCCTCGCCCGCCTCGCGGGCCGGGTCGATCGCGAGACCGGGGCCGACCATGGCCTGGGCGAAGACCGGGTCCGGCACCTCGCTCATGGGCACGACCGTGCCGGTCACCGGGGACAGGATCGTCAGGCTCACATCAGGTCCTGGATGTCGTCGTACAGGTTGTCCGCTTCCGGACCCACCACGACCTGCACCACGGTCCCCTGCTGCATCACCCCGTGCGCGCCCGCGGCCTTGAGCGCCGCCTGGTCGACCTTCCCGCCGTCGAGCACCTCACACCGCAAGCGGGTGATACACGCCTCGATCTCCTCGATGTTGTCCGCTCCGCCGAGCCCGGCGAGAATCGCCGCCGCCTTGTCCGCCACCGTGACCTCCTCCAACTGTGCCGTTCGATCCGCGGTGTGCGGATGCTGCCACCAGGGCGACACGAAGCCATAACGGCCGTTGACACCCGTCGCGGTCGCGGAGCATCCTCCCGCACTAACTGGTTTAGACCGGACCGTACCAATCCGCGGGCGGCGGGGCGAGACGGTGGTCCACGAGAAGGACCGGACAGCGACAAGGAGGTGTGCGTGGCCGGCAGCAGCAACATCGAGGACCCGTTCCTCGGACCGGCGGCACGCCTGGTGGAGGGACCGACCCCCAAGCACGCGCAACTGCGCGAGATCCTGCGCCGACTCGCCGAGGAGCACCTGCCCCCCGGCTCCCCGGTGCCCTCGGAACGGGATCTCGCCACGCACTACGGGGTCTCCCGGCTGACCGTGCGCGAAGCGGTCGGCCAGCTCGTCACCGAGGGCCTGCTCAGCCGGGTCCGCGGCAAGGGCACGTTCACCGCGCGTCCGCGGGTGGAGGCACAGCTGCACCTGGCCTCCTTCACCGAGGACATGCGGCGCCGGGGCATGGAACCGGCGACGGAGGTACTCGACTTCGCCGAGGTGGTCCCCCCGGAGAACACCGCGGCGGCGCTGGGACTGCGTCCGCACGAGCCCGCGTACTGGCTGTTCCGGCTGCGTCTGGCCAACGGCACGCCGATGGCCGTCGAACGCGGCTGGTACAACCCGCGCGAGGTGCCAGGGCTCCTCCAGCAGAACCTCTCCCGCTCGCTGTACGGCCTGCTCGCCGACACCTATCGGGTGCAGTTGGACCACGGCCGGCAAACGGTCCTGGCCGACGGCGCCGATCCCGCCACCGCACGGCTGCTGGGTGTCCGGCCCGGCAGTCCGGTGCTGGTCTTCCGCCGCGTCTCCACCTGTGGTGGGCGGCCGGTGGAGGACATGACCTCGTGGTACCGGGGCGATCTCTACCAGGTGACCATGCAGCTCGACCGGAACCTGCCCGGTTCCGGCTCCCACCCCGACCCGGGAGGTACCCGATGAGCGAGGAGCGGTCATGAGCGCCACTCCAGCGACCGGCGGTCGCGAAGTGAAGGGCCTGGCGACACTGCAGAAGCTGGGCCGCAGCCTGATGCTGCCGATCGCGGTGCTACCCGCGGCCGGTCTGCTCGCTCGCCTCGGCAGCGACGATCTACTCGGCTCGTTCTCCTGGTTCAAGGATGCCGCCGCGGTCATCGCGGCCGCCGGTGGCGCCATCCTGGACGGGCTGCCGTTGCTGTTCGCCGTCGGTGTGGCCATCGGATTCGCCCGCAAGTCCGACGGCTCCACCGCGCTGGCCGCGGTGGTCGGCTACCTGGTGATGCAGGGCGTGTTCAAGGCCCTCTCCCCCGTGGTGCTGGGCAAGGCCGCGGAGGGCGCGAAACAAGCGCTGGTCGACTACAAGGTGCTCGGCGGCATCCTGGTCGGCGTGATCGCGGCGTTGCTGTGGCAGAAGTACCACCGCATCAAGCTGCCGCCGTACCTGGCCTTCTTCGGCGGTCGCCGGTTCGTGCCGATCCTGCTGTCGGTGGTCATCGCGGTCCTCGCGGTGCCGCTGGCGCTGATCTACCCGTACTTCAACGACGGCCTGACCTGGCTCGGCCAGCAGATCACCGCCAACGTGATCATCGGCGGCGGCGCCTTCGGTGTGCTGAACCGGCTGCTGCTGCCGCTGGGTCTGCACCACATCGTCAACACCACGGTGTGGCAGGTCTTCGGCGACTTCACCGACGCCACCGGCAAGGTCGTGCACGGTGACTACAACCGGTTCCTGGCTGGCGACCCGAGCGCGGGCACCTTCCTCACCGGCTTCTTCCCGATCATGATGTTCGCCCTGCCCGCGGCGGCGCTGGCCATCTGGCACACCGCCAGGCCCGCGCACCGCAAGCTGGTCGGCGGCATCATGCTCTCCGCCGCGCTGACCGCGTTCCTCACCGGCGTCACCGAGCCGCTGGAGTTCGCGTTCATGTTCGTCGCGTGGCCGCTCTACCTCATCCACGCGTTGCTGACCGGTGTGTCCCTGGCACTGGTGAACGCGCTGGACATCCATCACGGGTTCTCGTTCTCGGCGGGCGCGATCGACTTCTTCCTCAACCTCGGTCTGGCCAAGAACCCGTTGGGGCTCGCCGCGATCGGCCTGGTCTTCGCGGTGGTCTACTACTTCCTGTTCAGGTTCGTGATCACGAAGTGGAACCTGGCGACCCCCGGTCGCGAGGACGACAACACGGCGATCGACCCGAGTGCGGCCGCCGACGCCGAAGAGGACAAGAGCGCTCGGGCCAAGAAGGCCTGAGCGGGCACTACCAAGGAGGAGAAGGACATGCCGGAACTGCGGGTCACGGTGGCCAGCCGGGTCGGTCTGCACGCGCGGCCCGCGGCCGTGCTGGCCAGGACCGCGGCGGAGCAGCCGGTGGCGGTCACCATCCGCAAGGAGGGTGGCGAGCCGGTGGCCGCGGCCAGCGTGCTGGGGTTGATGACCCTGGGCGCCATGCACGGTGACGAGGTGGTGCTCGCCGCCGAGGGCGAGGGCGCCGAGGCGGCCCTGGCAGCAGTGGCCGCACTCATCGACACCGACCTTGACCAGGAGAAACCGGCCTGATCACGCTCCTCTGACCAGCCCTGTGGACAAGCCTCGCCCGGTTGTCCACAGGGCTGGTCGTTGTACACGAAGGGGTCAAGCAGACCCTGGCGGCTCGCGAGCGGGACGAGCCGGGTGGTACTCCGGAATGGCACGTTCCCTCGCCATCACTGGAGTCCCCATGCGTTCCCTGCTCCCCTGTCTGCTCGCCCTCACCGCCCTGCTGTTCGGCCAGCTGCCCGCGTCCGCGGCCGCCGGTGGCGACTACGTGGCACTGGGCGACTCCTACGCCTCCGGAGTCGGCGCCGGCGGTTACGAACGCGGCAGCGGCGCGTGCAGACGAAGTCGCCATGCCTATCCACAGCTGGTGGCGAAAGTCTTAACCCCCAGTGCTTTCCACTTCCCTGCCTGCTCCGGCGCGTCCACTGTGGACGTGCTGAACCAGCAGCTGGGCGCGCTCGGCGAACGTACCGCGCTGGTGACGATCACCGTGGGCGGCAACGATCTCGACTTCACCGACGTCATGACCACGTGTGTCCTCAGTGGAGACTCGGGGTGCAGGCGCCGGGCGGAGCGGGCCGCCGCGTTCGTCCGGGACGAACTGCCCGCCCGGCTGGACCGCGCCTACGCCGCGATCCGGGCCAAGGCCCCGAACGCCCGGCTGCTCGTGCTCGGCTACCCACGGCTGTTCGAGGCGAAGTCCTGCTCCGGCGGGCTGAGCGCGGCCAAACGCGCGGCGCTCAACGCGGGCGCCGACCTGCTCGCGGACACCACCGCGGCCAGGGCCAAGGCCGCCGGGGCGCGGTATGTGGATGTGCGGGGCCGGTTCGCCGGACACGGCATCTGCGGCTCGCCCAGCTGGGTCAACCCCCTGGTCTCCCCCACCACGGATTCCTTCCACGCCACCAAACTGGGGTACGCCCAGGGGTACACGCCCGCGGTGCTGGAGAGCGGCTTAGCCGGTACCTGAGCGGCGGGCGCGGGCCGCCTGACTTGCGCCCCCACCCGTGCTACAGCGGGAGTTCCAGCAGGTTGTCCGTGGCGGCGCGCAGGGCCGTGCGCATGGCTTCGCGGGGAGCCGGTTGGCCGGTGAACTGCTCGCTTTGGCCGAAAGCCTGGTGCAGCAACATGTCCAGGCCGGTGGCCAGGCGGTTGCCGCGGGCCAGGACCGCGGTGGCCAAGGGTGTCGGGAACGGGTGGTAGATCACGTCCAGCACGCAGGGTGCGGCGGCCAGGGCGGTGGCGTGCGGCTCGGTGGCGGCCGGGGGCACGGTGCTCACCAGGACCTGGGTGTTCGCGGCGAGGTGGGCGAGGTTCGCCTCGGAGAGGAGGATCGTCTCGGTTTTCAGGCCCACCCGGGCGGCGCAGTCCACGGCGTCGGTCGCGCGGGCCGGGTCGCGGACCGCCAGGGTCAGTTCGGTCAGGCCCAGTTCGGCCAGGGCGACGATCGCCGCCAGGGCGGTGCCGCCGGCGCCGAGGATGGTGGCGTGGCCGTGGCTGAGGCGGGTGATGCCGCCGGCGGCGCGCAGGGCGCCGGCGACACCGTCGACGTCAGTGCAGTCGGCTCGCCAGCCCTGCTCCGGCAATGGGGTCAGCGTGTTGGCCGCGCCGACCAGGCGGGCTCGTTCGGTGGCCTCGGTGGCGAGGTCCAGGGCGAGGCGTTTGCCGGGCATGGTCACCGAGAAGCCTGCCCAGGGTGGATCCGCCTGGGTGGCTTCGGCGAGCAGGGCGGGCAGGCGTTGCTCGTCGCACTCGATTCGCTCGTAGTACCAGCCGGTCAGGCCGAGCGCGGTGAAGGCCGCGTTGTGCAGGACGGGCGAGAGCGAGTGGGCCACTGGAGCACCCAGGATCGCCGCTCGACGCGGCGCCCCTGCCCGGTGTGGGTCAGCCCGGTGTAGGTCAGGCCGGTGTGGGTCAGTAGGCGCCACGGGCGATGGCCTCAGTGCGGTTCTGGTTGTGCTGGGCGTTGGTTTCGGCGAAACAGGAGGTGCCGTCCTTGTAGCACTTGACGAAGAAGATCCAGTTCCCCGCCTCGGGCTTGGTCGCGGCCAGGATGGCCTCGGTGCCGGGTGAGGCGATGGGAGTGGGCGGCAGGTTGGTGTTGGCGTAGGTGTTGTACGCGCCTGCGCGGTCCCGGTCCTCCTTGCTGGTGCGCACCAGCGGGCGGTCCAGGGCGTAGTTGATGGTGGAGTCCAGCTCCAGCTTCATGTCCTTGGCCAGGCGGTTGTACAGCACCCGGGACACCTTGGCGAAGTCCTTGGTGATGCCCTCGCGTTCGATCAGGGAGGCGATGACGAGCACGTCGTAATCACTGAAGCCGGTGTCTCTGGCGATCTTGGGCATGCCCACGGCCTGGAGCCGGGTGGCCGAGGTGCTCAGCACCGACTTGAGCAGCTCCTCGGGTGAGGCGCCTGGCTTGACGTCGTAGCGGCCCGGCACGATCAGGCCTTCCAACCGGTGCTTGGGATCGGCCTTGGTCACGCCACCGATGGCCCAGTCGGGCACGCCGATGGTGGCGGGGTCGGCCTTCTCCATCACTTGGCGGATGGCGTCGGCGGTGACGCAGGTGTCCTTGCCGTTGACCTTGGCGCAGCTGGCCTCGGCGATGCGGGACAGGATGCCCGGGTTGACCTTGTTGTCGGGCTGCTTGGTGTCGTAGAGCTGGTAGCCGCCCTTGACCTCGAAGTCGCCGACGCGGGCTTCCTTCTCCAGCAGCCGGGCGCCCGCGGTGGCGCCGGACATCTTGGTCTTGAGGAGGTAGTAGCCGGGCTGGACGCCACCGAGCTTGGAGTTGGCCTCGGCGGCCTCGGTGTAGGCGCGGGCGCTGGCGACCACGCCGGCGTCGGCGAGGGTCTTGCCGGTCTTGGAGATGGTGCCGGCCTCGATCTGCACGACCACGTCGGACTCGCCGGAGCCCTCGTAGTCGTCGTAGGAGCCGAGGCCGATCAGCTCCAGGGCGCCCATCCACACGCCGACGCCGATGACCACGGCGGCCACGCCGGCACCGATCAGCAACTTGGTGCGCTTGGCCTTCTTGTCACGGGCCGTGCGCTCCTCGGAGGAGTGCTGCCCCTCGTCGAACAACCCGAGATCGTCGCTGCTCACCGATTCTCCTCGCCGCGTGCGGCTACCGCGTTGGCCCTGGCGTCCAGCCAGGACTGCAGGATCTCCACGGCGGCCGCCTGATCGATGACGGCACGTTGCCGCTTGCCCTTGACGCCGCGCTGACTGAGCATCCGCGCGGCACTGACGGTGGTCAGGCGTTCGTCGGTCAGCCGGACCGGCACCGGCGCGATGCGCTCGGCGAGCCGGTCGGCGTAGGCGGTGGCGGTCTGCGCCGCGTCGCCGTGCCGGCCGGCCAGGGTCCTGGGCAGGCCCACGATCACCTCGACCACCTCGTGTTCGCTGACGAGGGCGACCAGCTGGTCCAGGTCCCGGCCGGTCTTCTCGTCACGCGACAGGGTAACCAGCGGGGTGGCGAGCATGGGGGCGGGATCGCTCAGGGCGATGCCGACCCGGACCGAGCCGACGTCCACGGCGAGCCGCCGCCCCGGGCCCACGTCGTGGGCGCCGGGGCGGTCAGGCTGACGTGCGGGCTGGTCAGCGCCGGTCACGTGCCGTCCGTCTCGCCGGTGGGCGGGATCGGCGGCCCGGCTGGCGGCGGCCCGGCTGGCAGTAGCCCGGCCGGCAGTGGCCTGGTCACGATCCGCCCAGGCTGCGGTGCAGGGCGGCGATGGCGGCGGGCACCCCACCGGGGTTGTCGCCGCCGCCCTGGGCCATGTCGGGCTTGCCGCCGCCGCGGGCGCCCAGTTCGCCGGCGAAGCTCGGCACGAGCTTGCCTGCGGCGTGGCCGAGGTCACGGGCGGCGGAGGTGGTGGCCAGCACGAAGGCGACCTTGGCGGCGTCCGGGTCGACCGAGAACAGGGCGACCACGCCGGGGCGGTTGCCCAGGCGGTTGCGGACCTCGGTGGCCAGGGCGCGCAGGTCCCCGGCCGGCACGCCGTCGGGGATCTGTTCGGCGATCACGGACAGTTCGCCGAGCTGGATGGCCCGGTCGGCGATGGCGCCCGCGGAGCGGAGCACCTCGCCGACGCGGAGCTGCTCGATGGTCTTCTCGGCGGCCTTGAGCTTGGCCAGCACGCCGGAGATCCGTTCGGGCAGTTCGGCGGCGGGCACCTTGAACTGGTCGGCGAGCTGGGTGACCAGCAGGTGTTCCTTGTTGATGTGGCGCACGGCGTCCATGCCGACCAGGGCTTCGACGCGGTGCACGCCGGAGCCGATGGAGGCATCGCCCACGAGCTTGACCACGCCGAGCTGGGCGATGTTGCGCACGTGCGTGCCACCGCACAGCTCACGGGAGTACTCGCCCATGTCGACCACGCGCACCGAGTCGCCGTACTTCTCGCCGAACAGGGCCATGGCGCCGAGTTCGAGGGCCCTGTCCATGGTGGTGGTGAACGATTTCACCTCCACGTCCTCCTGCAGGTAGGCGTTCACCTCCTCCTCGACCTCGGCCAGCACCGAGGCCGAGACCGGGCCGGGGGTGGTGAAGTCGAAGCGCATCCGGCCGGGCGAGTTGAGCGAACCGGCCTGGGCGGCACGCTTGCCGTAGGCGCCGCGGACGGCGGCGTGCACCAGGTGGGTGGCCGAGTGCGAGCGCTGGATGGCGTTGCGCCGGGCCACGTCGACCTCGGCCTCCAGGACGTCGTCCAGGCCGATCTCGCCGGAGACCACGGTGGCGCGGTGCACGAACAGGCCGGGCACGCTGCGCTGCACGTCGGAGACGGCGAGTTCGGCGCCGGCGCCGAGCAGGCGGCCGGTGTCGGCGATCTGGCCGCCGCCCTCGGCGTAGAACGGGGTGCGGTCCAGGACGAGTTCGACCTCGGTGCCCGCACCGGCCTTGGCGACCGGCTGGCCGCCGACGAGCAGGCCGACGACGCGGGCCTGGCTCCGCAGGTCGGTGTAGCCGAGGAACTCGGTGGGTCCGTGCTGCTCCAGCACCGAGCGGTACACGGTGAGGTCGCCGTGTCCGGTCTTGCGGGCGGCGGCGTCGGCCTTGGCGCGGTTGCGCTGTTCGGCCATGAGGGTCCGGAAACCCTCCTCGTCGACGGTGAGGCCCTGCTCGGCGGCCATCTCCAGGGTGAGGTCGATGGGGAAGCCGAAGGTGTCGTGCAGCTGGAAGGCCCGGTCGCCGGGCAGCTGGGTGCTGCCACCGGAGCGGGTTTCCTGGGCGGCGGTGTCGAAGATCTTCGAGCCGCTGGAGAGGGTGGCCAGGAAAGCGTCCTCCTCGGCGCGCATGACGGCGTCGATGCGGTCGAAGTCGGCCTTCAGCTCCGGGTAGGAGGGGGCCATGGCGTCGGCGACGACCTGGGTGAACTCGCCGAGCACCGGCTCCTGCACGCCGAGCAGGCGGATGGAGCGCACGATGCGGCGGAGCAGGCGGCGCAGCACGTAGCCGCGGGCCTCGTTGCCGGGGGTGACGCCGTCGCCGACGAGCATCACGCCGCTGCGGGCGTGGTCGGCGATGACCCGGAAACGCACGTCGTCGACCTGGTCGGCGCCGTAGCGGCGGCCGGAGAGTTCCTCGGCCTTGGCGATGACCGGGCGGATCAGGTCGGTCTCGTAGACGTTGGGCACGCCCTGGAGCAGCATGGCCACCCGCTCGATGCCCATGCCGGTGTCGATGCTCTTGGCCGGCAGGTCGCCGAGGATCGGGAAGTCGGTCTTGCCGGTGCCCTCACCGCGGAGGTTCTGCATGAACACGAGGTTCCAGAACTCCATGTAGCGGTCGCCGTCGGGCTCGGCGCCGTCACCCTGGTCGACGAACTCCGGCCCGTACCGCGGGCCGCGGTCGATGAGGATCTCCGAGCACGGGCCACAGGGGCCGGGCACGCCCATGGACCAGAAGTTGGGGCCCTTGCCGAGGCGGATGATCCGGGACTTGGGCACGCCGATCTTGTTGCGCCACAGGTCGTAGGCCTCGTCGTCGTCCTCGTAGACGGTGGTCCACAGCACCGACTCGTCCAGGCCGTAGCCGCCTTCGGAGGCCGGTGTGGTGACCAGCTCCCAGGCGAGCTGGATGGCGCCGTCCTTGAAGTAGTCGCCGAAGGAGAAGTTCCCGGCCATCTGGAAGAAGGTGTTGTGCCGGGTGGTCTTGCCGACCTCGTCGATGTCCAGGGTGCGCACGCACTTCTGCACGCTGGTGGCGGTCGGGGACGGCGGCGGGGCCTCGCCGAGGAAGAACGGCTTGAACGGCACCATGCCGGCGTTGACGAACAGCAGGTTCGGGTCGTCCAGGATCAGCGAGGCGCTGGGCACGACGCGGTGGCCGTTGCGTTGGAAGTGATCGAGGAACCGCTGGCGGATGTCATGGGTCTGCACGAGATGTCCTAGGTGTGGCTGCGCGCCGGGGCGCGGGGTTGACGGGTGGTCGGCGGGGGCGGCGAAGGGCAGGGGCGTGGGCTCAGCCCTCCGCCCAGCGCGCTCGCCGGCTCCCCTCCGATCCGCTCCGTGGCGACTCGTCCAGACCGGTCAGCCAGCCGGCGTCGTCGGCGCGGTGGGCGCCGGTGTCGCGGCTGTCCTGGGCGCGGGCACTGGAATCCCGGCCGCCGGCGCCGTGGCCGCCGGAGTCGCGCGCGCCGGTGTCCCGGCCGCCGGAGCCCCGGGCGCTGGTGCCATGGCCGCTGGACTCGCGGGCCGGGCGGTTGCGCCTGCGCGAGCGGGAACCGAGGGGTTCCTGGGCGCGGGCGACCACGTCGGCCAGTTCGTCCTCGCGTTCGGTCATGCCCGCGCGGACGTCAGCCCCGAAGGAGCCGACGGCGCCGGCCAGCTCGCGCACGGCGTCGCCGAGGTTCTCCGCGATGCCGGCCGGGGTGAGCTGCTTGGTGGTGGCGGTGGCCTTGCGGGCGATCGCCACTCCGGCGGCGACCCCGAGGCCGAGCCAGAACAGCCGCCTCATCGCTTACCACTCCTGCGGGTGCGCCGGGAGTGCCGTCCGGTGGGCTCCATGGCGGCGGTGCGCTTGCGCCGGGCGCGCAGCGCCTTGCTCACGCCGTAGGAGAACGCGGCGGCCTTGACCAGCGGTCCACCCAGCGTGGCGGTGAACAGGGAGGTCAGCGCGGAGACGTTGCCGCTGACGGCGCGGGCGTTCGCGGTGATCCCGTCCACCCGCTCCAGCTGGGTGTTGACGTGGTTGAGGGTGGTGTTGGCGCCGGTGAACAACGGATCGGTGTTCTCGTGCGCCTTGCGGATGGCGATGGTGGCCTCGTCCAGCGTGCGGCCCAGCTTCAGCAGCGGGATCGCGAGCAGCAGCACCAGCAGCACGAAGGCGCCAGCCGCGACCAACGCGGCAATCTGCCCTGGTGACACGAGCCCTCCATGCGTTGTCGAAGTCGGTGGTCCACAGCACCACGACGAGGAGGCCCACGCGCGGTCACGCAGGTCTTCAGGCGTGTCGCAGGCGCTGTGGATGATCGGGGACAGGCTACCGCGCCGGTGTCGTGGACCTCACGCCGGTTACTGCTGGGGTGGCTCGGCGGCCGTCGCCACGCGCAGCCCGGTGCGGGTTGGCGGGCGTGGCCGGGAGGTCAGGGCTGTTCGCCCCGGATCATGCGGCGCAGCTTGGGCACCCGGTCGGCCAGGACGCGTTCGGCGCCGCGGTCGACGGGTTCGTAGTAGTCGACGCCGATGAGGTCGTCGGGCGGGTACTGCTGGGTGAGCACGCCCTCGGCGACGTCGTGTGGGTACCGGTAGCCCTGGGCGTTGCCGAGCTTGGCCGCGCCCGCGTAGTGGCCGTCGCGCAGGTGTGGCGGGACGGGGCCGGTGGCGCCCTTGCGGACGTCGGCCTGGGCGGCGCTGATGGCGAAGTTGACCGCGCCGGACTTGGGTGCGGTGGCCAGGTGGATGGTGGCCTGGGCCAGGGCGAGGCGGCCTTCGGGCATGCCGATGAGTTGCACGGCCTGGCTGGCGGCGACCGCGACCTGCAACGCGGTGGGGTCGGCCATGCCGATGTCCTCGCTGGCGTGCACGACCAGGCGGCGGGCGATGAACCGGGGGTCCTCGCCGGCTTCGATCATGCGGGCCAGGTAGTGCAGGGCGGCGTCGACGTCGGAGCCGCGGATGGACTTGATGAAGGCGCTGGTGACGTCGTAGTGCTGGTCGCCCTGGCGGTCGTAGCGGACGGCGGCCTTGTCCACGGTGGCCTCGACGGTGGCCAGGCTGATCTCGGTGGCGCCGGTGCTGGCCGCGGCGTCGGCGGCGGCTTCCAGGGCGGTCAGCGAGCGGCGGGCGTCGCCTGCGGCGAGGCGGACCAGGTGGTCCTCGGCGTCGGCGGCCAGGGTCAGCGTGCCGCCGAGGCCGCGGTCCTCGGTGACGGCGCGGCGGACGACGGTGCGGATGTCCTCATCGGTGAGCGATTTTAGTTGCAGCACCAGGGAGCGGGACAGCAGTGGGGAGACGACGGAGAAGAACGGGTTCTCGGTGGTGGCGGCGACCAGCAGCACGGTGCGGTCCTCGACCGCGCCGAGCAGGGCGTCCTGCTGGGTGCGGGAGAAGCGGTGCACCTCGTCGATGAACAGCACGGTGGACTCGGCGGTGCGGCCGAGCCTGCGTTTGGCCTCGCCGATGACCTCGCGGACCTCCTTGACCCCGGCGTTGAGCGCGGACAGCGCCACGAACCGGCGGCCGGTGGCCAGCGAGACCAGGGTGGCCAGGGTGGTCTTGCCGGTGCCGGGCGGTCCGTAGAGCAGCACCGAGGCGGGTGCCGCGCCTTCGACCAGGCGGCGCAGCGGGGCGCCGGGGCCGAGGAGGTGTTGCTGGCCGACCACCTCGTCCAGGGAACGCGGGCGCATGCGCACCGCCAGGGGCGCGTTGGCCGTCAGGTGTTGCTGCGCCTTCTCCTGGGCTTCGGCCGCGAACAGACCACTTTCGTACAGACCGTCGTCCACGTGCGGGACGCTACCCGGCGAGGCTGACAGTTCCGGTCCGCGGTGTGCGAGGATCAGTACCCGTGCCATCACCTGCCGCTGCGCTCCGTGTCGTGTTGCTCGCGGGTCCTTCCGGATCGGGCAAGTCCCACCTGGCCGCCGAACTCGGCTGGCCGGTGCTCAACCTCGACGACTTCTACCGCGACGGTGACGACCCGGCGATGCCGGTGGACGAGTCGGGTCGCGCGGACTGGGACCACCCGGATTCCTGGAACACCCAGGCCGCGCTGAACGCGATCGTCGAGCTGGCCGGCACCGGGGTGGTGCAAGCGCCGGTGTACGCCATGACCGAGGACCGGCGGGTGGGCACGCACGAGATCCGGGCGGACGGCCCGTACTTCCTGGCCGAGGGCCTGTTCGCGGAGCGCCTGGTGGCGGGCTGCCGGGCGGCGGGGGTGCTGGCGGACGGGATCGTGCTCGCGCCGAACCGCCTGGTGACCTTCGTACGCCGGTTCGCCCGGGATGTGGCCGAGGCGCGCAAGCCGTGGCCGACGCTGGTGCGGCGGGGGTTGCGGTTGCTGCGGGAGCAGCCCGGGGTGGTGGCCAGGGGGACCTCGGCCGGACTGCGCGCGCTCACTCCCGGGCGGGCTGTCGAGCAGCTCACGGCGCTCGCGGCGGCTCCGGCCGAACCGCTGGCGCGGGTGAGCTGAGGCGCCGGCGGAGCTTCGGGCAGCCGAGGGCCGGGCCGCGGCTGGCGGCTGGCGGCTGGCGGCTGGCGGCTGGCGGCTGGCGGCTGGCGGCTGGCGGCTGGCCGAGCGTCGTTCGGCGGCGGGTTCGGCCTCGGCTGACGGTCGGCCGAGCTTCGGTCGGCGGTCGGCCCGGCTTCGGTCCGCGGTCGGTGGCTAGCGGCTGGCTGACCGGGTGCGACACCGTAATTCGACCGGCTCCTTACCGGCGGATGAACACCTGAACGGCCGCCTTCTCGACCCGGCCCGGTCACGCCAGAGTGCTGAACATGAATCATCCTCTGGACCGGCGGGCCGTGCTGCGCGCCACCGGAGCCGCGGCCCTGGGTGTGGCCGCCGCGACTGCTCTGCCCGCCACGAGTCTGGCCGCTGCCGCTGACGTCCCGGTTTTCGGGCACGGGGTGGCCTCCGGTGATCCGTTGCCCACCGGCGTGCTGCTGTGGACCCGGGTCACACCCACGTCCGAGTCGACGCCGGGTTCCGGTGTCGGCCCGGAGGTCGAGGTGCGCTGGGAGGTGGCCGTGGACGCCGGGTTCGGCGTGCTGGCCGCCACCGGGGTCACCAGCACCGGCCCGGCCCGCGATCACACGGTCAAGGTCGATGTCGGCGGCCTGTCCCCGGCCACCGGCTACCACTACCGGTTCACCGTCGGCGGCGTCCGTTCCCCCATCGGCCGCACCCGCACCGCCCCGGCCACCGACGCCGCGGTGTCCCGGCTGCGGTTCGGGGTGGTGTCCTGCTCGAACTGGCAGGCCGGGTACTTCGCCGCCTACCGCTACCTCGCCGAGCGCGGTGACCTGGACGCGGTGCTGCACCTGGGCGACTACCTCTACGAGTACGAGCCGGGTGGTTTCCCGGTCGGCACCTACGTCCGGCCGCATATGCCGCCGCGCGAAATACTCAGTCTCGCTGACTATCGGCAGCGGCACGCGCAATACAAGACCGATCCGCACTTGCAGCGGCTGCACGCGGCCTGTCCATGGATCACCACCTGGGATGACCGCGAAGTTACGTCGTCACACAACGGCCGTCAAGCTCAGGAAGGAACCGGAGCAAGAGGCCCTGCGGTGCCTTTGACGTGCAAAAATGCTGCTGGCATCGCCCAGACGAGCCGTCGTCTGTCAACGGCGGCCTGCTCCTTGCTCGCCGCCTGACGCAGAACGCCTGTGACGCTGCCAGCGCCTCCGCGAGCCGGCCACGACCGGATACGGATAGCATCCGACCCGTGACGCCGAGTACAGCCGCCGAATGCCTAGCCCGGCGCGAGGCCCGCAGCGCGGCCGTCCGCGCCGCCCTCTCCGACTCCCCATTGGTGACGTGGGTCGTGGTCGAGACTGGCCCGCCGGACCCGCTCGCCGGAGACGACGAGACGCCGGGGCCAGACACCACCACGGCCGCATACGGCGGTGCTGTCCCGGCGGCCGAGGTGTGCGCAGACCTGGGCAGTCGCCTGGTGACCGACGACAACGTGTGCGGCTGGTTCGAGGCTGTCGCCCCGGCGAACGAGTACGGGCGCGTCATCGTCACCTGGGGATCGGATGGCGTACTTAGCCCCGCCGACGTGTCCCGGAAGAACGCTGAGATGGAGCGGGTGAGGCGGAGGGAAGCTGCGCAGCTGGGGCACCGGAGGCGAGTCGCAGTCAGGTTGTTCGACTGAACGATGAGGCCGCCGGCCGCCACATCCTCAGCCGCGACTACCGCGGGCTCGTCTTGAGACATCGACGGTCGAACTCCCTGTTCCGCACCCCACTCAGCCAGCAGGACCACTCGGCGGTCGTAAACAGGAGCACTCCGTCGGGCGCCGAGTTGTTGCGCAGCCCGACGTAGGTGTCCCCGTGCACGACAGGGAACGCAACCTCCATCACGCCCATCGCGCTGGGGTCATCGTGCATACGAGTCCACGGCTCCATGTAGAGCGCGATCCGCTTACGCACACCCGATTTCGTGTTGTCGGTCGAGGGGACCGGCACGCGCCGTACCGGGCAGTCGAACCGGCCCGCCTGCACCAGCCTGGTGGCCGCCTCGAACGCCGGCGGGTCGAAGGTCAACCAGTGACCGTCTGGATCTTTCGAGTCTCGGACGACCAGGATGGCCCCGAGATCCGCGACCTCAACGCATTCCCCGTTGTCCTGCACGCCACTGAAGCTGCTCTTGATCCACCTTGGTGGCCGGGTGTGCACGTTGCGCCCCCTCACGGCAGCTCAATGTCGTCCGCGATGGCAGAGATCAGATCCACCGACTCCGCCGGGCTGAGTGCCACAGACTGCAAGCCAGCAAACGCAATCTTATACGGCCGGACGGCATCGTTCTCCAGGTTGAAGACGTACTGGAGGTTGTCGACGGAGACCACGTCGTCGAAGTGGTCCTCCTCGAAGGACAGCAGGGTGAACGGTGAATCCGCAGGCGAGTAAGGGACGCCTTGACGGATCACTCGGATCTCGACGTTCGGGAGCTGGGCGAACTGGACAAGCCGCTGGAGCTGCTCACGACGAACAGCAGGGCTGCCCCAGGGGCCATGGAGCACCGCCTCAAGAAGCACGATCTTCAGATCAAGCCGCCGTTCGCCGTACAGGCGCTGACTGCGGGTGGCTGTGGCGTCGACGCGCTGTTGGGCTGCTTCCTCGCTGACCGGTGGATGCAGGCTCTTGATCACAGCAAGCCGGTAATCCTTTGTTTGCAGCAGGCTGGGCACGATCTCGGTTCGGAAGATGCACAGGAGGCTGGCTTCGCTCTCCAGCTCGGCGAAGTCCTGCGCGCCCTGGTTGAGGGTCTCCATTTCGGCGCCATGCCACCACTGCGGCTCGCCCAGCCGCTGCGCGATGGAGAACCACTTGTCCCGTTCGTCCCCATCGATCCCGCAGGCCATGCCCCATGCCAGCACCGTGACTGGCTTGATCGGCGTGCTCGCGGTCTCGTTCCTGCTGACTGTGGCCGCGGAGATGCCTAGCTTCGCCGCCAGCTGAGTTCCGGTGAGCCCGGCTCGGTCACGCCACCCCACGAGTTGGCGCGCAACCGCGCGCAGCCGCAGACCAGCCTTGTGTTCCAGCTCGGCCACCATGCCTCCGTCCTGTCGCGGGTCTGGACTGTGATCAGCCTACGGCGGCGCCGCAAAGCTCCGGTACTACGTCGACCGGGTGAAGATGCAAATTTTCATAGTGCTTCAGCTTGCAAACTGATGCCCGTGGGCTCATCTTGAAAGTGCACGATCGGAGATGGGCAGCAACTCCTGACCGGGTCTCTGATCTGCGAAAAGAATGCGTATTGCCGGATCTTCACTGCGCCGGTACGCGCATCTCCGGCTGGTCGAGCAACCCAACTCGCCCGACCGCCGGTCGCTACCTGGCCCCTGCATAAGGAGTTCGCGATGGAGACGAGCGCCAACACAACAACGGTCGACGGAAAGCATGAGGCGCTGAAGATCCCTTACATCGACACCGAGGGTTCCCCCCGGGAACTGACGGTTTGCATGCACGAGACCGGTGCGACGCTGGTGAAGCCCACCGCGGTTGCGACCTTGAACCGGAACAGCCTTCAGGGTCTCCTGGTCGGTCTGGCGCAACACCTCGGCCACCTGGACCCGGCGAGTACGTGATGTTCTCGCACACGGAGCGCGAGGTCCGCAGCCTGCTGTCCACCGTGCGGGCCGCCGCAGTCAACGGCGATGACTACCGGGTCGCGGTTGTGGGCCGAATCGAATGCCCCATCGTGGTGGAGACCTTCCTTGAGGTCCTCGAACTACATGAGCTGGACAACCAGGGGTACTGCGCCCGTTGCAGCCGCGCCGGTTCAGTCTGGGACCGGCTCATGCGCCGCCGCGTCCATTGCCGCGAGTACCTGACCGCCCTGCGCGGCCTGAACGTGGTGCTGGACGAAGAAGCCGGCGCGCACGCCGTGCGAACTGCGCAACACATGACTTCGGCCAGGTGACGCGACCCCGACCCCTTCACCTGGTCGACCGACCGGTGCCGCCTCCTGGTGTTCCAGCAAGAGCACGCCCAAGTCTGGGGACGGCACCGGTCGGAACCCATCCGCGTTACACAGAACGGACCTGGCCGTGACTGGCAGCACGAGTGAACGCAAAGCCCAGCAGACCGAGCGGGACAACGAGTGCGTCCGGTTGTACCGGCAGAACCAGTTGTCCCCCAAGGAAATGGCCAGCCAAGTTGGGGTCTCGCTGAACACCTTCTACGAGGCCCTGAAGAGGATGGGGGAACCCACTCGCAGGAGGCTCGCACCACACCTCAAGGGAACCCAACGCATTGCAGCCGCGGCCATCTGCCTCCATCTGAACGAGGTCCACGGTCATGGTCCTAATGCGATCGGGCGTCTGGTTGGGCGTTCCCACACGGTGGCCGGAGTACTCATCAAGCTCGCCAAGAACCTGTCGGCGGGCCAGTTGGACACAGCAACCCGGGAGTGTCCCGACCCCTTCGACATCGAGCACACGGCGCCCGAGCAGGCGGCGATCGGGCACGCCAGCAGATGTGGCTGCACCAAGGCGAGGCCGTGATGAACAACCCGCAACGTGAACAGAACGACGTGGACCTGTCTGATCGTGAGGTCTCGTTCTTCAGCTTGGTGAGCACCTTCAGGTTCGCACTGGACTTGGGCTCGTTGACCGCCAACAAGCTCACCAGCCTGTACCTGAACCAGGCAGTCCCCGGCGGCAACCAGGCCGAGATCCGCAAGCACCTGCAACGGGTTCGGGTCAGCCTGAAGGTCGCGCGGAAGTCGATGAACGAGCTGAACAGGATCACGGCGGCAAAGCTGGCGGAAGATCACTGTGAACGACTTGGACTCCCACCTCACTAGCAACCGACGGGTCGGTGCAGCACGCGCGAACCCCCAATTTGCGAAGCGCCCACCCCGCGAGGGGGCCGTGGGCACGCCGGCGCTCAGCCCCACGGCCCCCGATTCTTCTGTGCTAGCAACCGATTCCGGTCCCGTCGCGAAAGGACTCGCATGCCCCCCACGGAGTACAGGTGCACGAAGACTGGCTTCGAGGAGGAGTGCATTCCCGAGCGGCGTACCGGAAGCGACGATGCGGAGTGGTGGTACTGCAAGGTCTGCGACACCCCACTCCGGCCGACGCACGGCGGAGATTGACCACCGCACCCCGTGACGAGGTGGCTACCGTTCGCGTTCAATCATGTACGACAGGTAACCATGCAAGGAGGAGTGATGACACAGAGCGCAGCCCCGGGGCTGTTCTTCGACGATCCGTTCGCGCCCGTCAGCGGCCAGTTCGCTCTCCGGGGTACCAGCTTCAACGAGGACGACCGGCACGTGCCTTCTTCGCCGGAGGCACGGCCGTTCGGGCTACGCCGCATGGTGCCCGCACGGCCAGCCGCAAGCCTGCCCCCCGCGCAGTACAGCCCGGTGCACCAGATGAGCGTGCTCACCGACGGCACCGGCCGGTTCTTGCTGGACACGGCCAACCAGCAGCCAACGGCAATCCCGACCAGCCCTGTTGACGGCGAAGACCCGCCCTCCAGCACGGACTGGACCAACGACTAGCGAGGAGAATCCGGTGTCCGTACTTGTCCTGGCCCGAGAAGCTGATATCGGCGCAGACCTGGTGGTGCGAGCGCTGCACGACCGGTCCACGCCGGTGTACCGACTCGACACAGCCTGGTTCCCCGCGGAGGTGGCCATGAGCGCGGAGATCACGGCGAACGGGCGGTGGGCAGGACAAATTCGGACGCCGCATCGCACGGTGGAGCTGGAGGAGGTGCGGTCCATCTGGTACCGCACCCCCTCCACATTCCGCTTCCCCAGCCACCTCAATCCGACCGAGCGCCACCACTCGCTCATCGAGGCGAAGCTCGGCTTCGGCGGCGTGCTCGCCGCCCTGCCGGTCCAGTGGGTGAACCACCCGCACAAGGAGGCCGCGGCTGCCTACAAACCCGTGCAGCTGTCGGTTGCGGCGCAGGCCGGCCTGGAGATCCCGGCCACCTTGATCACGAACAATCCCGGCACGGTAGCGCCCTTCGTCCAGGGCAGCTCCGACAACAAGGTGCTGATCAAGACGCTCGGCACACCCAGCATCATGGAGACCGACGGCCGGAAGGTGGCGCTGTCTCAGGAGATCGACCTGGGGACGCTGGCGGATCTGCGCGGCGTCGAGGTCACCACACACCAGTTTCAGCACTGGGTTCCGAAAGCCGCCGACATCCGCCTGGTGGTGATCGGCGACCGGATGTTCGCCTTCGCCATCCACGCCGCCACAGAGGAAGCCCGCCTGGACTTCCGGGCGGACTACAGCGCCTTGAGCTACGAACCGATCGACGTTCCGGACGTGGTGGCCCTCGGGGTTCGCGGGTTCATGGCCGCCATGGGCCTGGTCTACAGCGCGATGGACTTCGTGCTGCGCGAAGATGGGAGATGGGTGTTCCTGGAAAGCAACGCCGGCGGCCAGTACGGCTGGATCGAACAGCACACCGGAACCGCCTCGATGACTGACGCACTCGCCGACCTGCTCACCGAAGGGCTTCGCCCGTGATCGACGATTGGACCACCCACGCGACGCAGCTCGCCGACAAGCTCGCCGCGGACGGCGCGCTGCATGACCCGCGCTGGCGCCAGGCGCTTGTGACCGTGCCCCGTCATCTGCTGGCTCCGCACTTCTACCGGCAGACCGGCACGGAGTGGCACCTGATCGACGGCCGCGACCCTGCCCAGCGTGAGCATTGGTTGTCGGCGGTCTACTCCAACACCGGCCTGGTCACCGCCCTCGCCGAGGACAACGGCCAGCGGGTGACACGCTCTTCCACCACCACACCCAGCCTGATGGTCCGGATGCTGGAGGCGCTGGAACTTCACGACGGCCACCGAGTGCTGGAGATCGGCACCGGAACCGGGTACAACGCTGCCCTGCTCTCACACCGCTTGACCGCGGCCAACGTCTGCTCCGTCGATGTCGACCAGGACCTTGTGGACCTCGCGCGCGACCGGCTTGCGGCACTGGGGTACCGCCCCACGCTGACTACCGCCGATGGCGTGGCCGGCCTGCCCGAGCACGGCCCCTACGACCGGATCATCGCCACCTGCGCCCTGCCGGGCGTGCCGTGGAGCTGGGCCGAACAACTTCGGCCTGACGGCCTGGCGCTGGTCGACATCAAGCGGCTGCTCAACGCGGGCAACCTGGTGCTGCTGCGCAGGAGCGAGGACCGCCTCGAAGGGCAGTTCCTGCCGAAATGGGCGACCTTCATGAACATGCGATCGACAGCGATCCCCGTCGGGGAGAAGGCCCCGAAGTAGGACCACCGCGGCGGACAGGCGTCCGTGACTGAGCTGTCCGCCTCCCCGTTCGACAACCTGGTCGCGTGGTTCATCGCCAGTTTCGTGCTTCCGAGCGGGGTGCAGTCCGGGTACCGGCTGGACCCGGATTCCGGACGGCCGGTCGCGCACTTCCTCACAGCCGCGGACGGCTCCTGGTGCGATGTTGAACTCGACGCCCGGGACGGCCGCCGCACTGTCCGCCAGGATGGTCCGCGGCAGTTGTGGGACAGCATCGAGACCTCAGTGGACACGTGGGAGTACCTCGGCCGGCCTGGCTGGGATCGGTTCGGGGTGACCGTGACGGTTGACGAGTCCTGGGTCTGGCTCGACACCCCACACCGCAGGATCGGGAACCTCGGCAACCTCTGAACGCCGCCTGCATCGTCGACCCTGGCCGTGCACCGGACGGTCGGAGCGTGCTGACCGAGCCCTGCGGCTGCGGTAAGAAGGTAAGGCCCCCGGCATCGTCCTCGCCGGGGGCCTTCGCGTGGCTCAAGGTCCGAGGGGGGTCGATGAGGGGGAAGATCGTTGCCGCGGTTGTCGGCGCGAGTTTGGTGGTGGCCGGGTTGGCGGTGTGGGCTTGGCCGGCCGGACCGGTCAACGGCCAGCCTGCCGCGGTCACCGGGCAGGACCTCGGCCCGGAGGACGCCGGGTTGAGAAAGTTCCTGGACGCCGAGCACGGCAAGAAGCCCTGGTATCCGCGCGTGCGCAGCGTGCATGAGAAGAAGCCGTTCGCCGTGGCCGTCACCGACCAGTCCAAGAGCGAGCTGACCGCGGAGACCGCGGCCGGCATCTGCTCGGCGCTGGCGGGCTACCAGGTCAGGACCGGGAACGGGATCACCGGGGTGCAGGTGCGGGCCTCGACCGGGGAGACCGTCTTGACGATCTACTCGGGGCGCGATTCCTGCAACGGGTGACTGCGCCAGGGGGTAAGGGGGTCCGTACCGGGTAAGGGGGGTCATCAAGACCACGGGGGGCTCCACCACCAGGGGGACCTTCCGCGGAACTGCCGTCGCGCCTTGAACCTTGACCGAGGCGCCCGCGGTTGGCGCCCGCGACCGACTCAAGGGCCTGCGCCTCGCCAAGCTGGACAGCCTCGGCCTGGCGGTCGGCCGCAGGCAGCCGGGCATTCCCTGGGGTTGTCGCCGAGGCTTGCCGCCAGCCAAGGCGGAATGCGCCGGACTGCCGTCCCTGACCGCCACGGCCGGCACTGGGATTGCTTTCCGTGACGAGCCGGAGCCGGACTGTGCCCGAGACGGGCGGCAGTGGCCGGGTTCTGAGGTTGTCCAGGTGCGAGAATGCATGAATAAGCACCGGGGCGGACTGGGTCTCATATCTTTGCTTTAGCAGAGAACCTCAACTTTCCTACATTCATGCACTCCAGCATCGGGCGCCCGTCACCGGCGTGCTTCTCATCGACTGGACAAGCGCGCACCCTGGATACAGTTCCGGTGGCAACGTTCGCCGCAGCCTGCCGCCTCTCCGGCGCGGTGCTCCTTTGCGGAATTTCTTGATCGCGCGCGCCCGCGCACCCGCGCGTATATAAAAATCGTGATTTTCCATATGGGGAAGAGTTCTGCTGCCCGCGTATTTTCACCGAACTACCCTCTCGCGAGGGGTGCGCGCATGCGCGTACACGATTCGAAATGCGTGCGTCAATGAAAGCCCCTTGGATAGTGGCATAAATCACCGCCTATGTGCTCCGGAAGCACAAATAACCCCCGTCGGGGGGCATGTTTCACCCACTACGCGTGGGTGACGTCGCGGAGTTCTCCTCTCCGCAAGGCGAATAAGTGCAGGTCAGGCGACTATCTGCGCATGTTCCTCCCGTGTGGACGTACATGGTTGTGGCAACCGCGTACGGGTACCGCTCGCCTAGTTTGCCAGTAAGGCGGACACACACATAGCTTGTGTCGTGTCAGTTACGCCGAATCGAAAGCGAGCAAGCAAATGGAACTCCGACAGTTCGTCAAGCGCCCGCTGACACCAGCGGAAGCGGGCATCATCCTTCCGGCGCTCCACAAGGATGGGGATGCCCTCAACTGCGACGTCGTCACCATGGCCGTTCAGCACGGGTGGCACCCGGTGAGCCTTGTTGAGGTGGTACGCGTGCTCGACCGGTTCACCTACAGCACGGCCGACAGTGACGACGTTGAGGCACTTGCCTACATTGCTAATGCCGCTCTGGACTTCCTTAACAAGGAAGCCGCACCCCTCGGCTACGCGTTTACACGCGGCGTGTCTCTCATGATGACGCCGCGTGTAAACGAGGACTAGCCCAATGCGACGTGCGATCGGCGTTTTCTTGCTGGTTGTCGCCATTGTGGCGTTCATCTTCGCGTTGCGCCCCTACGGATGCGCCGTGTTGCCACGCTATATCGAGGTCATCTACGAAGATGACCCGCGCTTTGACTGTCGAACCATGGGAAACCGAATCTGCGGACCGGGGGTTAAGTGATGGGAGTTCGGCTCAGTACAACGCGTACATGCTCGGAATGGGGTATCAAGGAATTTGGGATCTTCTTTGAAGGGTACGTAGGGGCGGCACTCTGGGCGTCTCTGGATTGGGAGTCAGTCAAAGGAACAGAAGAAAACCCCACTAGCCTTGAACTCAACTACGGCATGTACGACTTGTCGCAGGTTGCGTACTTCAGTCTCTTTGCGGACTGCCTGGACTTCTTTCGGTCGAACATGGATGACCTTTCCGGACTGAACCCGGAAGACGCAGGGTCGGACTTCTGGCTTACCCGAAACGGGCACGGTGCAGGATTCTGGGATCGAGGGCTTGGTGACCGTGGTGACCGGCTGACCGCCAGCAGTAAGTCATATGGCTCGTCTGACCTGTACGCGGCACAGGGGGAAGTCCATGCCGTCTGACGCGCGCTACACCCGTGAGCAGGATCTGACGAATGCTCAGCGGGAAGAAATCGAGGATGCGCTAGCAGCAGACCACCCCTGTGATGACCGCTCATGCGGCATTGCGGTTGCGCACAGCGCCGGGTTCCTGCTGGCGGCGTCGCGGCTATTGCTGGGTGCGACGGAGGCATATGAGTTATCCGACGTGCTTGAGCGTCACGCGATCTCGATTGATCCTGCTTCGTGGGATACGGATGGGTGGGCCGATTACCACGCCCAGCACGGCGTGAAGTGCCTTGAGTGCGGATGTTTCACTTACGGCGACGAAGGCTGGACGCCGGACACGTGTGGAGATTGCCGCGCCATACTGCAATCGGCGTAAGGGAGCGAATCTATGCCGGTATATCTGGTGACAGTGACCGAGAGTGCCGTTTTTGAGGTGCGGGTACGCGCCGATACTGAGAGCGAAGCTATTGCGCAGGCCGGAGACGCTGTGACCGACGTCGGCGATAAGTATCAAACGGGCGCGAGCACCTCAGTTAACTGCGTAGAGGTACCCAGCAAGTAAGTAGTCGACTAGTACGCAATCGATCCGGGAATTCAAGAGACGGGACAGCTATGCCCAAGTTCGAGGTTGTAATGACACATACGGCCGAATACCGCGTGCTTGTTGAAGCCGCCTCGCATGACGAAGCTGAAAGCGAAGCCAGCAAGAGCCTCGCCGGTGACCCTGGCAAGTATCGGGTCTCTGCGGGCCGTCTCCGGACTGAAGTTATTCGGAAGTTCACCGGGGAAGGCGAATAGCCGTGCCCAAGTATCGAATTTCGCTGACCGAAACGGTTCAATACGTGGCCGAGGTTGAGGCCGATAGCGATGAGGACGCACTGGATCAAGCCTCGGTGCTCGGCGTCGACTATGGCGAGAACTTCTATGAAATCCACGGGAATCAGGTTATGGAAGCTCGATTTATCTCATTCGAGTAGTCCGACCACCCTGGTGACACTCGGCGGACTTCCTCCGAGTGTCACCACCCTGGCCGGAAACAGAAATTCTACGAAAGGGGTAGCTATGACCAAGTACAGGGTGACGGTAAAGCAGCTTGACGTATACGAGGTCGTGGTAGAGGCCGATTCGGTTTACGAAGCGGAGGAAGCAGCTAAGGCCGAGGTTATCGAGGATGGAAATAGTTATTTCCGTTTCACCGAAGAGCGATATGCCGATTACAGTCAGGGGCTGAGCAAGTGCCAAGATTCGTCGTTTCGCTGACCGAAATAGTCGAGTATCAGATCACCGTTGAAGCGAGTGACGCCGAAGTCGCGACAGACCTCGGATTGGAGCGAATTGAACGGGCGACTGGGGAGCATTTCCACGCGAGCCATGGCGACGACGTAATTGAGACCTGGCTAGAGGGAGAGCAGTAGCCCTGCCTTTTTGGTGGCACTCGGCGGTTGTCCTCCGAGTGTTGCCATCCCGGACAGGAATACCAGCCCAGTCCTGCGCTTCGTAAAGGTGGCATGCATTTGAGTTCTCCGCGTATCTATGTCCGCTCACTTTCCGACTACAACAATGCCGTGCTTACTGGCCGGTGGATTGACGCGGATCAAGACCATGACGATATCTACAACGATGTTCAAGACATGCTGGCCGAATCCAGTTTCGGACCGGCCGAGGAATGGGCGATTCACGATTACGAGGGGTTCGAGGGGCTGAAGATCGGCGAGTACGAAAGCTTGGAACGGGTCAGCATTCTCGGCCGAGGAATAGCTGAACACGGAGACAGGTTCGCCGCGTACGTATGCGCCTTGAGGGAGCTTTGGGGAGAGGACTGGTTTGACGAAGACGAACTCGGCAAGATGGAAGCCCGAACAATTGGCAACTTCGCCACAGTGGAAGATTTCGCCGAGTACCACGCGAATGCATTCGGGTTGGATGACTTTCTAGAAACCGCCCCAGAATCACTGAGATGGTTCCTCAAGTTCGACTACGAAGACTACGCCTCTGCGTTGCAGTCGGACTATTCTATTGTTCAAGTCGAGGGCGGTTATGACGTTTTTGACATGGAAGCAGCCTGACGCTCGCCAAGGGGAGGGGCTATGAACTACAACACTCCGCGCATTCGGGTATGCACTTTTGACGAGTACATAGAGGGAACCTCGCTTGGGCATTGGATTGACGCCACTCAGGAGCCGGACATTATTCGCGAGCAAGTTGCGAAGATCGCGGGCCGTGACGCCGCAGACGTGGAACTGGAATGGGTTATTCGTGAGCATGGCGCATTCCGGGGAGTGGAAATTGAATGGCACGCGGATTGGGATACGGTAAGTCGCATTGCCAAGGGGATTGCCGAGTACGGCGACACATTCGCAGCATACGTGCTGGCATTCCGCGGGCACTTCCCCGAACAGCATTTCGGTCAGCCCGAAGCGGAACTGTGGGAAGACCGGACGCGCGGTAGATGGCTGAGCTTCGAAGAATTCGCCATGAGCGAACTTGACGCACATGAGTTTCCGGAATGGATCAATTCCAACCTGTCCGATCTGATGCTCAAGCATCTCAGGTTCGACTTTCTTGGTTACGCAGAGGATTTCCGGAAACAGCACTCCGTTGTGCAACTAGATGACTGGCACTACGTATTCAACATGAGTATCGACAAGGCACACTGACCGAGCACCACCAAGCCGCCCCGGGGCATACCGCCCCGGGGCGGCTTTTTGCATGTCCGGACCCTGCCGCGCCCTGGCGTACACGCCGCACACAGGTAGTAGGTGTGGGGCAGCGCCGCGCCGTGCCGCCCCCGCCGACCGGGGAAGGGGTAACGCACAGGTGCCCACCCTCCGCCCGTGCCTTTCGTGCGGCCGTCCCTCCTCCCGCGCGCCCCGCTGCTCGCCCTGCCGACGGGTAGCCGACGCACCACGCGACCGGCGCGCCTACCTCCGCCGCGCCCATACGCCCGGGGACGGTGCCGCAGGCCGGTTGCGCCAGCAGCTCAACCGCACCGGCCACGGCCGGTGTGAGGGGTGCGGCGGTGGCCATCCGGCCAACCAGTTGCAGGTGGACCACATCCGCCCCCTGGTCGACGGCGGCACCGACACCGACCCCAACGTGCGCCCGTTGTGCCGTGCCTGCCACACGCAGGCCACCAGCGCGCAGGCACGCGCCCGCGCTGTCCAGCGGCGGGCAGGTCGGCGGTCAGCCTGAGCTGTGCGTCCTGGTCGCCCTGGTCACGGCCGCGCCGTGGTCGCGCCAGTCCGCGTCCGGCCGAACTCTGCTCCATTCGACGCAACTTTGTTTGTGTTGCAGATCACTATGATCCACATCATCTTTCCTTGATTCGATCATGTCTATGTGATCCACGCGGGCGGGGCACCGTCCAAAGTGGACGGCCCCCCTGCCTGCCTACCCCGGGCACCCGCCGCCGTACATGCGCTGAGTGCCGATCGATTTTTTGTTGCTGGGTAACGGAACCGCTACTCCCAGCCACCGCCTGAAGTCTCACGTGGTTGGTTTCTGGCCCTCGTCCGCGGGCACCACCACGTCGCCGCGGGGCCGCGCTCCCGCCCGGCGCCCTCCTCTCCGCCAGCACGGCGGTCGAGCGCACCCGCAGCATCCCCACTCCGCCCCGACGACCCCCAGTCAGCCGGGCCTGACCCGAGCCCACCCAGGGGAACTCCATGAGCCGCGCGAAAGCGCCTGATCGCCGCGAAGGCAGGCCACGAGCCGCCGCGACGCCCGACAACACGCAGCTGGTCCCCGCATCCGCCCCCACACCACCCGAGACCCTGGGCGAGAACGGCCGGCGCGTGTGGAACGAGGTCTGGGCCGCAGGCTCCGGCGCCTACGTCGCCACCACCGACCACTTCGCCATCGCCCGCTACGCCGAACTCCACGAACGGCGCCTTCTCCTGCTGGAGATCGCCGCGGAGGACGGCTACGTCAGCGTCGGCTCCACCGGCCAGCCCGCGGTGCACCCCGCGCTGCGCGCCGTGGACTCCATCGAGACCAAGCTCGCCCACCTCGAAGACCGCCTCGGCCTCAACCCCGACTCGCGCATTCGCCTGGGCCTGTCCGCGGCCGAGCTGCGCAACGAACTCGACGCCTTCCTGGAGGAGTAGCCGCCCGTGCACGACGCCGACTACTACGGCGACGGCCAGGCGGACTTTCCCACCGAGGGGCACCGCGTCATCGCGTTCATCCAGAAGTTCTGCCGCCTGGTCGGAAGCCACGCCGGCCAGCCGTTCCGCCTCGCCCGGTGGCAGAAGCAGTTGCTGCTGGATGCCTACCGGCTCGACCAGCACGGCCAGCGCCAACACCGCACCTGCGTGGTCTGCGTGGCCCGCAAGAACGGCAAGTCCACCCTGGCCGCCGCGATCATGCTCTACCACCTGGTCGCCGACCGGGCCGACGCCGAACCCCAGGTCATCGCCGCGGCCAACGACCGCAACCAGGCCAGGATGGTCTTCGACGCCGCCCGCAAGATGGTGCTGTCCTCCCCGGAGCTGTCCCGCCTGCTCATCGTCCACCGCGACTCGATCACCAACCCCCGCAACGGGGGCACCTACCGCGTCGTCTCCGCCGACGCCGGGCGCCAGCAGGGCCTCAACGTTTCGGCCTGCTCGCTGGATGAGTACGCCTTCGCCCGCAACGCCGACCTCTTCGACGCCCTCACCCTGGGCAGCGCCGCCCGCAACCAGCCCATGTTCTGGGTCATCAGCACCGCCGGCCCCGACCCGGACGGCGAGTTCGCCGAGCTGTGCGCCTACGGCCGCCGCGTCAACTCCGGCGAGATCACCGACCCCTCCTTCTTCTACCGCTCCTGGGGTCCGCTGCCGGATGAGGAGGTCGAGCACACCGACCCCGCGGTCTGGCGGGCCTGCAACCCGGCCTACCCGATCCTCAACGCGGATGACTTCAAGGCCGCGGTCCAGCGCACCAGCGAGGCCGCGTTCCGCATCTACCGGCTCAGCCAGTTCGTCCGCGGCGGCACCACCTGGCTGCCGCACGGCACCTGGAAGAAGCTGCTCAAGTCCGAGGGTTTGGAGCCCGGCGACGAGATCGTGGTGGGAGCGGACGGTAGCTGGCGCTCGGACTCCACCGCGCTGGTGGCCTGCCGGGTGCGCGACCGGCACCTGGTCCCGATCCGGATCTGGGAAGCCCCGCGCAACGACCCGGACTGGCGCGTCCCGCTGCACGAGGTCAAGGCCGTCCTCGAAGAGGTCTGCCGGACCTACCGCGTAGTCGAGATCGCCGCAGACCCCTACCGCTGGGAACAGACGCTCCAGGAGATGTCAGACGAGGGGCTGCCCGTCGTGGAGTTCCCGACCAGCTCCCTGGCCCGAATGATCCCGGCCACCCAGACCTTCACCGATGCCGCCCGGGACGGACACCTCTCCCACGACGGTAGCGCCGTTCTCGCACGCCACGTCGCCAACGCGATCCTCAAGGAGGACCACCGCGGCGGGCGCATCTCCAAGGAGTTCCGCAGCTCCAAGCGCTTCATCGACGCGGCTGTGGCCGCCGTCATCGCGCATCACCGAGCCCTCTTCTACGCCGATCCCGGCGAACCGGAACTCCTCATCCTCGCCTCCTAGGAGTTCCCGCTTGCGTTCCCTGCTCGCCGTGCTCGGCCTGGTGCTGGTCACCGTGGGCGCCGGCATGGCCTGGCTGCCGCTGGCCCCGCTGGTCTGCGGCGCCGCCCTGCTGCGCGCCGCCCTCGTGCTCGACTCACCCACCCGGGAGGCCGCTGAGTGAGTCTCCTGGACCGGATCTTCGGCCGCGGGAGCCCCGAGCAACGCGGCATCAGCCTCGATTCCTTCACCCCGGAACTCCAGCGCTTCCTGCTGGAGAACTACGACACCAAGACCGGCCTGCGCGTCAACGCCACCACCGCGATGCGCCTGTCCGCGGTCTACGGCTGCGTCAACATCATCAGCTCCACCATCAGCACGCTGCCAATCGAGACCTTCCGGCGCGGCAAGGACGGCACCCGCACCGCCCAGCCGCTGCCCAAGTGGATCGAGGAGCCCCGCGGGCCGCGCGGATCGATGAACCAGATCCGCTTCATCGGCCAGCTCATCGTCTCCCTGCTACTCAACGGCAACGCCTACTTCCTCGTCGAGCGCAACGGATACGGCCGCATCCTGGCCGCGGTGGTCCTCGACCCGCGCCTGGTCGCACTGTCCGATGAGGACGGCCGGATCACCTACCACGTCAACGGCCGCCGCCTGACCCCCAACCTCGACCTGGTGCACATCGTCGGCATCGAGATGCCCGGCGAACACCTGGGCGTCAGCCCGATTAAGGCCGCCTCCCAGTCCATCGCCGTCACTCTCTCCGCCCAGGAGTACGGCGCCAAGTTCTTCGGCAACAGCGCGATGCCCACCGCGGTCATCGAAACCGCCGGCCGCATGAGCGACGAGGCCGCCAACCGCCTCACCCAGCGCTGGAAGCAGCTGCACGGCCGCGACGCCCAGGGCGGCCTCGCGGTGCTCACCGAGGGCGCGGCGTTCAAGCGCATCTCGCTGAGCCCCGACGAGGCCCAGTTCCTCGAAACGCGAAAGTACGGCGTCGCCGATGTCGCGCGGCTGTTCTGCGTCCCGGTGCACCTGCTGGCCGATGCCAGCCAGTCCACCTCATGGGGCTCCGGGCTGGCCGAGCAGAACGCCATGTTCGCCCAGCACACCCTGCGGCCGTGGGTCACCCGGGTCGAGCACGCGCTCACCCGCCTGGCCCGCACCGAACCGGACACCCCGCTGGACACCTACATCCGCATCAACATGGACGAGCTGCTCCGCGGCTCGCTGGAAGAGCGGTTCCAGTCCCACATCTGGTCCATCCAGTACGGCATCAAGACCATGGACGAGATCCGGGCCGAGGAAGACCTCCCGCCGCACCCCGACGGCATCGGCACCGCTCCCTACGTCCCGCTCAACATGGGGCCACTCGGCCCGAACACGGAGCGCGCCGAGGGCCAGGCCGCCGAGCAGGAGCACAAGGCCGAGATCGCCCGCCTCACCGCGGAGAAGCTGGCCATCGAACTCCAGCAGGCCACCCACCCCGACCCTGACCCGGAGTACCCCGGCGGCGGTGCCCCCGGCCACGGCGACGGGCTCGGCGACCCTCCCGCCGGCACCCCGCCTCCCGGCCCGCCACCGACAGCACCAGACCAGAAACCCACTGTGCCGCAAGGAGAAAAACCCACGTGACCCCCGAGCACCGCACCCTGACCCTGCCGGTGGAACACCGCCAGGCCCAGGACGCCACGGGGACCACGATGACCGGCTACGCCTGGGTCTACGGCCAGTGGTCGCGCGACCTCGGCGGCTTCGTCGAGCAGATCGCCCCCGACGTGCGCTACGAGCCCCACCACGGCGACGTCCTCGCCCTGGCCAACCACGACCGCAACCTGGTCCTCGGCCGGCTCAGCTCCGGCACCCTGCGCCTGGTCCCCGACGCCCGCGGCATGCGCTACGAGGTCGACATGCCCGACACCACCGCAGGGCGGGACTGGGCAGAGCTACTGCGCCGCGGCGACATCGCCGGGTCCTCCTTCACCTTCTTCGCCGACGAGGACGAGTGGGAAGAGCGCGACGGCCTCGTACGCCGCACCCTCACCCGGATCACCGTGGTCGACATCGGCCCGGTCACCGTCCCGGCCTACCCGCAGGCAGAGGCCGCGATGCGGTCCCTCGAAGCGTGGCGTACCGCCCGCACCCCTGCCACACCCCCGGCGCCCAAGCGCGTGCCGCGGCGTGTGGTGCCCGCCGCGTGACCCTTCTGGTCCCGGCATCCCCGCAGCGCACCCGATAGCGCGCGGTTCCCTTCACCCCCTCCGGGCTGGCTCTCTGGCTGCCCGTGATCTGGAGACAGCACACGTATGTCCATTGAGGACGCCAAGAGGGCGTTCGAGTCACGGCAGAGCGCGGTCGTCGAACTGCGCCGCCTGGCCGATGCCACCGAAGGCCGCGAACTCACCGCCTACGAGGTCGAGCAGGAACAGCGGCTCAACGACGAGATCACCCGCCTCGCCCAGGCGGAGAAGGACGCGCTGGACGCGATCGAGCGCGACTACGGCGCCGCCCGCGCCGGAGTGGCCTCCCGCCACGAGCAGGCCAAGGGCAAGCTGGACGGGCTGGTCGAGGAGTACGAGCAGCGCCTGGCCGGCCTGCTCAACGGCGAGGTCCGCTCCACCGCCTTCACCGCCACCGAGTCCCGCCAGCTCAACCGGGTCGACGACCCTGACATCAAGCTCAGGGACGTCTACGGCGCGATGTTCGAGTACATCCGCGAACTCTCCTCGGTGATGACCGCGGGCGCCACGGTGCTGCGCACCGACTCCGGCGAGCGGCTGTACTGGCCGAAGGTCACCGGCTACAGCTCGGCCACCATCGTCGGTGAAGGCGCCGCCATCCCGGAGTCTGACCCGTCTTTCGGGCCGCACGTGGAGATCAACGCCTTCAAGTACGCCTACCGGGTCCTCGCCACGCGCGAGATCCTGGAGGACTCGATCTTCGACCTCGGCCGCTACCTGGTCTCCCAGGCCGGCCCGGCCTTCGCCGACGGCTTGAACCGCCACTTCTTGGTTGGTGACGGTGTGGGCAAGCCCAAGGGGCTGTTCACCGCCGCACCGGTCGGCAAGACCCTGGCGGCCAAGACCGCGGTCACCGCGGACGAGCTGATCGACATCTACCACACGCTGATCCCGCCGTACCGGCGCGCGGCCACCTGGCTGATGCACGACTCCACCGCCGCGAGCATCCGCAAGCTCAAAGACAACACCGGCAACTACCTCTGGCAGGAGTCCCTGCGCGTCGGCGAGCCCAGCACGATCCTGGGCAAGCCGGTGCTCAACGACGTCGCCGTGCCCGCGCTGGCCGCGGACGCCAAGGTCATGTCCTTCGGCGACCTCTCCGCCTACTACGTGCGCTTCGCCGGTGCCCTGCACGTCGACCGCTCCGAGCACGTCGCGTTCAACACCGACCAGATCAGCTGGCGGTTCATCCAGCGCGCCGACGGCGTGCTGATGGACGACCGTGCGGTGACCCTGGTCAAGACCGCAGCCTGATTCCCAGCCCCGCCAACGGAAGCGCGCCCCCGTGACCACTCCGGGAGCGCGCTTCCGCGTCCAGAAACGGAGCACGCATGAAGGTCTGGATGCTCACCGCGATCAGCGGCAGGGACATCAACTACGCGGCCGGCGACCTCGCCGAGGTGGACGCCGAGACCGGCCAGCGCCTCATCGAGGTCGGCCTGGCCCAGCCCGTCGCCGAGAACGCGCCGCCGGATGCCCCGCGCCGGGGCAAGCGCACCGCCCGCAGCGCCGAACTCCCCGACCGCGGCGAACAGCGGTAGCCGCCCATGGCCTACACCACCATCGCCTCGGTGCGCGCCGCCGAGGGCTTCGACAACCTCGCGCTCTACCCCGACACCGACGTCACCGCGGCCATCGCGTGGGCCGAGACGATCATCGACGACGTCACCGAAACCAGCTGGGAACACAAGGTCTTCCAGCAGTGGGCCGCCGCCACCGGAACCGACTGGATCGCGCTGCCGGTGATCTACCCGCGCCGCATCACCTCGGCCCGCCTGGTGCAGACCAACACCGACCTCGATGTCTCCCAGTGGCGGGTGGAGTCCTTCACCGCCACGATCTACCTGCCCACCCGGCTGCGGGGCGTGCTCGAAGTCCAGGGCACCGCCGGTGAGACCGCCCAGGCGCCGCCCGACATCGTCTTCGCCGCCGACACCCTCGCCCGATTCTGGTTGCGGGACTTGGATTCCCGCATCCCGGACCGCGCGGTGTCCGCCCAGTCGGAGTACGGGCAGATCATCTTCGCCACCGCCTCCGAACGCCGACCCACCGGCCTGCCGGACGTGGACGCGATCCTGCTGCGCCACTCCCACCGCGCTCCCGGGACGGCCTGATGGCCCGCGTCACCATCGCCGCGGTCAAGGCCGAGCTGCACCGCCGCATCACCGAGCTGCTGGCCGACGAGCCCATCCAAGTTCTCTACGGCGACCGCGCCGATCGACGCCGGACCTCGGTCTGGCTGGGCGCCACCGACATGTCCGAGGCCGCCCCCACCGCCTTCCGCGCCGGGACAGTCCGCCGCCAGGAGACCTACACCGTCGAGGTCCACATCGAGGTCGTCGGCACCCACCCCCAGGAGACCGAGGCCCGCGCCATCGACCTGACCGGTCGCATCGAGGAGATGCTCGCCCGCGATCCCGTTCTCTCCCACGCGGTCCCCGGCGTCAAGTCGGTCGTCATGGCAGCCCTGCGGTCCAACACCAACGAATCCGGCGAAGGACCGATTTGCCACGTCGAACTCCAGCTCCGCGTCATGGCCAGCCTGCCCTAGGAGCGGACAGCCCTGACACACCAACACATCTGACCTACATCGGGCCGTTCGAGGCCGCCGATGTCGTGCTCCCGTCCCGCCTTCTGACTGTCCATCGAGGACAGAGCGCCGCGTTCACCGCCGCCGAGGCCGAGACCCTGCACGGCGATCCGCACTGGCAGGCCACGCCCCCGAGCACACCCCTTGAGGAGCCGCAGGGATGAGTGTCCTGCAAGGCGCGATCGTCGTGGGCAAGGAAACCGCTTACGGCACCGCGCCCGCCGCGCTGAATCGCGGCTATGAAGCCAAAAACGACAGTTGGAAGCGCCAGACCGAGTACCTGGAGTCGGTCGGGTTCCGCCCCGGCATGCAGACCGTCCGCGCGGACCGCCGCCGCCCCGTCCACAAGGGCGGTACCGGCGAGATCGAACTGGACCTGCTCACCTCCGGCGCCGGCCTGCTGCTAGCCAGCATCTTCACCACCGCGACAGCCACCGACGTCGAGGCACCCGGCCAGCCTGGCGCCAAGGTCGCCACCAAGTGGACCTTCGGCGTCGCGGTCGACGAGTCGCCGTTGTCGCTGACCGTCCAGGCCCAGCGACCCAAGGTATCCGGCGGCATCGTCCCCTTCACTCACCTGGGCTGCGTGGTCACCGAAGCCTCCTTCACCCAGGAGGTCGACCAGAACCTGTTGGTGAAGGCCGGGTTCGACTTCCAGGACGTCAAGCTCGACGTCCCGGCCGGCACGCCGACCTACCCGGCCACCGCGGTCCCCTTCGCCTGGAGCGAATGCGAGATCAAGCTCAAGGTCGCCGGGAGCGACGTGGTCTTCGAGCCGTCGAAGTTCGAGCTGAACGCGAATTTCGGTATGAAGGCCGACCGGTACCGGCTGATCAACGGCGGCCGGAAGACCCGGCCGTTCCGCAGCCAGGTCCCGACCTACGAGGGTTCGCTGGAGATCGACTTCGACTCCACCGACATCTACCGCGCCTACGTCGAGGGCACGCCATGTGAGCTGACCGCGACCTGGTCCGGGCCGCAGATCGCCTCCGGTGTGCACAGCCAGTTCGCGCTACGCATCCCGGTCATCCAGTTCTCCGGCGAGAGCCCTGAGATGTCGTTGGAGGACCTCACCAAGCAGCCGCTGCCCTTCCGCGTACTCGACCCCGGAACCGGCACTCCGGCTGTCTCGGCGACCTACGTCACCACCGATGCCGAACTCTGATCCGATGCACATGCAGGCGCGCTTCAAGCACTGGTCTCGCGGATCAAGTTGTGGAGTGCCTCCGAGACCGCTTGCATCACTTCCGACGCATCTTCACCGGTTTGCACAATGTGGACATTTGCCGGGACTTCAATCCTGTTTACGCGTACATCCACACTAGCGAATTCACTGGTAAAGAAAATGAATCCAGAAAAGCGAGTCTGCTTGGCGCTTTCGATCACCTCTTTAAGTGCAGATATCTTTCCATGCCCCGGGGCACCGTAGGCATTCCGGTACGCGTAGGTCTTTATTTGATCTCTCGCTCTGATGTGCACAAAACCGAGCTGAGGGCCACCTTCCACTTCAACCCTGTGATCTGACGCCGAAAATGACCGCAGCGCCCTGGCTACCGCCACTTCGTAAGTTCGCGCTCTACGTTCGTAAGTAATCCTGGGGTAGCCAATAAAACCCTGACCGGAAAAGGCCCCGGGGTGGGAAAGTGCTACCGCCTCAACGAGCTCCTTGGCATCATCAGGCTCGGCCTGGTCAATCTTTTTCGCGATTGCTTTTGCGATCGGCATAGATACTTCATGATCGCCAAACTTCAACTTACTTGGAAGGCGACCACTAAGGGCAATGAGTGTAAGCAGTGCCGAAAAAGCAAGTAGGACCGCAGTTCCCGCCTGATTGCTCGTGATAAAGACTGCCGTCGCGCCAGCGCCGCCAGAAGCTATGGCTGCAATACCGGCAGTCCATCGAAGGATTCTCGATACCTCCGGCGAATCTGAGACCTCTTCGTCAACGCCCTCAGTCTCGTCGGTCACAAAACCTCCTCTGTCAACAGCGGTCGCTAAGCTCGGTCTACTTCGACGACATTCCCCTGAACATTACTAGGACTGCTGTGCACACCCGCATCCACGTCGAGGGCATGAAGGAACTCCGCCGCGAACTGGGAGCCCTGGACCGCAACGCCATGCGCCGCACCCTCCGCGGCGCTCACGTCGAGGTCGCCGACCTTGTGGCCGCCGAGGCGAAGTCCACCGCGCCGCGCCGGACCGGCCGCCTGGCCGCCAGCGTGCGCGGCACCGCCTCGGAGTCCAAGGCGTACGTCATGGCCGGCACCTCCGCCCGCGTCCCCTACGCAGGGCCGATCCACTTCGGCGTCCCGGCCAGCCGCATCCGCCCCCCGCGCAACATCACCGCGGACCGGTTCATCTGGCGCGCGATGGGCCGCCGCTACGACGCCGCGGCTGAGAAGTTCCGCGACGCCATCGCCCGTGCCCTGCAACGCATCAACACCACCTGAGAGAGGACACCCCACCTTGTCCGAGGCGCTCACCGCCGACATCAACGACCTGTCCGTGGCCGAGATCGAACTCATCGAGGACGTCACCGACACTCCCTTCGACATCCTGTGCGACCCCGTGGGCAAGAAGGGCCGGATGCTGCGCGCCCTGGCCTTCATCGTGCGCCGCCGCGAGGACCCCGAGTTCACCTGGGAGCAGGCCGGTAACGAGCGGATCGTGCTGGTGGACAAGGAAAACCCTCACGAGCCCAGCGGACGGTGATGCTGGCCCGTCTGCTGGGTGCCTACCCCGGCCTGACGATGACCGACCTGCGCACCCTGCCCTGGCGCGAGGTCATCGCCCTGCACACCGCCGCCGCTGACGCGGTCCACGCCCGCCGCGACGCCGACTCCGGATACGAGCGGCTACCGCGCATCGTCTAGGAGCCCCGTGGCGAAACCCATCCGCATCACCATCCTCGGTGACGCCAGCTCGGTGTCCCGGGCACTGCGGCAGACCGCCACCGGCCTGGACCAGCTCAGCAGCCGTATTGGGCGCTTCGCCGCCTCCGCCACCCGCCAGGTCGCCCAAGTCGGTGCCGCCGTGGCCGCCGCGGGCGTCTTCTTCGGTGGCCGGTACGCCGCGAACATCGAGGCCGCCCGGCTGGCCCTGGAGAACATGCTCGGCTCCGCCGAACGCGGCGCCGCCATGTACAACCAGCTCGTCGAGATGTCCCGGCGGAGCCCCTTCGACGTCACCACCCTCGTCGACGGAGCCAAGCAGATGGTCGGCCTCGGCGTGGCCACCAAGAACGTCATCCCGATGCTCCAGACCGTCATCGACGTCGCCGCCGGCCTGGGCATGGGCACCGACCAGATCGAGCGGTTCATCAAGGCCCTCAGCCAGATGAGCGCCAAGGGCAAGATCCAGGCCGAGGAACTGACCCAGCAGCTTGCCGAACTCGGCATCGACGGCATGGGGATTCTGGCCGCCAAGACCGGCAAGTCCCGCGAAGAGCTGATGAAGCTCATGGAGCAGGGCAAGCTGATGTCGGCGACCTACCTGCCCATGCTGATGGACGGCCTGCGCGACGGCACCGCCGCGACGGTGGCCTTCGGCGGGTCCGCGGAGAAGCTGTCCGGGACCTGGAAGGGCATGGGCACCGGCCTCAAGCGCGAGTTCGGCCTGGCCTTCAGCGCCATCGCCGAGGCGATCAAGCCCGTGGCCACCGGCGCCTTCCCCGGTGTGACCTCAGCGATCCAGCGCAGCGGCGAGGCGGTAGCCGCCTTCATCCGCAAGGCGATCCTGCTGCACCGCACCCTGCGCGCCGCCGGGGTCTACACCGAGATCCGGGAAAAGATCGCCGGAATCTGGCAGGCCGTCCGGACCTGGGCGAAGCCCGCCTTCGACGCCCTGGCGCAGTACGCCACCAAGGCCCGCGGTTCGCTGGTCACCACCTTCGGGGCAATCGGCCTCGCCGTGGGGACGGTGTTCAAGGCCGCGCTGCCCGCGCTGACCGCCCTGCGGGACCTGCTCATCGACGCCCTCAGCAGCCCGACCGGCCCGGCTACCGCCTTCACCGCCGTGATCAAGGTCGCCGCACAAGCCGTCGTCGTGCTGGCCAAGCTCGCCAGCCCGCTACTGGTCGTACTGGAGGCCGCGGCCAGTGCCTTCGAGGCGCTGCCCGGCCCGGTACAGACAGCCCTGCTGGCCCTCACCGCGCTGCGGCTACTGCTGCCCCGGCTGGCCAACACCTTCCCCACCACGGGAATGAAGGCGTTCTCCGACCACCTCCAGGTCCAGTCCGCCCTCGCCCGCGCCAACGGCGTCGAGGTCGGCAAGCTCGGCGCGGCCATGGTGACCATGTCCGTCACCGCCCAGCGCGTCGTCCCCGGCTTCCGCGGACTGCTCACCACCGCGGCGGAGATGCGCGACTCCTACACCTCCGGTGCGACCGCGGCCGGCCGCTGGATCGCCGAACAGCACGCCCTCACCAACGCCTCGGGCGTCGTGGCCGGAACGTTGCGGGGCGCAGCCCCGGCTTTCGACACCTACGCCCGCGCGGCGGGTGGCGCGGCCAACGCCTTGAGTAGCGGCCTGCGCAACGCCGTCACCGGCCTGGTCGGTGCCCTCGGCGGTCCCTGGGGCCTAGCCATCGGCGCGGCCATCATCGGACTGTCGCTCTGGTCCGGACGGCAGGAACACGCCGCCGCGCGCGCACGCGCGCACCACCAGGCCGTCTCCCAGCTCACCGACACCCTCGACCGCAACACCGGTGCGATCACCCAGGCCACCCACGCCCACGTCGCCAAGTCCCTCCAGGACGCCGGGGCGCTCAAGACCGCCCGGGAACTCGGTCTGTCCACCAAGGACCTGGTCGCCGCAGCACTCCAGGAAGCCGAGGCGACCCGCCGCAGTGAGGAGTCCATGCGGCGCAAGACCGAGGAGACCATCCGCTCCACGCTGTCGCAGGAAGACCTGAACGCGGTCCTCCAGGCCACCGGCATGTCCATGGACCAGCTCATCACGGCCATGCTCGGCGGCTCCACCGAGCTGGAGCACTACAACCGGGTGCTGGACAATCTGCGCTCCGGACAGGAAGGCACCAGCACCAGCATCGCGGGCCTGGGCGAGCGCCTCCGGCAGGCCACCGGCCCGCTGAAGGGCCTGCGCGACAGCTGGATCGACGTCACCGGCAAGACCCGCGAGTCCATCGACGCCTGGCGCGAGGCCAACGGCGCCGCACAGAACACCAACCCGAGCATGAAGTCCTTGTCGGAGGCGATGTCGGTCCTGTCGGACAACACCGCCGACGCCGACAGCAAGGCCCGCGCCCTCAACACGGCCCTGGACGCGCTCTCCGGCGGACAAATTTCCGCCGAGCAGGCCGCGGCCCGACTCAACGAGAGACTCAGCGGGGTCAAGGAAGCCGTCCGGGCAGCCAGCGGCGAAGCCGGAAAGCTGCACGTGAACATGCTCAACAGCAACGGCTCCATCAACACCACCACCGACAGCGGCCGGCGGTTGCTCGACGTGCTCACCGGCACCCGCGAAGCGATGCACTCCTCGGCGACCGCGGCCTACCAGATGGCCATCGCCAACGGCCAGGACGTCCCGACCGCCCTGGCCGCCGCCCGCGCCGAGGCCCAGCGCACCCGCGACGAGTTCGTGCGCCAGGCGCAAGCGGCCGGGCTGAACCGCGAGCAGGCCAACCAGCTCGCCAACGCCTACGGGTTGCTGCCCGACCAGGTCCAGACGCTCATCTCCCAGCCCGGCATGCTCGCCGCCCAAGGGCACCTGAACACCTTGCGTGCCAAGGTAATCGACGTTCCGGATGAGAAGACGGTCATCGTCGACTCGACCGCGCTGGACGAGGCGAAGAAGCTGGAGCAGTTCGGCTACAAGGTCACCCAGCTGCCGAACAAGCAAGTCCAGATCACCGCGGACACCGACAAGGCCAAAGCCGAGGTCAAGAGCTGGCTGAGTCAGCCCTTCTCCGCCACGGTCAAGTTCTTCGCCAAACTGTTCGGCCCCAACGCGATGGGCAACATCTACGAGTTCTACGCATCCGGTGGCATCCGCGGAATCCAGGGCATGTCCAAGATGAGTTCGGCCATCGCCTCAATCGTGCGCCCGAACTTCTGGCGCGTAGTCGGCGACCGGACATCCGGCCGCGAAGCGTTCATCCCGCTCAACCGGGAGCACCGCAGCCTGGCCATCCTCGCGCAAGCCGCCCGCACCATGGGCGAGCCCCTGGCCTCGGACGCGCCCACTAGCCTGGTCGCCGCCCCATCGGTGATCAACCACTACGCGATCACCGTCAACGCCAACACCAACGCCCACCCCGACGAGATCGGCCGCAGCGTCGCCTTCGCGGTGAAAACCCTTGGGAGGTAGACGCTTCTGATCACCCAGGACTGGCAGATCGCCTACCGCGGCCTAGTCACCGGCCCCGGCACCGCCTACTCCCTGGTCGAGGTCGCCGGCCTGCTGGACGCCCCCGAGATCCGTACCAGCGACCGCGCTCGGCTCCGTGCCCACGGTGTCTTCCTCAGTCAGGACGTCCTCGGCGGACGGTCGGTCACCCTGACCATCGAGCTATGGGCGCCCAACCCCGCCGAGTTCCAGGCCACTGTGGACGCCTTCATCGCCGCGTTCAGCCCCTCCCAGCCCCCAGCACCGCTGACCTTCCAGCTACCCGGGGTGGCCGGCGGACTCCTCTCGGAGGTCTCCGCGGTGGTACGCCGCCGCACCGTCCCGATGCGCTACCCGGACTACCTCTACGGCCGTGCCGAAGTCGTGGTCGAACTCTGGTGTCCGGAGCCCCGGATCTTCGGCCCCGCCCAGACTGCCACCGTCGGACCGCCACAACCGCAGCCCGGGTTCACCCCGCCGTTGCGGTTCCCACTGCGGTTCGGCCCGATCCGCCCGGCCGGCGCGGTCACCGTGCTCAACACCGGTTCGACCGACACCGACCCGGTCGTCCGGCTCACCGGCCCGATCCCCTCACCGCGGGTCATGAACTTCACCACCGGGCAACACCTCGCCCTCGACCTCAACCTCCGCGCCGACGAGTTCCTGGAGATTGACTTCGCCCGCCGGACCGTGCTGCTCAACGGGACCGCCTCGCGCTACTCCTCCCTGGTGTCCCGCCCGAGCTGGTGGACCCTGCCCCCGGGCGTGCCTATCAGCATGGGCTACCGCAGCCCCCCGCACCTGAGCCCAGGGCCGACCTCGTCCATGACTGTCACCTGGCGCCCCGCCACGATCTAAGGAACCCCTTGGCGCTACAGGCAAATCCGCTCTTCCTCCAGACCGGCGAGTACTCCGCCGCCAACCTGCGGGAGATGCTGGCCTACCTCACCGACCGCGGCCACGGCGTGATCAACCGCGGCAGGGACTCCCTCGCAGTCACCCCGATGCCGACCCCGGAGATGGCCGTACTGGTCCGCGGCGGCGGCGCGATGCTGCGGGGCGAGCAGGACACCACCCAGGGCTCCTACCTGGTGCGCAACATCTCCGACGAACGAGTGCCGATCGGTCCGGCCAGTGACATCGCCCCGCGGGTAGACGTCGTCGCCATCCGCGTGGTGGACCCGGAGTACTCCGGTGGCCGCCCCGCCGCGGTGGACTTCCGCGTCATCGAGGGCCAGCCCGCCACCAATCCGGTCGCCCCGCCGCTTCCCACCGACGCCGTCTACTTGGCCCTGGCGCACGTCGTCGTTCCTGCCCGCGCCACCGCGATCACCGCGCCGGGGGTGAACGACCTCCGGGCCTTCGTCGAAACCGTCGGCGGGGTACACCGGCTCGGCTCCGACCGCGCCGCGCCCGCCGGTGCCCCGGGCCGGATCGTCTACGACGAGCAGCACCCCGACTTCCCCCTGCGCTACCTCCACCACGACCGCCCCGGCGGACTGCTGTCCCGGCCCTACCAAACCGTCGACATCGCCCCGCACACCGGCAATCGGGACCAGCACATCGAGCTGGCCCGCCTGGTCATCCCCGACCCCGGCTTCCCCTATGTCTTGGACACGTCCTTCCGCTTCGAGTACTCGGTGGAGAACAGCCGCTACGACGGCCACGTGTTGCTCAACAACCTGATCACCGGCCCGATCATCAACCTCTACGTCGGCAACGAGGCACAGGTGGCAGGGGTGAAGCTGGCCGTTTCGGCGGTGCAGTCCTCTCCAGTGCTCACCGGCACCACCACGGTGTTCCTGCGCGCGACCAAGGTCCACGGAGACGGCGGGTTCTCCAGCTCCCGGGTCAACGGGCTGTTGTGGGCGCGGCTGTTCCCGGCGACCCCGCCCAGGCCCGCCTAATGCCGGCCGAGTACCGCTTCCTCTACGGCGACCTGCTCACCCGCCGCATCCTCGGCGAACTGCCCGCCACCGCCGCCCGCTACACCGAGACCCGCAACGCCCCCGGCTCGATCAGCGTCACCATCCCCCTCGAACCCGGACCGGTCAGCGGGCTGGGGCCGGAGTCCTTCGCCGAGGGACGCACCACCCTGTGGGTCGAGCGCGACGGCGTGGTGCTGGCCGGCGCGATCTTCTGGACCACCGAGATCGACCTGGCCACCGGCGAACTGACCCTCAACGGTGAGGGCTACCACTCCTACTTCCGGCGCCGACTGCTCCGCGTCAACTTGTCGTTCCCGCCGACCACCGACCGGGCCATGATCGTCAAGGGCTTGCTCGACCACGCCCAGGACAACGGCCCCAACTTCCCGATCTGGCCGCACGTCAGCGGCAACATCGGCGTGGACACGAGCCGCATCAGACCTCTCGGCGCGACCAGCGAACGCAACTACCTCGGTTACGAGCGCCACTCCTACGGCCAGCTCATCGAGAACCTCACCGACGACCTGGACGACTTCAGCTTCCGCTACGTCCACCGCTGGGATGCCCACCGCGCCACGATCACCACCTACGTGGAGGTCATCGCCCCCGGCGCCGCCCCGCCGAACCTGACCTTCGACCTCGGCCGCAACTGCGCAGTCACCAGCCGCATCACCCGCGACGGCACCCTGCTGACCAACCGCGCTGACGCGATCGGCGAAGGCTCTGGTGCGGAGGCCCCGATCCAGACGCGGATCGCCCGAACCGAGGGCCTGCCGCTGCTGGAACGAGCGGAGACCTTCTCCACCGTCTCGGAGCCGCTCACCCTGCGAGGCAAGGCCGACGGCATGCTGCGCCTGGGCGCCGCACCGATCATCGTCCCTACCCTGTCGATCACCCCGGATGCAGAGCCTGCCCTGGGTTCCTACGGTGCCGGCCACACCGCCCGGTTCATCGCCGACGCGGGCCTGCTGCACGTGGACGCCCGCTACCTCATCGGCGAGCTGTCGGTGGACATCGTCGACGGCATCGAGGACGTGCGCGTGTCCCTGGCCTCCGACCCTGACCTCCCCCAGACCGCCTAGGAGCAGCGCCATGCCCGCAGACCCCCGGCTCCCGCCGTCCCTGGCCGCCGAACTCGCCGCGCTCCGACGCGACATCGATGCCCTCAAGCGCCGAAATCCCTTGGATCACACTGCGTCGGTCAACGGGACGCTCACCGTCGGTGGCGAAATCGTGTTGCGGGACAACGGGATCATTCGCGCCCAGGCACCCAACGGGCGCGATGCCGCGGTACTGGCCCCAGACGCTGCGGGCAACTACGCGCTCACCATCTACGACCCGAGCGCCGCCGTCGGTCAAGCCGAGGAACGGATACGGATAGGGCGCCTACCTGGGGAAAGCTACGGCCTGTCGCAGACCGAGCCCATCACTGGCACCACGATACCGCTGCTCGCGCTGACCTCCGGGCCGGACGGCCGGGACAACACTGTCCAGCGGGACCTTGTTCCTAACGCGGCGTGGGTGAGCACCGGCCCAGACATCCAGGTCCACATCCGTACCGGCAGGTTGATCGTCTTCGCCACCGCGGATCTCACCGCCACCGGCCGTTCCACCACGACCTACTACTCCTGGGAACTTGCCGGCCCGGATCTCATTGCCCCTGCGGAGAACCGCGCATTCGCCGTCTCCTCAACGGCCGGAACCGTGCGGATGCAGGGAACGTTCGCCTACATCCACCGCGGTATCACCCCTGGCTACTACCAGATTCGTTCCCGGACGCGGTGCGTTGCGGCCCCGAACGACGGCGCGGCTGCCGGGCGGCTAAACACCCCGAGCCTCCTGGCCTTGCCGTACTAGGTCAGCGACTACACGACCACGCCGGTCGAGCGCGGCCGTCGAGCGCGTCAGTCTCGCTGCTCAGGGACCTCGGCGAGCCGGCCCTTCGGATCACGTCGCCACCGATATCCATGCGCGTCGGTGAACTCAACGCTCAGACCTGCCTGGCACCACTCCCTGTTCAGCGCCTCAATCGACTCGGCGGTCGGCTTGGACAGCACTTCGCGCCGCACCTGGAGATCGACGCGGAGCTGATCCGTGATCGCAGGCAAACGGCCGTTGAGATGATCGGGTGACACGAGATGTCGGGTTGCCTTCCTCGACACGCCATCATGTTCGAAGCGAATCAGCACGTCGTAGATGGGCTGATTGGACGCGTTTGAGAACGACACGGTCATGTCGCCGCTGAGCCAGACCGCGAACTGGCCTGCCTGAGCACGTTTTTCCTGCACACGGGCCTCGGCAAGCTGGGTGGACTGGGCCTTCAGGGTCCCGTACGTCGCGATGGCGGCTGCGATCGCGGCGCCGAGGGTTCCAAGTGTGATCAGAGCCGTCGCGAAGTCCGACCACGCGCTTAGCCAGTCCGCAGCGTTCGGCTCGTCGGCGGCCAAAATCCTGATTGCCCGATGCATACACAGAACTTAGCTGAACGCGTCCCAGCATCAATGTCCTCGAATGCTGCCCGAGCCGTCCAGGTGCGCATCAACCTCACCGGCCTCGTCCGCGTCCGCGTCGACGGAGTCTTCGGCCCGGTGACCGCCAGCGCGTTGCGCCGCGTCCAGGCCCACTGCGGTCTTCCCGTCACGGGTGCTCTCGACGACGCGACCACACGCGCGCTTGGCCTTCCTACGGCCCAGTAGCGCCTGACGCTCCTCCCCACCACCAGCTACCGCGAACCCGGCGACCGCCGGGCCTTCGCCATGCCCTCATTGGAGACCACCACTTGCCTGTGAGCCAGAACGGCTGGCCCGCATCCGCCAACCGCGCCGCCATCGGCGTCGAGACCTTCACCATCCCCGGCACCGACATCCGCGTCCCGCTCCAGCGCGACGCCGCCCCGCTCCTGCTGGCCATCGCGGTCTGGTGGCGCGATCACGTTGAGCCACTGATGAATCCCGGCTGCTGGGGCCACAACTACCGCCCCATCTCCGGTAGCGGCCAGCTCTCCAACCACGCCAGCGGCACCGCCATCGACCTCAATGCGCCCAAGCACCCGCTAGGCAAGTTCGGCACCGTCCCCGGTCACCTCCGCGGCGCCATCTCCGCCCGCGCACGCCAGCTTGGCCTGCGCTGGGGCGGGGACTACACCGGCCGCAAGGACGAGATGCACTTCGAGGTCATCGTCAACCGCGCCGAGGCCCAGCGCATCGCCGCCAACCTGCCCGGGGGCGGTGGTACCCCTCCTCCCGGAGGGCGACCCACCCTCCAGCGTGGTTCCCGCGGAGCCGACGTCGCCCTCGTCCAGCGCTACCTCGGTGTCACCCCCGCCGACGGAATCTTCGGTCCCGCAACCGAAGCAGCCGTCAAGCGGTACCAGGCCAACCAGGGACTCGTCGCCGACGGCGTTGTCGGACCGGCAACCTGGCGGCGCATCCAGTCCGGGCTGGGCGGCAAGCCTGCTGTTCCTGACGGTGGCAGCGCTCATCCGCCTGCGGACCCGGCGCTCCAGCGTGGCGCGCAGGGTGACGCTGTCCGATCCCTCCAGCGCGTCCTCAACCGCTGGTACCCGCACCTCGGCCTCACCGAGGACGGAATCTTCGGTACCGCAACGGAAAACGCCGTGAAGGAACTCCAGCGCCGTGCGGGCCTGGAGGCCGACGGCGTGGCCGGCCCGCGCACCCGCACCGTGCTTGGCCTGTAGGCAGCCGCAGTTCTGCCGCTGCCCCAACCCTCAACGAAAGGCAGTTCGTCCATTGTGGACCTCTGTATTCTGGCGCTCCGCCGCTGAGCGCGCTCTCAAGACCCTCGCCCAGACGCTCGTCGCGGTGCTCGGCGCGGACGGCATCGGCCTGCTGAACGCGCCTTGGACAGCCGCGCTGTCCGCGGCCGGCATGGCGGCGCTGCTCTCACTGCTCACCTCGGTCGCCTCGTCCGGCCCGGTCGGCGATCTCGGCACTCCGAGCCTGGTCAGCACCAGGCGGAGCCGACTCGACTGATCCTCTGCGCCCCGTTCGCAACGAGCGGGGCGCTTTTGGCGTTGCGGGACGACGACACTGGATGCGAACAACCCGTGCCAGGCCCTCGAAATACTCGCGAACGACCAGCCGAAGAGCCTCAAACCGCGTGGCCGCATCGACCGGGTCGGGCGCGTCTGGCCTGGTGCAGATGCGATCGAACTGGCGCAAGATCAAACCTAGTCCGGCGAGCGCGACCAATGCGATCGATACGGGACCTGCTACGACTACAAGCAGGGTAGTTGAAAGTGACACTACACCGACCTCAGCAAAGGGTGAGCCGACCTGAGCCATCGGCATTGCTTTAGTTGGCGTATTCAGTTGTCTCGCCCAGGTGTGGTTGAAATGGGCCTCTCCGGCTCAGGAAGAGGTGATCCGCCCGACGCGCGTTGGCATACACAGGGGCGGATCTTCGCTGTCAGGCCGTCTCTGACTTGGCTTCTGTTCAAGGCGAGTGCTGCGGATACGGAAGCGCCTTGCGCCAGACAGGCTAACAGGCGTACACGTCCCGGCTTTCCGCAGTCAGTACCTGCACATGTCGACTCTGCCCACCATCGGTCTCGTCGGTCCCGCGCGCTCCGGCAAGGACTCGGTCGCCGACTACCTGTGCCTCCGCTACGGCTACAGCCGCCTCGCCCTGGCCGACCCGGTCCGAACTGCCCTGCTCGCCCTCGACCCGATCGTTCCCAGTCTGCGGGGTGCGAACGTCCGGGTTTCCCGCCTCGTGCAGGAGCAGGGCTGGGAGAAGGCCAAGCAGCACAACGAGGTTCGACGCCTTCTCCAGCGGCTCGGCACGGAGGTTGTGCGCGAGATTGTCGACCGTGACGCCTGGGTCAAGATCGCAGCCCGCCAGCTCACCAGCTCGCCAGGACCGTGGGTGATCACCGACCTGCGCTTCGCCAACGAGGTCTTCCTCGCCGACCAGGTCTGGCGCATCCAGCGGGACACCGCCCTGCCGGCCAACGACCACGTGTCCGAGCACGAGCTGGCCGAGGTCGAGGTGGACCGGCTGTTGCGGAACAACGGCGATCTCGCTCAGCTCGAAGACCAGGTTCACCAGGTCATGGCGACCGTGCTGTCGGAGTACTGACCATGCGACTTCTTCAGGTATCCCCGTGTGAGCATGGATCAACTCTCCGCTCGTTCGTCACGGTGCCGGAGGGCGCGGAGTTCTGGGACTTCGGCTGCGTGACCAGCAGAGGAGTTCCCCGCTACCACAAAGCGGACGCGCGGAAGTATCCCCCTGTCGACCGCGGGCGTCCCCGAAATGAGGGCTGACGATCTCGCAGTCCGCGCCGATGTGTGTCCGCCTTACAGGTATTCTCCGGGCCATGGATGATCTCGGCGCCGCGCGGCATGCCCTCCAGGGCATGTGGGATGCCGCCAAGATCCTCGTGCAATCCGAGCTACCGGACGCGGTGGTTGTCGTCGGGCCGACGAAGAAGCGGCACGCGAAGTGTGTTCGCCCCACCCAGATCAACGAGGGCAACGTGCAGGTGGTGATTGACCCCTTGGTGATCGAGACCGGCGACCGCGCTGCGCAGGCTCTCATGCACAGCGCGACCCACGCCTTGGCCGATACCCGCGGCATCAAGGTGCTCTCGACCAACCTCCGCCACCACCTCTACTCGTTCCTCGGGGTCGCCGAGGATCTGGAGTTGGTGCACCCGCCCTCCGCAAACGACTCGACGTCGATGCGGTTCTACGAAGTCGCCCTCAGCCGGGAAGCGCGTGCCCGGTACCGCAAGCCGCTGCACGTCCTCCTCGAAGTCTGGCCAAGCCTCCGCGGCGGGTTCTCCCCCTTCACGAGCGCGACGGACCGCCGCTTCCGCGTGCTCTGCCCGGCCTGTGGGCGAGCAGCGGGGCGCATGTCGCAGAAGCAGTTCGACGACGGCCCCTGGACACACCGGCCCTGCGGGACCGACCTGGTGATCGACCCCCGGGACATCGAGAACCTGGACCTGGCGCCCTGATCCTGAAGGGACAGAACAGGCACGCCGCATACAGGTAGCCAACGGTCGGGGAAGAAGTCCCCAACAGCCCGAAGGCTATGAATGACCGTTCCCAAGGTTCGCACCATCCAGCGCGGCGGGTCGCGCTTCTACATCCACCCGCAGACCAACGACCGGGTCCCCGGGGTCACCTCGGTGGTCGGGATGCTGCCCAAGAGCTTCCTCACCGCCTGGGCCGCCAAGAAGACCGCGGAGTCCGCGGTGGAGTTCCTCGGTGAGGTCGTCGGCATCGCCATGCGCGACAGGCCCGCCGCGATCGACTTCCTCAAGCGCTCCTACCGGCGCGACACCGCCGCCGCGGCCGACATCGGCACCGAGGTGCACGAGGTCTGCGAACGGCTGGCACGTGGCCAGGCGGTTGGTCGGCTGCACCCGGACATCGAGGTTTTCGCCACGGGGTTCCGGGAGTTCCTGGAGACCTACCAGCCGGAGTGGCTGGAGTTGGAGGCCACGGTGTGGTCTGAGCGGTACGGCTATGCCGGCTCCTTCGACTGGATCGCCCGGATCGGCTCCGACATCGTCATCGGCGACAACAAGACCACCCGCAGCGGCGTGCACGCCGACGTCGCACTCCAGTTGGCCGCCTACGCCCATGCCGACTACATCCTCCGGCCGGACGGCACCCGAGATCCGTTGCCGGAGATCACCTCGGCCGCGGTGCTGCATCTGCGCCCGGACACCGACGATCCGACCCAGCCAGCCTGGAAGCTTGTCCCAATCCGGATCGAGCAGGACGTCTTCGACGCCTTCCTGTCCCTGCGCGAGGTGTTCCGGTGGGATCGCGAGATCCAGGGCACCGTGCTCGGAGCGCCGCTGACCCCCGAGCGCGCCGGGGTGGTCCAGCCGACCAGGACCATCGCCTCACCGCGCCGCCGCGCCGCCTGAGTTCCTCCACTCCACCGCCGACCGGATCACCTTCCGGTCGGCGGCTTTTTTTGTTTCCCCTCCAGGGGCGTACAGAACTCCTTGCGCCACAACAGGTAGGTGGATGAAGAGAGCAGACAAGCTGCGCTCATTGTCCGGAAAGGACAGTCCTTGTCGATTCGCGAAGTCTTCGCCGACGAGCCCGCCCGCAAGCGCGAGCAGTCCGACATCGTAGGCCGTTTCCGCGCGGGCCGGCTGCTGGGCAAACGGCCGGTCGCTCTGGACCACTGGCGAGTCACCTCCGATGATCCTCTGGTGCTGGAGACCCTCATCGAGGAGTTCGGTGGCAGCGATGTCGTCGAGTACGACCCCGAGGGCAAGGAAGGGTTCGAGACCGATCTCGACGTGGACGCGGTCGAGATCCTCATTCCCAGCCCCAAGATGCTGCGCACCGAGATGCGCTTGTACGGCCGCAAAACGATCCTGCGACAGTGCGACGGCGCCAAGCAGCGCGACGGCCAGCCCTGCGCCTGCCCCCGCGACCTCCGCGAGCGCAAGGAAGCCGCCTCCAACGGGGTCGGGTGTGAACCGAGCATCAGCCTGCTGTTCCAGCTCACCGAGTTCCCCGACCTCGGCCTGTGGCGCTACGAGACCGGTAGCTGGTCGATGGCCCGCGACATCGGGGACATCGAGAGCGCCCTGGCCGCGATCAACGGCCCAGCCATCGGCATCCTGCGGCTGGAAGAGGTCAGCTGGACCGACAAGACCACCGGCAAGAACAAGTCCTTCCACAAGGCCGTGATCTCCGATCTGCGCCCGGCACCGGAGGAGAGCTGATGCCCGCCGAGGCAGGCGAGGACGCCGACCCGGGCACGCGGTACGTCCTGGACGCCTCGGTCTACTACATCGCCGACGACGGCAAACCCCAGATCGACCTCGATGACTACATGGCCCGGGTCACCGTCGCGCCGGGGATCAACCGCCTCATCTGGATGTCCATCGACGGCACCACCCGGCGCCTGCCCGATCTGATCCTCAAGGCCGAAGAGGCGATCCAGCTGGCCAACGTGCTGGTGCTGGCCGCCAAGACGGTGCGGCTGCACCAGTACCAGGAGGGAGCGGAGTGAGAAAGCTCTACCCGCCAGCGTTTGACGCGGTCTTCCCGGTGGCGCTGGATGCCTCCGGGCAACTCTGGGACGAGCACCTCACCGTCGATGTCCCCGACGAGCAACCGGATACCGGCTTGCTGGTTCGGCTGTTCACCGCGGGCCTGGACCATGCCCTGGTCCTCAACCGTGCCAGCGCGCTCGGCCTGGCCGCCGCGCTCACCGCCGCCGTCGCCACGATCGAAGCCAACCTCAACGACCCCGGGGAGTCGCCACGATGACCGAATCCCAGCCACGTGCCGTGGTCGCCTGGCTCCCGCACCTGGGGAGCCTGGCCGCCTTCCTTCAGCAAGACCCGTTGACCCGCTCGCACGAGGCGCTTGGGTGCCCGGAGGAGTCCCGGATGGTCGACTCCGAGCACCGCGCCTTCCTCGCCGACCTCGGCTTGGACACCCTGCTGGCAGAGGACGAGCAGGCTGCCTTCGCCAGCTACACCACCATCCAGCTGGTCATCACCCGCGTCCACCAGTGGGCAGACAGCTGCCGCAAGGTCGGCACACCAATCCCAGACCGCGCACTCAAGGCCCTGGTGGTCCTCCTGCGGGTCATCTGGCAGCGCCTGGCCTGGCACGCCGTCGGGTTCGCCCTCGACGAGCACGACGCGGACGAGCCGTTCCCGCTGGCCGTTCCACTGGAACAGCTGAGCCACCTGGACTTTCCGGCCGAGACGGAGGGCACGTGAGCATCACCTTCCTGCCCTGGCCCAAAACTCCGCGGCTGCACCGGCGGATGGTCATCACCGAGAAGATCGACGGGTGCAACTGCGCGATCATCGTGGCCGAGGAAGGCACGGTCGGCGCCCAGTCCCGCAACCGCCTGCTCACCCCCAACTCGGGCGACCACTGCGGCTTCGCCGCCTGGGTCAGCCGCAACGCCGAGCAGCTCCGGGAGATCCTCGGTCCAGGCCACCACTACGGCGAGTGGTGGGGCGCGGGCATCCAGCGCGGCTACGGCCTGCGGGAGCGTCGGTTCTCCCTGTTCAACACCTACCGCTGGGGCGCCGCCGCAGAGGCTCTGGCCCGGGTTCCCGGGCTGGGGGTGGTGCCGGTGCTCTACGAGGGACCCTTCGACACCGGCAAGGCCACCGAGGTCGCCGAGCTGCTACGCGAGTTCGGCTCTGTCGCGGCGCCGGACTACGTCAACCCGGAGGGAATCGTGGTCTACCACGAGGCCGCCAGGGCGATGTTCAAGCTGGTGCTCGACCGCGACGACGTGCCGAAGGCGCTGGCGGCATGAGACCACGGACGGCCCGAGGAGGGCGCCAATGGTGAACCCGAACAAGGCCAAGGGAACCCGGACCGAGACCGAGATCGCCCGGTACGCCAGCGCGGTCACCGGCCTGCACGTGCACCGCCTGGCCCAGGCCGGCGCGCTCGACGTCGGCGACCTCGGCGGCCTGCCCCTGACCGCGCTCCAGGTCAAGAACCACGCGAAGTTCGACCTGGCCGGTTGGTGCGACGCCACCGCGGCCCAGGCCCAGCGGGCCGGCCAGCCGTACTGGGCGGTGGTGATCAAGCGCCGCGGCCACCCCGCGGGCAGGGCCTACGTGCTCAAGAGCCTGGACGTCGAACTCGCGCTGTACCGCGACCTCGTCATCCCCCACCTGGCCCACGACAACCCGTGAACGAAGCGGCGCCCCAGCAAGCACGATGCTGCCGGGGTGCCGCTGTCCACCCGTAGGCGTGTGCATACGCACAGTGCTTCACCCGATCAGACCAAGCCTTTTCGGTACCGAAACGGTCTTATAAGAGACTGTAATGTCTCATGATGTAACTAGATAACGTCGTTAGCTCAGCACCAGCCAGGTGCGCCTCGCGGTCCCGTACACCCCCGGACCTGCCGCAATCAGCTATCGAGCGTCCGGGATGGCACGACCGAGAGGACCCAGGTGAAGCTGAACGACCTGCTCGACCGGCTGGCCGCCGGCGGCGGGCTGACCGAGCAGTCCGACGGATGGCTGACGCACTGCCCCGCCCACCACGACCGCGTGCCCTCGCTGCGCATCGCCCTGGCCGAGGGCGGCAAGCTGTTGGTCCGGTGCCGCGCAGGCTGCGAGACGGCCGCCGTGCTGGCCGCGGCGACACCGCCGCTGACCTTCGCCGACCTGTCCGGTGTGGACAGCGACGGCTACGCCCGCACCCCGCGCCTGCACACCCCGGCCGGTCCGGTGTCGATCGCGGACCAGGTCGCCCTGCGCACCTACGTACTCAGCCGCGCTGACCTCCTCCACGAGGACACCGCGCTGGCCGAGCAGGCGCGCGAGTACTTGCAGACCCGATTCGGGGTGCTCCCCGAACTCGCCCGGCGCCTGGACATCGGCCTGGAGCCCGGCGACGGCGGCAACTTCAGCGGATACCTGTCCGCCCCGTTCCTCGCGGTACCCCGCATCGTGGTGCCCTTCGGTGACGAGGAGGGTGTTCACCGCGGCATGCAGGGCCGGGCACTTGCCCCCTCGATCGCGCGCTGGTGCGGTCCCATCAACCCCGCGGCCTCGGCTTGGTCGAAGTTCGCCCTATTCCCGGCCGAAACCGGCCTGGACACCCTGGTGGTCTGCGAAGGCCCAGGCGACGGCCTGACCGCCTGCGCCGCCGGGTTCGACTCCGTCGTTCTGCGCGGAGCCTCGATCACCCAGCCCGAGGTCCTCGCCCCGATCGCTCGCTGGGCCAAGATCCGCGGCAAGCGGATCGTCGTGGCCGGCCAGGATGACAGCGCGGGCCAGCGGTTCGTCGCCGGACTTCGCGCCGCCTTCGCACACCACGGCCTGGATGTGGCCACGCTCACCCTGCCCAAGGGCCTCGACGATGCCGATCTGTCCGGCTGGCACGTCGCCCGGGGCGAGCGCTTCGCCGCGGAACTCTACGACGCGGTCAACCAGGCGACCCCGGACTCACCGACCGTCACCGCCAAGCGCAAGATCCACAGCTTCGATGACCTCGGCAACGCCGCCCGGCTCGTCGAGGAGGTCGACGGCAACATCCGCTACATCCCCGCCCTGGGCTACCTGCACTGGGACGGCCGGATCTGGCGCCGCGATGACACCGACGCTACTCGATACGCCGCCCAGGAGGTCGCCAAGCGCATCGGCGCGGAGATCACCGTTCCGGGACCGGACGGGGTCGTGGACCGCAAGGCCGCCGCGCACGCCAAGTACACCCGCAGCTCCCGCGGCATCGACTCGATGCTCAAGGAGTTCCGTTCCCACCGCGACGTCGTCTGGTCCGTGGACGAGCTGGACCGGCACCATCACCTGCTCGCGTGCCGTAACGGGATAGTTGACTTGCGTAACAACTCCATGTTTGCTCACGATAGGACCTTCGGTCTGACGAAGCTGATCGATGTGGACTACGTGCCCAACGCCGTGCCCACACGATGGCTGAGGTTCCTGGGGGAAGTGTTCGAGGGGCAGCCGGAGCTGGTGGGCTACGTGCAGCGCCTGATCGGGTATGGGATCACGGGGGAGTCGAGTGAGCAGTGCTACGTCACGCTCTTGGGGGCGGGAGCGAACGGCAAGAGCGTCTTCATGGACGTGCTGTTCGAGATTTTCAGGACCATCGCGGCCACTACACCGTTCTCGACCTTCGAGAAGCGGTTCGGCGGCGGTGGCATTCCCAACGACCTGGCTGCCCTGCACGGCTCCCGGTTGGTATTCGCCTCCGAAGGAGAGGCGAATACCCCGATGGCCGAGTCGGTCATCAAGCGGCTCACCGGCCAGGACCCGATCACCGCGAGGTTCTTGAACAGGGAATTCTTCACGTTCAAGCCGACCTTCTTGATCTTCATGGCGACCAACCACCGGCCGCTGATCAAGGGGCAGGACGAGGGATTCTGGCGCAGGGTCCGGCTGGTGCCGTTCCGGCGGTTCTTCGCGCCGGCCGAGCGCGATCCGAACCTGGCCAAGAAGCTGCTCGCCGAAGCTCCGGCGATCCTGTCCTGGGCTGTCCGTGGCGCCCAGGAGTGGTACGCCAACGGGCTCCAGGACCCAGCCGTGGTCACCCGGGAGACCCAGAGCTACCGGGAGACCAGCGACATCCTCGCCGGATTCATTCCCGGCATCCTGGAGCAGATCGAGGACCCACACCAGGAACTGTTCGGACCTGATGTGTACCTGGCCTACCGCGAGTGGGCCGAGGCCGCGGGCATGCCGTACCGGGACATGCTCTCCGCCCGCGCGTTCTACGGCGCGCTGGAGGAGCGGGGAGCACATCGCAAGAGGAGAAGCCGGGGCATCTACTTGACCGGTGTGCGCTGGGGCGCAACCACCGACGGCGCAGCGTCGGGGACAGAAGAGGAAAGCACTGTTGGAGTGCGCGTCGGGGGGCGCCGCATCTTCGAGGAGAGGGCTGCGTGATCACCTACGACTGCCTGTACTGGGCACTCGTCGCCGTTGCAACGGGGGAGCCAGAGGGGCGCGATGAGCCTTTCGGGCCGTTCGCACGGCAGGGACAACCTGTTGGGCTGCTGGGCAAGGCACTGGCGAGGGCCGGCGTGCCGGATCTGTCCGAAGAGGACAGTCCGTGCGTCAACAGCATCCGCCTGCTCGACGTGAAGGCCGCCGCCATGGCCGAGCTGGTTGTGCAAGTACTGGATGCAGGAAAAACCTATGACCAGGCGCGGATCGCCGCCTGGACGACGTTCGAGCTGATGCGCCGGTGCGAACTGTCGGAGGAGACGGACTTGTTCGCCTACGCCGATCCGCCGATCCCCGAAGGCGAAAGTCTGCGGCGTTGCCCGCGAGCACAGTGCTCGGCGAAGGCGGCCTGATGAGAATCCTCAACCACACCATGGCCGGTGCCCCGGTCGAGGTGCGGGTGCTGGAGGGCCGCGGCGACTCCGCGGAGCTGCTGAACTTCTGCACCCACACACCGGTGCTGGCCATGGACACCGAGACCACCGGCCTGGACATCTACGCGGCAAACTTCCGCATCCGCACTGTCCAGTTTGGACACGCCGACCTGGCCTACGTCGTGCCGGTGGAGTACGGCTTCGGCGACCTCGCCACCGAGGGCCTGCGGCGAAGCAGGACCTTGGTATGCCACAACGCACCCTTCGACCTGCTCTCCCTGGACCGGACCGGCCTGGCCGACTTCGAGAAGCTGGCACCCAGGGTGCGGGACACCCGCCTCATGGCCCACCAACTCGATTCACGCGCCCAGGGGGAAGGCGGCATCGGCCATGGCCTCAAGGACCTCGCCGAGGCCCTCATCGACGACCAGGCGCCCGACACCCAGACGGGCCTGCACCAGGTCTTCCGCCAGCTCGGCCTCCGGGTCAGCGAGGGCTTCGCCCAAATCGACCTGGCGCACCCGGTCTACCTGCTCTACGCCGGCCTGGACGTCATCCTCACCCACCGCTTGCACACCGTCCTAACCGCCGAGATCCAGCGGCGGCAGGTGGCGCAACTGGTGGACTTCGACCACCAGGTCCAGCAGGCCACCAGCCGCATGCAGCGGCGCGGCATGCTGCTCGACGTCGAGTACACCGAGCGCCTGGTGGTCGAGCTGCGCGACGACGCGGAGGCCGCTCGGCGCGAGGCCGCGCAGTGGGGCGTGACGAAGGTCGGTTCCCCGGCCCAGGTCGCCGAGGCGCTGATCGCCATGGGCGAGGAACTGGCTGAGCGCACTGCCGGCGGGGCGTGGAAGGTCGACAAGCAGGTCTTGGGCGGCCTCGCCGACCCCGGTCGCGGTCGCGGCGCCAACCCGCTGGCCGCGGCGGTGCTGGCCGCCAAGCGCGCGGACAAGTGGCGCACCAGCTACGCCGAGGCCATGCTCGCCAACCGCGACAGCCACGACCGCATCCACCCCACGATCAACGCCCTCCAGGCCCGCACCGCGCGCATGTCGGTGTCCAACCCGCCGCTGCAACAGCTCCCGTCCCGGGACTGGCGCATCCGGCAGTGCATCCTGGCCGAACCGGGACACGTCATCCTCTCGGCCGACTTCGCCTCCGTCGAACTGCGCGTACTGGCCGCACTGGCGGATGAGCAGGCGATGAAGTCGCTGATCCAGAACGGTGTCGACCTGCACGACTCGACCGCGGCGGCGCTGTTCGGTCCGAATTTCACCAAGGCCCAGCGCCAGCTCGCCAAAGCCATCGCCTTCGGCAAGGTCTACGGCGGTGGAGCCGCCGGCATCGCGCGACAGACCGGCGTGGAACTGTCCATTGTGGAGCGCGCGGTGGCCGGGTTCGACCGGACCTACCCGGCGATCAGCCGCCTCTCGCATCGTCTCCGCGACCGAGTGCGACTCACCGGCGAACGATGGGTGACCACCCCGACCGGTCGCCGGATTCACCTGGACTCCGACCGGCTCTACGCAGCCACCAACTACCTGATCCAGCCCACCGCCCGCGACATCGCCGCGCAGGCACTGCTGGCGATCGAGGACGCCGGGTACGGAGAGTTCCTGCGGATGGTCATCCACGACGAGTTCCTGGCCAGCGTCCCGGCCGTCGACGCGGAGGAGATCGGCCACGGGATCACCCAGGCCATGAGCATGACCCTGCGCGGCGTCCCGATCGACGCCGACTTCGAGGTCGGCGGCCGAAGCTGGGGCTCCCTGTACGGCGCCCCAGCCACCGGTCATTTTTTTGCCCAAACTCATAAGGTGGCCACACACTCGTCCGGCTCGGTGGAGGCACCCACCGAACCACACGGCGAGGGCGGGGCGGCCTCGTGAACGCTTTGGACGCACCCATCGCCGCAGCGGCTGCCCGCGTCCTCGGTCAGAGCGTCCCCGGCCCGGGTGGCTGTCTGCTCTGGCTCGGCGGGCGCAACGACGCCGGCTACGGCTACATCCGAGTCAACGGCCGCTCCACCGGCGTGCACCGCGTCGTCTTCCTCGCCCGCGGAGGCCAACTCCTGCACGGCGAAGCGGTCCACCACCTGTGCGGCGTGCGGCACTGCGTTGCCCACGGCCACCTTGCCGCGGTCACCGCCTCCGCCAACGCGGCCGAGGCCCTGGCCACACACGCCCTGCGCAACCGGATCACCGCGCTCGAACGCGCCCTCCGCTCCATTTCCCCTGCTCACCCACTGCTCGCCGACGCGAGCAACGACAACGACCAGTTGGAGTACGACCTTGCCGACCACGACGCCTTCGACGCCCGTGCTCCGCATGCTGCGTAGCGCTTGCGACCTGGACAACGTGCTCCAGGCCGCCCGGCAGGTCCAGTGGGAACCCGCCCCCACGGCCCAGGCGGACACCGACGGCCGCCGGAGCCAGGGCGGCCACAACGACCCGACCGCCACCGCGGCACTGGATGAACGGCGCCTGCGACTGCGGGCAGCGGTCCAGGCCGTCGAGGGGACGCTTCTGCGTTCAGCCGTCGCGTTCGCATCGGCACGCGAGGAACTCCAGGACGCCCTCGCCGTCTGGCAGAAGCCCTAACCGCAGACCACCACCGCCGGGACGGGCGTCCACCACCCGCCCTGGCTCCCTTCGGCATGCGCCGACCCCTGACCTCAGAGTGTGTGTCCACCTTATTCGGAGATCATCATGCACGCGATCACCCTTGCCGCCGGCCAGGACTGGGACCTCCTGGAACGCCAGCAGGCCGGCGACCAGCACGCCGGAGAACAGCTCGTCGCCGGATGCCTGCGAGCCGCCCAGAAACTCGCCTCGACCCGCGCGACCACCGCCTTCGACCGCGAGGAGGCACTCGCCGTGGCCGTGGCAGCCTTCTGGGCCGCGCTCAGCGCACTCGACCCACATGCGTTGCGCCGCAAGAAGATCCCGGTCTGGTCGGCGGTCAAGAGCACGGTGAACCGGGACCTGACGGCCGCCCGGTACGCCGCACACCACTGCCTGTCCGCCCCCATCGGCGCCATCCAGATGGTCAACCAGATGCTGCGGGAGGCCGACAACGACGTCGACGCCGCGTGGCTGCTCTTCGTCGAGCGCTACAACGAGCGGCTCAGCCGCACCGCCTTCTACGACCTGGCCAGGCACATGATCGGTGGCGTCCAGCACGTCGAGGACATGACCACCATCGTGCAGGACGCGGGCGATCCCACCGCCCAGACGTGCGTGGACCAGGACCGCACTGCCGCCGTCCAGGCCGCGGTGGCTGAACTGGACGCGCGCCAGGCTCAGGTCATCGCTGCCCGTTTCGGCCTGGCCGGCACCGAACCCCTGACCGACACCCATACCGCCAAGACGCTTGGGCTGACGCGCCGTCAGGTCGGTATCGCCCGAGGAGCTGCGCTCGACAAGCTCAAGGTGCGCCTCGCCGACGTGGCCGCCTGAGTGCGATGCCCCGGCACCGAGTTCGGTACCGGGGCATCCTCGCGCCGAGGAGATCGTCAGCGATTGTGCAGTGCGGGCTTGTCCAGCATCAGCCGGAACAGCTTCTTGTTCACCCGCAGCGGAGCACCCTCCGGCCCCTTGATGCACGGCGCGACCGGGATGAGGTCCACTTGCTGCTCCTTGGCGAAGTACCACCGTCGCCAATGCCCGGATACCGGCCACCGGAAGGTGTGGCTCCGCCTTGCGCCGTCCTCACAGCCACCGGAGTCGGGAGCACTCTGGATTTCCCTTACTACGCGGGAAATCTCGCCGCGCAGCGTGACCATCGTGACCTCCGCCGACTGTCCCGCCCGCTCCCGCCGTCGCTGGTGCCGTTTGGGCGGAGTGACCACGGTTCGCTCCACGATCGTCCGGCTCCTCATCAACAGCCAGGTCGACATGAGCGCCCTGATCGAAGGGTTCAAGACCGGGATGTCCAGCTCGGCGAACGGGAGGAACGCCTCGCCGTCGTAACCAAGCCGGCCGCAGGCGCGGAAGGCCGCGGCCAGCTCGTGCTGCCCCCGCTTCTCGTACTGGGCGCTGAGTTTGTCTTGGTCGGAGAGCATGACGATCTGCACCCCATTCTCCCCACGGCGAGAGGCCGGCATCCACATGATCGCGATGATCTCGGTGTAGATGGTCTCCGTTCTCGGCCAGATGCCAGTGGGTGCGACGTAGCGATCTACCGGATCGTCGAAGATGAGAAGCCCCCGAGGAGCTGGCAATGCCGCAGAGTGAAGGTGATAGCGCGGCAGTACGGCCCCGCCGGACTTCGCGAGCGCGGTGGTCTCGCTGGAGGCGTTGAGCAGGGGCGGGTTCACCAGTTCCCGGAGGAGCCGCTCTTGGAACCTCACGCACGCTTCTACCACGGGCAGACCCTCCTCCGGGGACGGCAGTTCCGTGGGAAGACCGTCCAAGAGGGTCTTCGTCAGCCCGCGGTGGAACCCGGGTGTGGCGACGAAATCCCGGAACCGGTCGAGCGTGTCCAGGAGTTCAAGAGAGGAGAGCACGTCTATGCCCTCGTCTCAGGCAGGTTTCGCCCGCCGGACCCGTCCGGGTTCCAGCGGATCGCGCACGGGACGCAGGTCCAGGTTTGTCCGTCGGGCTTCCCGACCGGCCGCCGACACCGCGGGCACATCGCCACCAGCAGAAGGGCGGGCAGTCGCTGGGCGTGCTTGTGCGCCTTGCGTTCGCACGCACCACAAGGCGGCAGGCCGTGGTCCGGGTTAAGCAGCCCCACCACGAAGGCTCCGCAGTACGCCTCGCCGCACGCACCGTTCTTTGGGGGGTCGATCAGGGTGCGGAGTAGGTGGGCAACCCTTCCTCGTCTGGCGACGCTTGGTCTTGAGGTTTGGGGTTCCTGCTTCCGCAGGGGGATCACGTTGTTGAAGGTCAACTCGAAACCCTTCTGGGTAATGTACCCAAATTCGGGTATATAACCTGAAAATGGGTACATTACCCGATCTCTGGTAGTGGTTTACGGTTTTCTGCTGTGACCAGCGCTGATGCGGGATGGGTGCCAACCATCGGCACGTTTGGCGAGCGCATCGCCGCGGTGCGTGTTCACCTGAACTGGAACATGAAGAAGGCCGCCGACCAGACCGGCATCCCGTTCGAGTCCTGGAGACGCTGGGAGAACCGCGAGAGCACGCCCCGGGACCTCGAAGAGACCTGCCGCAAGATCGCGCTCGGGACTGGGTGCGACTATGCCTGGCTGGTCGGTGGTCGGCCGGCCGCCGGAGCCCGGCGCGTCTAGTCCGGGTCGTTCCGCGGCGCTTGTTCCGCTCCGTCGATCTGCTTGAGCGCCGCGTTCCGCAGCGCACTGTTCCGCGCCCGGTTGCCGCCCTGCTCGGACTGGAACGCATCCAGGGTCATCGGCTTGCCGTTCTCCCGTTCGTACCGTTCCAGCAGCTCGGCCGTTCTCGCCAGCTCCTCTGCGGCGAAGGCCCACTCCCGCGGTGCTCGCCGCCCTGGAGAACGCCCTGACGTAGAACGACTTCGTTCCGGCCGGCGGCGTGGAGTCCGTTCTCCAGAACCCTCAGCGGGTTCGGGAGGGCGGGCAAGGTCTGTCATCGCGTTCACCGGCTCTGGAACGGGAGTACTCGCAGCCGCGGAAGCGGCTTGCCGTTCCCGTTCGGCAAGTTCGGTGAAGCAGCGCCCGTACCCGTGGGCGGCCTCGGTGAGGACGATGACGAGCACGGGGCCGAACGCGTGGAGCGCCGCCGTTCCCCACGCGCCGTTCTCCACCGCACCTCCGCAGTTCAGCCACAACGTCATCCCGGCCGTCACCCATCGCAGCGCCGTTCCCCAGCCGGTACGGACGCCGTACTCCTGGAGAACGGCGTCCCCGTACAGGGCGACGACCAGGGCGACGTCGACTGCGGGAGGCAGGAGTACGGCGAGGTACCAGGGAACGCCGTGGTCCTCCAGGTAGTCCTTGGCCGTTCCCAGTGAGTACAGCATCGCGATGCCGGCCACGACCCAAACACCCCGAACGATCATCCGCTGCGCCGTCCTCAACGAACGCGTGTCCCCAGCCATCACGCCCCCACCGCGTACAGCAGCGGCTCGTCGTTGACGAACATCTGCAACCGCTCGGGATCGAAGCGGCGCTCCGCCTTGGTGTGCGGTTGAACGGTGACCTTGACGTTGTGCTGCACCAGGAGATCCCGACGACCGACCTCATCGAGTTCGGCCCATCGTTCAGCGACAGACTGTCCGGTGTGGACTCGATTCTCCCCGGCCGGCCGGAACGGGAGGCCCTCCAGGTACTTCTGCCTCTCCCGAAGATCACGGTAACGCGACAGATAGTCCTGTTCTGCATCTTCATCGCCCTCGAACAGGTTGTGCACATAGCGGTCGTCGCGCAGCCTCTTGAGCGCCTTCTTGACCTCCGCGATTTCGGCGGAGTGGTCCTCCCCCGGGTCATTGATGACCTCAACAACTTCCAGTCGCCCAAACCCTGCAAGAAACTGGGCCTCCACCCATTCCTCAACATAACGGGAAGTTACAGCTACAATCTTGTGCTTGCTCGCACCAGGAAGTGCGGCGAGCGAACACCGGTACACCCTGGTGCGATGCCTGCCGGCACCAGCCTCCCCGCTAACCATACGCGCATCGCATACTCCACAGAAGAGCAAGTCATATAGGAGCCTGACTCCCTTTCTCCTCGTGTTCACATGGCCGCGCTTCTTGGCGTCCATGACGTCGATTACTTCCTGCTGCTCGCTCGCCGTAAGGATCTCTGGACCTCTGCGAACAAACTCCCCAGCCTTCTCATGTCCTGGCGGATAGACCAGAGCACGCGCTTCCAACTGTTTGACCCCGTTGGGGTCCGTGTACTTGAAGTCGTACGTAACGTAGCCGCGGAGAGCCGGAGACCGCATCATTCGCTCGATAGACACCGCAGACCATCCACGATGCCGCTCCGAGACCTTGTGCCGAGGAAGTGGGCGACCAAGAATAGCCGCCACCTCTTGCGAACGCTTCTCGCGAGCGAGCGCAGGAGGAAGTTCTCCTCGTTCATTAAGCCCCTTGGCGATGGAGTACCGCGACTCGTCGTCCCTCAGTCTTGTCGCGATCTCTACGAGCACGGCTACCTGACTCTCATCCTTGTCGAGGACGTAGCCGCCTCCCTCCCGAGCAACCGGCTTGAAACCGTACGGAACGGTCCCATAGCCGTAGCGACCGGAGTACCGCAGATACTCTCGCGCATTGGCAATCCGTTCAGCAATTGCCTCGCGCTCCATCTGAGCCAGCCCAGCCAGCACCGCAACGATGATCTGACCGACCGTCGAGAAGAGATCAAAGTTCTCGGCGGCGGAGATCACCTCCTTGTCGCGTTCCTTTGCCCACTTCAGCAGCTCATGGAAGTCCATGATCGACCGCGCGAACCTGTCGACCTTCCATGCAATGAAGCCGTCGAACTGCTTAGGTGGCGAATCTGTTAGCCACTTACCGAATTCGGGGCGATCAAACGGACTGACCGCGCCCGAAACATCAAGGTCGACTGCCCATGCAACGACCTTGCCGCCTCGACGTTTGGCCTCTTCCAGAATGATCAGTTCTTGCCGCTCAGGACTGGAGGTGTTGTCACGCATATGGGAGAGGCGAATGACGCCGACGTAGCACTTCTCCCGATCCCCGGCAGGGCGCTGAGAGTTCCAGAAATCAGACACCGCGGAACTTCCGTCCCCGCGCCATGCGGACCCGAAGCCGTCGTTCCTGATCCTTGATCCGCTCCTCAAACTCGGCCAGCTCAAGGATTACGCCCAAAATCGGCAGAGACAGAGGACTGTCCATGAGGTTGCGCGACGTCTCAGCGTCCACCAGCATCTTGCCGTGCAGCCGCGCCCAGTTCATCAGCCGAACCAGTTCGATGAACTGCCTGCTATAGGACTCCGGGGACGCAAGAACGATGGCGTCGAAAAGGTGCGGTGCGGGAAGCCGGTCAAGTGGATCGCGCCGGACTGCTGTCCCCGACCGCACGTAGACCCACCTCGTGATCTGACCGCCGAAGTCCTCCACCACTGCGCGGACCCTGCCTTGCTGGCTGTAGTCCTGCCGGATGATGGCGACGAATCTGGGAGCAGCAGGCTGAGGTTGGGTGCCAGCGTCCGGGTTGGTCATGCCGGCTAGCTGGATGCGCCCCTGATCCTGGTGGACGTTCCGTTGTGCGTTGGCGTAACTTGGCATGATCATGAAGTGGCCAATGACGCCTGGTCGGGTGGGGCGGGCAATCACACGCCGGGCGCCGAGGGCGAGTACGCGGCGCGCAAGGCCGCGGCGCACCGGGCCTACTTCGAGTGGATGCCGGTGCGCAACGCCGGGGACCGGCTTTACCGGCGGCTGCGTTTCGGCAAGCTCGCCGAGCTGACCATGCTCGATCTGCGCACGCACCGGTCACAGCAGGTCAAGGCGCTCTCCGGGGAGGTGGACCGGCCGGATCGGAGCATCGCCGGGGCCGAGCAGCTGCGCTGGCTGATCGACGGCCTGGTCGGCTCGACCGCGCAGTGGAAGCTGGTCGGCACCTCGGTGATGATCACGCCGACGCTGATCCCGCCGCTGCCCTCGGAACTGCTCGGGCCGCTGCTGAAACTGCTCGGCCTGCCCCAGGAGGGCGGGGCGGTGCTCACCGACCAGTGGGACGGCTACACCGCCGATCGGCGCAAGGTGCTGAAAGCCTTGGCGGAGAACAAGGTCAAGGACACCGTGTTCCTCACCGGCGATGTGCACTCCTCCTGGGCGGCGGACATCCCGGCGGACGCGGGCCTGTACCCGCTGAGCCCGTCCCTGGCCACCGAACTGGTGTGCACCTCGGTCACCTCGGACAACATCGACGATGTGCTCAAGGTGCCGCCGCGCACCGCCTCGGTGATCGTGGAGAAGGCGATCACCGGGCTGAACCGGCACATCAAGTGGGTGGAGTACGACTCGCACGGCGCCTCGGTGCTGGAGGTGACCCCGGCCGGCACCCAGATGGATTGGTACTACCTGGCCGACCGGACCAAGCCGGACAGCGCGGTGCGGCACGGGCGTTCGTTCCTGGTCAAGGCCGGGACGCAGCGGGTGCAGTCAGTGCCGAATCCCCTGGCCTGACCAGGGACCCGGGGGCCGCTGTCTCCCGCGACAGCGACCCCCGGTCCTCGCTCAGCCCACGCGGTAGGCGCGGACCAAGGTCTCGGTGACCGAACCGCCGTCAGCGTCGATCGCCTTGGTGCGCAAGGAAACGAACCCACTGGCCGGGTTGGTCACCTTGGCGGTCCAGGACTTGCCGGACGGCAGCACCGGGACGGGGTGCCAGGTGGCGCCGTCGTCGGTGGAGGCCTCCATGGTCACCGCCACCGCGCCCCGGCCACCCGAGCCTGCCTGGTGCGGGGCGTTGACGGTGAAGGCGAACTCGCCCGGCCTGGCCCGGTTGGCCAGGTCAAGGGGCACCTCGTAGCGGATGTCCAGCAGTGGCAGCGCGGTCTGCTTCGCCGTCTGTCCACTGTGGAACTTCCAGGTGGCGCTGGACTTCGTGCCCAGCTCCACCCCTGGCAGCGCGCGAGCGCCCTCCACGGTCAGCTCCAGCGGCTGGCGCCGCTCGGGCACGTCCACCGTGGCGATGCCGGGGACGTCACTGCCACCCAGGCGTTTCCCGTTGGTGGACAAGGAGGTGTGGCCCTTGTCGAAGTCCGGGCTGAAGTATCCCATCGCGGGCAGGCCGCCGGACTGGGAGAACATCGGCAGCTCGACCCGCACCTTGTCGCCGGTGCGGGTGATCGCGGGCCGGTGCAGCTCCGGGCCGAACGGGCCGGTGAACAGCGACTGCTGCACGATCTGTCCGGCGCGGAAGGTGATCGGCAGGGTTTCCTGGATGCCGTAGGCCGCGGTCTCGGTCTGGCCGACGGCCGCGCCGGTGATCCAGTCCATGCCTGGGGTGTAGTACACGTCGAGTTCGGCTGGCACCCGGACCGGGGCGACCGACCCGAACCACATGCCGCCGACCTGCACGTTGGCCTGCACCGCGGTGGGCAGTTCGCCGGTGCCGGGCTGAGCGATCCGGGTGCGGGCCTTGCCGAGGTCCTTGGCCGCGTGCGGCCAGTCGATCCCGTCCGGCAGCCGCCCGGTGACCCGGTCGTGCAGCACGTACAGGCTCGGCGAGTTGGCGATGCCGCGGATGGTGACGCTGCCGCCGGGCTGGGCGCGCAGCGCGGCGCTGGCCTCGCCGTAGACGTTGATCACCGGGCCGGGCCACTCGGGCCGGTACTCGGCGCCGGCGTCGTCCAGGATCACTCCGGCCGCACCCGCGGCGAACGCGGCGGCGACCCGCCGGTTGATCTCCACGGTGGGCTGGCGGCCGGGCTGCATCAGCGCGAACGCGCCGCGCACCTCGACCTTGGCGATCTCCTCCGGGGTGCCGCCGCCGGTGTCGGCGACCTTGGCGGTGCGCTCACCGCGGAATCCCAGGGGGTTCAGGTCCCTCGGGTTCAGTTCGCGGTCGCCGAGCTTGGCGGAGAGCAGCGGCCGGTTCCAGGAAGTGTTGCTGTACAACACGAGTCCGGGTGTGGCCGCGCTGGGCACCACGAACTCGCGGCCCGGCTTGGACACCATGGCCACCCCGGCGCGTTGCTTGCCGGGCAGGTCGGAGAACACGCCGACCTCGTGGCCGAGCTGGAACGGGGTCTGCACGGCTTGGGGGTCGTCCACCCGCACCTGGATCGGCTTGGCCTTGCGGCCATCCAGGACGATCTCGGTGTCCCGGTCGACGGTGATCTCCTGCGCCAGCTTGACCCGGTCGGTGAACACGCCGTTGGGCAGGCCGGGCGGGTACTCGGTGTCGATCACCTGGCCGATCACCCGGTACCGCCCGGCGGGCACGCCTTCGCTGCTGTTGTGCAGGATTCTGGCCTTGCCGGTGTCCAGGTTCTGCACCAGGACCAGGGTGAACGCGTCGGTCTTGCCCTGGTGGCTGAAGGACTTCACGGTGACGATGTGGTCGGCGGGACGGCGTTCGGCCACGACCGAGGTGCGCAGTTGCACGCCCTCGCCGGTGGCGGTGAGCCGGGCGCCGACCAGGCCGGTGCCCTTGGTGAAGTCGGCGGTCACGGTGACCTCGGCCGAGCCCTTGGCCGGGACGGTGACCTGCTTGGCGTCGGCGGTGAGCAGGCCGCCGTGCGCGGGCAGGTCCAGTTTCAGCGTGACCGGACGGTCGGAATCGTTGCTGTACTTGAGTTTCCGCTTCTCGGGCTGTTCGCCGCCGGTGGGCACGCTGCCCATGGACAGCGAGGCCGGTTCGACCCGCACCGGCTGCCGGTGCGCCCGCGCCAGGTCGAGGCTGCCGACACCCTGACCGAAGACGTCAACGCCGTTCAGCGGAGTGGCGGCGCCCATCAGCGCGGCCTTGAGCCGCTCCCCGGTCCAGCCCGGATTGCGTTGCGCCAGCACGGCCGCGGCGCCCGCGACGTGCGGGGTGGCCATCGAGGTGCCGGAGATCCGCAGGTACTGCTCGCTGACCGCGAACTGCGGCATCGTGCCCGCCGCGCGGGCGGCCACGATGTCCACGCCCGGCGCGGTGATGTCCGGCTTGGCGGCGTGGTCGAGGTGCCGCGGACCACGCGCGGAGAACGGGGCGAGCTGCCCGGACTTGGTGCTCGCGGCCACGGTGAGCGCCGCGTCGGCGGAGCCGGGTGACTCGACGGCCTCCTCCGAGCCGTTGTTGCCCGCGGCGATGACGAACAGCGTGCCCTTCTGCGCGGACAGCGTGTTCACCGCCTGGGACAACGGATCCGTGCCGTCGGTGGGCGGGCCGCCGAGGCTCATGTTGACCACCTTGGCGCCCTGGTCGGCCGCCCACTGCATGCCAGCCAGGATGCTGTCCTCTGGGCAGTACTCGTCGCACACCTTGCCGATGAGCAGGTTGGCGTCGTAGGCGATGCCGCGGTACCGGCCCCCGGATGCCTTGCCGGTGCCCGCGATGGTGGAGGCGACGTGCGTGCCGTGGCCGTTGCTGTCCCGCACCGGCACGCCCTGGAGGAAACTCTCCGCCGCGGCGACCCGGCCGGTGAGATCCGGGTGGTTCTGGTCGTAGCCGGAGTCGAGCACGCCGACCTTGACCCCGGTGCCGGTGCCCCCGGCCTGCCAGACCTGGGGTGCGCCGATCACCGCCGCGCTCTGGTCCAGGTTGAGCGAAAGCCTGCGGTTGAGCCAGAATTTGCCCTCGGCCGCCCGCAGCGACGGCCCGGTCAGCGAGGCCCAGAACTCCCCGGCGCGCTCGGCCGGCCGGGTCAGCGCGGTGACGCCCAGCGCGGGCAGTTCGCGGGTGACCGTGCTGGCCGCGGGCAGGTCCCGGCGGGCCCTGGACTGCGGCGGCCGGGTCAGCAGCACCGGCAGTACGCCGGTCTCGTCGAAACGCTGCCGCAGCAGTTCGGTGACGTCGAACAGGGTCTCGTCCAGGCGGCCCGCGCGCACCAGCGGCAGCGCGTCGGAGGGGTAGACGAACCGGTGCCCGTTGAGGATCACCTTGTGGAAAGCCAGCTCCTCGCGACCGGGACCGGGCCGGACGGTGACCACGTCCTGGCCGCGCACCACCACCTGGTCGCCGCTGAGCAGGGTGATCACGCGTTGCGGTGGCGCCGACGACGGTGGCGGTTCGGCGGCCGCCGAGACCGGGGTGAGCGCCGCCCCGGCCAGGGCGAGCAGCGCCACGGTCGCGCCCCAACGGCGACCGTGACTGAAGTACGTCCCCATGGATGCTCCCTCGTTGGCGAGAACTCCCGTGTTCTCGCTACGGGAACATCTACGACAAACCGGGCCGTGAGGTTGCTTGTCGACGAGAAGTTCGTGAGATTGGTGGACATGACACGAGCGGTCGGGTCCTGTTCTGCCGTCCACTGTGGACTAACAAGTGCGCGCGGTGGTGCGCGGGCGCGGGCCGGCGACCGGGAGGCCCTGGCGGTGTTCAGCCGAGCAGCGACCTGAGCGCGGCCAGGATCAGCGCGGGCTTGGCCGGGGTGGCGTTGGGGCCCATCAGGCCGATCCGCCAGACCCGGGTGGCGTACTCGCCGGCGCCCGCGCCGATCTCGATGTCGAAGTCGCGCAGCAGCCGGGTGCGGATGGTCGCCGAGTCCACGCCCTCGGGCACCCACACCGTGGTCAGCTGCGGCAGCCGGTGCCCGTCCGCGGCGAAGAGTTTCAGCCCCAGTTCGGCCAGTCCGTCCTGCAACTGCGCCCCCGCCGCCTGGTGCCGGGCGTGCACCGCGGGCAGGCCCTCGGCCAGGATCCGGCCAAGACCGGCGTGCAGGGAGGCGATCATCGCGGTGGGCGCGGTGTGGTGGTAGGTGCGGCCGCCGCCCGCGCCGCCGCTGACGTAGTCGCCGATCAGGCCGAGGTCGAGGTACCAGGTGCTGGGCCGCTCGACCCGTCGTGACCAGGCCCGCTCGGAGAAGGTGAACGGGGCCAGGCCGGGGGCCACGCCAAGGCATTTCTGGGTGCCGGCGTAGGCGATGTCCACGCCCCACTCGTCGATGTGCAGCGGCATGCCCGCGATGGAGGTGACGCAGTCCGCGATCACCAGGGCCTGCTCGTCGCGGGCGTGCACGGCCTTGGCCAGGCCGCCGATGTCGCTGAGCACGCCGGTGCTGGTCTCGGCGTGCACCGCGGCCACCAGGTCCGGTTTGGGGTGCGCGTCCAGGATGCGGCGGATGTCGATCGGGGCGCCCCACTCGTGGTCCACCCGCACCACCTCGGCGCCGTAACGCGAGGCGACCTCGCACATGCGCGTGCCGAAAAGCCCGTTGACGCCGACCACGACCACGGTGCCGGGCCGCACGGTGTTGACGAACGCGGCTTCCATGCCGATCGAGCCGGTGCCCGACAGCGGCAGGGTGCGCCGGTTCGTGGTGCCCCACACGGTGCGCAGCCGGTCGCAGGTCTCGTCCAGGACGCGCAGGAACTCCGGGTCCAGGTGGCCGAGCAGCGGCGCGGCCAGCGCGAGGGTTGCCTCCGGGTAGGGGTTGCACGGTCCGGGGCCCAGCAGCACACGATCAACCAACGGCATGCGCGGCAGGCTACCGCAGGGCCTGTGCACGGGGCCGCGCCCGCGATAGCCGCGCCGACGCGGCCCCTGGCGGCACGGCCGGACCACCCGAATACGCCCGGTATGAGGGCGGCCCGGCCGCACCGCCAGGAACCACCTCGATCACGACTCTCGCCCACGCGGCCCCGCGCACAGGCCCTGGGTTCAGCGATGGCTCCTGATATCCCGCCAGATGATCTGGGCGGCATAGGGCAGCAGGTCGGAGCTACGCCGCCACAGCCACGGCAGGCCCTTGAACAGCAGCCAGCCCACGTGGTGCAGCGGGGTGATCTTGACTCCGCCCGCGCAGGTCATCGACACCGGTTCGGGCACCTGGCAACCGGCCGCTTCCAGGAGTTCGCCGAAGCCGCGGGCCAGCATCCGGTGGCCGAGTTCGGAGGGGTGCAGCCGGTCCACGCTCCAGGTCGGCAGGTCGTAGGCGCCGGGCAGGGTGTCCAGGTCGAGGCAGCCGATGCGGTGGCGGCCGACCACCTCGTCGGTGAGGTCGTTGACCTCGGCGATCCGCGAGCGCAGCGCACGGGCCAGGGGGCCGGGGATGCGGAAGACGCGGGCGTGGTCGTGGAAGCGGGCGGTGAGCACGGTGGTCCCGGCCGCGGTGAGCCTGCCGACCACCTCGTCCAGGTCGGCTTTGATCGCCTCGGCGTCGAAATCCGAGCGCAGGGTGTCGTTCATGCCGACGACGAGCACCGCGGCGTCGGGCCGCTGGGCCAGTGCGCGGGGCAGCTGCTGGTCGCGGACGCAGCGCATGCGCGCGCCCTGGAAGGACAGGTTGTGCAGCTCGGCGCCGAGCCCCTCGGCCAGCAGCGGGGCGAACCCGCGCCAGCCGCCGGGGACTCGGTCGCCGATGCCGACCGTGGTGGAGTCGCCGAGCGCGACCAGGCTGCGTACCGCTCGCCCGGTGGCACCGGGGACGAGCGCCGGGGCGGTGAGCTGAACCGTCACGCTTCCACGATCAGGGCCGCCGGCTCACTGCCGGTGAGATCAGGATGACCGGGCGGAGACGCCTCGGGGAACTTTCGCCCCCGCCCGGACGTTCACGCCTGCATCTGCCAGTCGATCCCGGCCGAGACCATCCGGTGCACCGCCTCGGTGAGGCTGTCCTGGCCGGGGCCGAGGTACATCCGCATGTACGGCATGGGCGACCCGGTGGGCGCGTACGGCCAGGGCCAGGCGGGCGCGAAGAGCACCCCGGTGCGGGCGAAGGTGTCGTCCCGGAACCGCACCGTGCCCTCGGGGATCTCCTGATACGCCTGTGGCAGGGCGAAGAGCAGGTAGGAGGTGCAGCTGCCGGTGTGCACCGCCCCGGCCGGGTAGTTGAGTTTGCCGTGGAAGAGCCGGTCGACCAGGCGGCGTTTGGCCGCGTACTCGGCGCACTGCTCGGCCAGGAACACCGCGCTGGCCGGGTCGGCCAGCCAGTCGGCCATGGCGTGCTGGTAGATCCCGCCGTACATCAGCGAGCTGTGCAGCCGGTACCGGTTGACCAGGAGGTCCAGGGTGGCCGGTTCGGCGGTCATCAGGCCAAGGCCCCACCCGTTGCAGTGGAACTGCTTGCCGAGGGAGCGCACCGCGAGCCAGCGGCGGCGGGCATTGGGCGGGGCGGTGGCGAGCCGGGACAGCAGCACCCGCAGCGCGGAGGTGGGCGCGGTCTCGGGGTCGTGCACGCCGAAGTAGGCGTCGTCGACGAGCAGTCCGGCGCCGTGCCGGTGCGCGGTGTCCACGGCCGCGGCGACGAACTCGGGCCGCCAGTTGACCGCGGTGGGGTTGTGCTGGGCGTTGACCACCACCATGGCCAGGCGTTCCTCCGGGGTGGAGTCGATCCGGTCGATGACGTCCTGGAGTTCCTCGGCCAGCGGGCGGAAACCGGTTTCCGGGCGCAGGTGGAGGTAGCGGACCTGGTAGCCGAGGCTGTGGAAGACGCCTTCGTAGTCCCAGCTGGGGCCGGCGGCCACCACGATCGGGGTGCGCCCGTCGGAGCCGAGTTCATCGAGGAGGTAGCGGCCGAAGTCGAACATGGCGCCGCGGGTGCCGGTCCAGGTGGCGGCGACCTCGAAGTCGCGGCCGGCTTCGGCGATGCCGTCGAGGCGGTGCGAGGTGACGATGTAGTCGCGGGCGACCTTGCGCAGGGCTGGCAGGCCGTACATGGAGAGCTGGTACCCGTGGGCGTACAGCGGGCGCTCATGGAGGTGGTCGAGCAGTCCGGCGGGAACCTGGTTCCAGGTCTCGCCGAAGCTCAGGCACAGCGGGTCGCCGTGCCGACAGCCCTGGGCCAGGTAGGCCCGCAGCAGCCCGACGTCGGGCATGCGGCTGGGCAGGATGTCGTCGGCGACCAGCGCCGTGAAGTCAGCTCGTGTGGTCAATGCAGTAACTCCCCAGTTACTCAGCGGCAGGGTGGAGATCCCAGCCACGTCATACGAGGAGCGTCCGCGAACGGTTCACCCGATCCAGAAGAATATCGTGATTATTATTCCGGACCGGGCCGGCGGGTTTTCAGCGGAAGGCGGGGTAGAGCGGAAGCTGCTCCGCGTCCTGGCCGAACCGGCGCACGATGGCGGCGGTCACCGCTTCGGCGTGTTCGGCGATCTCGGGCTTGCCGCAGGCCAGGGCGTCGGCGCGCAGTCTGCGCCAGCGGTCGGCGAGGGCGGCGCTGCGGCGTGGGGAGAACTGGTTGGCGTCGATGGGCCGGTCGACCTCGGTGGTGCGCGGCAGCAGCCACCAGGTGGACAGCCACACCCACAGCACCTGGGCGTCCAGCAGCCGGGGCAGCAGCACGGCGTCGTCGTCCAGGTCGGGCCAGACGGTGCTGGCCTCGGAGCGCCAGGCGGCGAGCATGGCCTCGGTCATGCCCTGGGGCAGGGCGAAGGAGCACCAGCAGGACGGGAACGGCACCCGCAGGTAGGCCACGTCCAGGGCGACATCGCGCATGCAGCCCCACTCGAAGTCCAGGAACCGCACGCCCCGGTTGGTGACCAGGTTGTTGTCCGGGCACACGTCGGAGGGGCTGAAAGCGCGGTAGCGGGTGCCGCCGAGCAGCCAGGAGGTGTTGCGGGCGGCCTCGGCCACCGCGTCCGGTGTGGTGACGCCGATGGCTTCGGAGAGCAGCGCGGGCAGTTCGGTGAGGGCGGTGCGGGCCTCGGGTGCGATCGGGTCGGTCCAGCTGCGCTGGCCGAGGCGGCGCATCAGCGCGTCGAAGTCGGCCTCGCGGCCCGCGGTGTTGGCGTGCACCCTGCCCAGCGCCCTGGCCCAGGCGAGCAGCGCGCGTTCGGCGGCGCGGGCGTCATCGCCCAGCAACTTGTCGGCCAGGGTGGGGGCGCGGCCGAGGTCTTCGAGCACGAGCAGCCGTTCGGCCGGTCCGTGCGCGATCAGTTCGGGGCTGACCCGTTCGCCCACCGACAGCGCGGTGAACAGCTGACTGCTGGCCGCCTCGTGCGCGAAGGGGTCCGCGGTCTGCCCTGGCAGCAGCGGGGTGCGGTATCGCTTGATCACCAGCGTGCGCGGCATGGCGAAGGGGGTCTCGACCACTCGCACGCGGAGCACGACCGACCGGTCGCTACCGCCCAGATCCTCGGCATCACTCAGCCGGACGCTCGCACCGAAGCGGCGGCGCAGCACTGCCTGCGCAGCGGCGACCGTCTCGGCCACCTCCGCTGCCACCGCGTTGTGGACGTCCAGCGGGCCGGTGGAGATTTCCACGCTCATCGTTGTCGACCCTACCGGGCTCGGCTATCACGGATCGGCATGATCTGGTTACGCTCTGGCAAAGCTATCCCGACCAACAAGCCTGTGGACATTGTCTTTCGGTTCCGATCTCGTTGCGGCGCAAGCCCTCTGCTGCGCGCCGATTCCACCCACCCGGCGTACTACCAACGATCGACAACCACGCTGAAGTTCCCTCGATTGTCCGGTTTTCACCCGTCGGCGAGCGGTCGGCCGTTGTCCTGATATTTGTTCTGACGGTTGCGCAGCAGCAGCACGATCGCGGCGGCCAGGACGATGCCTGCCAGGTTGACCAGCAGTTGCAGCGCGGACTGCCCGGCCCGGCCGGGTTCGCCGAGCACCAGCGCCAGTGCCGCGTATCCGGCGGCCGGGACGGTGGTGACTGAAATGAAAACCCCTACCAACGCGGCGGATTTCGCCGAGGTGAGGGCGAGCATTCCGGCGGCTCCGGCGAGCAGGGCGACGATGAAGGAGAACGGGCCGACCTGGAAGACGAAGTCGACGGCGTGGTTGACGTCCATGATCGATCTGTCGAAGAGTCCGGCGGCGTTGCCGAGCGCGGCCAGTCCGGCGGTGACGGCCATGGCGGCCCAGAAGCCGAGGACGAGGGCGGCCAGGGCGCGCCGGGCCAGGTCCCAGCGCCGCCGGACCAGGCCGACGGCCAGCGCGGCCAGTGGCCCGAACTCGGGTCCGACGACCATGGCGCCGACGATGGTGACCGCGGAGTTGGTGATCACGCCGATGGCGGCGAGCAGGCAGGCGATGGTGAGGAAGCCCAGGTAGGTGAAGTTGAGCCGGGATTCCTCGCCGGTGCGGGAGAGCAGTTCCTCCCACACCACCGCGTCCGCGCCTTCACCGGGTGCGGCGCTCTCGGCCCGGTCGGCGGCGTCGGACAGGGTGGTGTCGATGCTTTCCAGGGTGATCGCGCCGTGGTGGTCGATGCCGAGCGCGCACAGTTCGGTGAGCAGGTCGTCCAGGGACTCCCTGGCCACGTCGGCCTCGATCACATCGCCCTTGGGCGCGACGCCCGCGCCGGCCAGCAGCACCAGGTGGGTGGCTCCCGGGCACTCGTCAAGCAGCCGGAGCACCGTTTCGGTGTGCTCCGGCTGGTTGACGACGCGCAGGTGCAGTAGCGAACTCACGCGGTCGCGGAGTCCTTGCTGTCGGGCTTGGGCGCGGGCTTGAAGTCCACGCCCGCTTCCTTGCGCTGCTGGGCGGTGATGGGCGCGGGGGCCGCGGTGAGCGGGTCGTAGCCGCCGCCGCTCTTGGGGAAGGCGATGACGTCGCGCAGCGAGTCGGCGCCGGTGAGCAGCATGCAGATCCGGTCCCAGCCGTAGGCGATGCCGCCGTGCGGGGGCGCGCCGAACTTGAACGCGTCCAGGAGGAAGCCGAACTTCTCCTGGGCTTCTTCTTCGGAGAGGCCCATCACGCCGAAGACGCGCTGCTGCACGTCGGCGCGGTGGATACGGATCGACCCGCCGCCGATCTCGAAGCCGTTGCAGACCATGTCGTAGGCGTAGGCCAGCGCGGAGCCGGGGTCCTTCTCGAAGTCCTCGATGGAGTCCGGGGTGGGCGAGGTGAAGGCGTGGTGCAGCGCGGTCCAGCTGCCGGAGCCGACGGCGACGTCATCGGTCTCGCTGGTGGCCTCGAACAGCGGGAAGTCGACGACCCAGGCGAACTTCCAGTCGCCGTCGGAGATCAGGCCGAGCCGGTTGGCGATCTCCACCCTGGCCGCGCCGAGCAGCGCGCGGCCGCCCTTGGCGGTGTCGGCGGCGAAGAACACGCAGTCACCCGGCTTGGCGCCGACCGCGGCGGCGAGTCCGGCGCGCTCGTCCTCGGAGAGGTTCTTGGCGACCGGGCCGCCGAGGGTGCCGTCCTCCTGGACGAGCACGTAGGCCAGGCCCTTGGCGCCGCGCTGCTTGGCCCAGTCCTGCCAGGCGTCGAGCTGCTTGCGCGGCTGGCTCGCGCCGCCGGGCATGACCACCGCGCCGACGTAGGGCGCCTTGAACACCCGGAACGGCGTGTTCGCGAAGTACTCGGTCATCTCGACGAGTTCGAGTTCGAAGCGCAGGTCGGGCTTGTCGCTGCCGTAGCGGGCCATCGCCTCGGCGTAGGCGATCCGCGGGATGGGCAGGGCGAGTTCGACGCCGAGGGTCTCGCGCCAGATGGCGGCGATGATCTGCTCGCCGAGGGCGATCACGTCGTCCTGTTCGACGAAGCTCATCTCGATGTCGAGCTGGGTGAACTCGGGCTGCCGGTCGGCGCGGAAGTCCTCGTCCCGGTAGCAGCGGGCGATCTGGTAGTACCGCTCCAGGCCGCCGACCATGAGCAGCTGCTTGAACAGCTGCGGGGACTGCGGCAGCGCGTACCAGGAACCGGGCTGCAGCCGGGCGGGCACCACGAAGTCGCGGGCGCCCTCGGGGGTGGAGCGGGTCAGCGTCGGGGTCTCGATCTCGACGAAGTTGTTGCGGTGCAGCACATCGCGGGCGACCCGGTTGACCTCGCTGCGCATCCGCATGGCCTTGGCCGGGCCGCTGCGGCGCAGGTCGAGGTAGCGGTGCTTGAGCCGGGTCTCCTCGCCGACCTCAAGGTGGTCGTCCAGGGGGAAGGGCAGCGGCGCGGACTCGTTGAGCACGTCCAGGGCGGTGGCCAGCACCTCGATGGCGCCGGTGGGCAGCTCGGGGTTCTCGTTGCCCGCTGGCCGCTGGGAGACCTCGCCGACGATCTTGACGCAGAACTCGGCGCGCAGCCGGTGCGCCCGCTCGGCCATCTCGCCCTCGCGGAAGACGACCTGGGCGACGCCCGAGGCGTCCCGCAGATCGATGAAGATCACTCCGCCGTGATCGCGACGCCGCGCCACCCAGCCGGTGAGGGTGACGGTCTGGCCTGCATGCTCGGCGCGGAGTGCTCCGGCCTCGTGCGTGCGCAACACGGGTTGATCTCCTTGGTCGGCAGAAGTGCTTCCGAGCAGGTTAACCAACACCCCCGGGGGGACTGCCAGCAGGTTTCCCCGGCTGCCCCGGAGGTGCCGGTCGCGCGCGGTAGCGTGCGAACTACCAACGGGTAACGATGGAGGGCACGCATGCGCGCGGCGAGGTTCGACCTGGAATCCGGGAAGTTCGGGCTGCACGAGATCGAGGTGCCCAAGCCGGGTCCGGGGCAGGTGCTGGTGAAGGTGGCCGCGGCGGGCGTGTGCCTTTCCGACGTGCACATCATCGACGGCAGCCTGTCCGGGTTCCGCACGCTGACCGGGCAGACGGTGATCACCCTGGGCCACGAGGTCGCCGGCACCATCGCCGAGGTCAGCGCGGACGTGCCCGATATCTGGCAGCCCGGCGCCCGGGTGGTCCTGGCCGCGGGCGATCGCTGCGGCTCCTGCCCGAACTGCCTGTTCCACACCGGTTTCTGCCTGCTGCCCCCCGCGCGTGGGGTCAGCTACGACGGCGGCTGGGCGGACTACCTGGTGACCAGTCACCGTTCGGTGGTGCCGCTGCCGGAGAACGTGCCCTTCGAGCAGGGGTCGATCATCCCGGACGCGGTGTCCACCCCGTATTCGGCGCTGCTGCACAAGGGCGAGCTGAAGGTGGGTCAGGCGGTCGGCCTGTGGGGCATCGGCGGGCTGGGCGTGCACGCGGTGCGGATCGCCCGGCTGGCAGGCGCGGCCCCGATCATCGCCTTCGACCCGCTGCCCCTGGCCCGCGAACGGGCCCTGGAGGCCGGCGCGGACTACGCCTTCGATCCGGCCGAGCCGGATGTGGCGGCCAAGGTCCGCGCGGCGACCGGGGGCCTCGGCCTGGACCTGGCGGTCGACCTGGTCGGCCACCCGGCCGCCCGCGCCGCCGCGGACGATCTGCTGGCCCCGCACGGCAAACTGGTCCTGGTCGGGATGACCCAGGCTCCGCTGCATCTGGAGCAGGCGGCCCGGTTCAACGCCGCCCAGCACCAGGTCCGCGGCGCCTGGGGCTCGGAGCCGAAGGACCTGCACACCCTGGTCCGCCTGGTCTCCACCGGCCGTCTCGACCTGTCCGGTTCGGTCACCGAGGTGCTTCCCCTGGACGAGGCTCCCGAGGCCGTGCACCGCCTGGCGAACAAGATCGGCAACCCGATCCGGATCGTGCTGAAACCCTGAGAGGTACCCGCTGTCCTGACCCACCACACGTGACCTTGGCGACACCGTGCAACGGCGGGCCGCGCTCCGGCGATGCCCCGATCGGCGGCGTGCGGGTGGCGGAGGTGTGTGGTGGGTCTGCGGGGACTTCTGCTGCGGCGGAATCAGCCGGAACCGACGATCATGAGTGCCATGCTGCACGGACCGAAGGTGCCGGACGCGTCCACGGTGCACCAGGTGCTCGACCTGGCCCTGCGCATCGGCGAACTGCAACTGGCCTGCGGCGCGGGCGCGGCTGACGTCACCGCGACCATGCTGGCCGTCACCAACGCCTATGGCCTGCCGACCACCGACGTCGACGTCACCTTCACCTCGATCACCGCCTGCTGCCACCGCGGCAACCTGGCCGCCCCCGTCACCACCACCCGGGTGGTGCGGGCCCGCAGCCTGGACTACACCCGGCTGTCCGCGCTGGAACAGCTGGTCCGGCGGATCACCGCGGGCGCCCTCACCGCCGATGAGGCCCTGACCGGCCTGGAAGCCGTCTCCACCGCCCCGCACCCCTACCCCCGCTGGGTGGCCACCCTGGCCTGGGCCGCGATGGCCGCCTCGGTGGCGGTGCTGCTGGGCGGCGGCCCACTGCTGGCCGGCATCGCCGCGTTCACCACGGCCCTGATCGACCGGGTCGGCCGGATCGTCAACCGCCTCGCGCTGCCGTTCTTCTTCCAGCAGGTGATCGGCGGCGTGCTGGCCATGGGCATGGCCCTGTCGGTGCACGCCCTCGACCCCGGCAGCCAACTGGTCCGGCCGTCCCTGGTGGTGGTCACCGGCATCATCGTGCTGCTCTCCGGCCTGTCCATCGTGGGCACCGTGCAGGACGCGATCACCGGCTACAACGTGACCGCCGCCGGGCGCGCCATGGAGGTCATGCTGATGACCGCGGGCCTGGTCATCGGCGTGCTGCTGGTCCTGCGCCTGGCCGTCTCCCAGGGCATGCACATCTCCATCGCCGAGCCCCCGCCCCCGCTGCTCGCCCACGTCCCCCTGATGATCGTGGCCGGCGGCCTGACCTCCTTCTGCTTCGCCTGGGCCAGCTACGCCACCCTGCGCGCCCTGTTCGTGGCGGGCCTGGCCGGCGCCGCGGGCACCGCGTCCTACGGCGTCCTCACCGTCCTGGGCACCGACCTCCTGGTCGCCTCCGCGGGCGCGGCCATCCTGATCGGTTTCGTCGGCGGCGTGATCTCCCGCCGCCTCCGCATCCCACCCCTGATCATCGCCGTCTCCGGCCTGACCCCCCTGCTGCCCGGCCTGACCACCTACCACGCCCTCTTCCAGCTCGCGGTAGAGCGCAACATCTCAGCCGGCGCCCAATCCCTGCTACTGGCAGCCGGAATCGGCCTGGCCCTGGCCGCAGGCGTAGTCCTGGGCGAGTTCCTGGCCCAACCGGTCCGCACCGGCCTCGGCCGCCTGGGCCGCACCCTCGCCGGCCCCCGCTTCTCCGGCCCCCTCCGCCCCACCGAAACCCCCCTCGACTAACCCCACCCCCACAGTGTTGGCCGAACCGGACGGCGTGTTGGCCGTTGTCGTACGCCACGTTGGCCGTTCCGGACCGCCGCCCGCCGACTTGGCCCAACTCGTACGCCCATTAGGCCCAACTCGCCGTACCACTTGGGCCAACTCGGCGTACGACAACGGCCAACACTCTGGGAAGGGGTCAGCGCTGGCGGAGTTCCCGGCGCAGGATCTTGCCGGAGAGGGCCCGGGGCACCGCGTCGATGAACTCCACTACCCGGATCTTCTTGTACGGCGCGACTTTGCCTGCCACGTACTCCAGCACGTCGTGCTCCCCCAACGATTCCTGCCCCGCGGCCCGCACCACGAACGCCTTGGGGACCTCCTCGCCCTCGGCGTCCCGAACCCCGATCACCGCCGCGTCCGCGATCCGCGGATCCGACAGCAGCACGGCCTCCAGTTCCGCGGGCGGCACCTGATACCCCTTGTACTTGATCAACTCCTTGAGCCGGTCCACGATGAAGAAGTTCCCTTCCTCATCCACCCGCCCGATATCCCCGGTGTGCAGCCACCCGTCCGCATCGATCATCGAGGCCGTGTCCGCGCCCCTGGCGAAATACCCCTTCATCACCTGCGGCCCACGGATCCAGAATTCCCCGGCCCCGCCCGCCGCGGCGTCTTCGCCAGTGGCGGGATCAATGATCCGGCACTCGGTGTTCGGGATCAGCTTGCCCACCGTGCCATCCGGCGGATTCATATCCGAGTCCGGAACCACATGCGACACCGGCGAAAGCTCGGTCATCCCGTACCCCTGCACCACCCGCACACCCAACCGCTCCGCGCACAGGTGCCCGGTGTCCGCGTCCAGGGGCGCCGCCGCGCACAACACCGCCCGCAACGCGGTCAGGTCGAACTTGTCGACCAGGGGATGCTTGGCCAGCGCCACCACGATCGGCGGCGCCACCGGCACCTTGGTCACCTTGTGCTCGGCCAACGCGGTGAGGAACAACTCCAGCTCGAACCGAGGCAGCACCACCACCGTCGTGCCGTAGTGCAGCGCGTGGTTGAGCAACACGGTGATCCCGTAGATGTGGAACATCGGCAGGATGGCCAGGATCCGATCATCCGGCCCGGTCGGCTGCATGCCACTGGACTGAGCCATGTTCGCCACGATGTTGCGATGCGTCAGCATGACGCCCTTGGCTTTTCCGGTGGTGCCACTGGAATACGGCATCACCGCCACATCCTCAGCCGGGTTGATCTCCACCTCCGGCACCGGCCCGTCGGTGGCCATCAGGTCCTGGATCGACCGGTGGCCTTCGGCGCTGTCGCACACGATCACGTGCTCTATCCCCGCAGCCTGGGCCGCGGGCACCGCGCGGTCCAGGAACAGCGAGATGGTGACCAGGAACTTCGCGCCGGAGTCGCGGAGCTGGCTGGTCAGTTCGTCCACGGTGTACAACGCGTTGACCGTGCTGACGATCGCGCCCAGGGTGGTGGTGGCGTAGAAGACCACCGGGTAGACGACGGTGTTGGGGCTGAACAACGCCAGCACGTCGCCCTTGCGTAATCCCGCTTCATGCAGCCCGGCGGCGAGTCTGCCGACCGAGGCGTCGAGCTGGGCGTAGCTCAACCGCGGCCCGTCCGGCCTGCTGCCGTCGATCACCGCCGGATGATCACCGCGGTCCCGTGCCCCGGCCAGCACGTAGGTGTGCACTGGCAGGTCGGGGATGTCGACGTCGGGGAACGGGCTGCGGTGGATCATGGGGACCTCCGGTGGGGCGTCGTTGCCTTATGCGCGTTCGTCGATCCTGGGGGTGCCGCGCGTTACCACCGTGTCAGTACGACTTGCCGAGGTCCAGGGTGTGCTGGGCGACGAAGTTGAGGATCATTTCCCGGCTGACCGGCGCGATCCGCCCGACCCTGGCCGCCCCGTACAGCGTGCCGACCCCGTATTCGGTGGACATCCCGTTGCCGCCATGGGTTTGCACGGCCGCGTCGACCGCGGCGATGGCGGCTTCGGCGGAGGCGTACTTGGCGATGTTGGCGGCCTCGGCGGCGGTGGGGTCGTCCTGGTCGTAGGCCCAGGCGGCACGCTGGGTGGCCAGCCTGGCCAGCTCGATCTCGATGTGCGCCTTGGCAAGCGGGTGCGAGACGGCCTGGTGGCCGCCGATCGGCGAGTCCCACACCTTGCGGGTGCGCGCGTAGTCGGCCGCCTTGCTCAACGCGTACCGCCCAATGCCGCAACCGTAGGCGGCCACGGTGATCCGCTCCGGGTTGAGTCCGGCGAACAGCGCGGCCAGTCCGGCGTCCTCCCCGCCCACCAAGGCATCCGCCGGCAGCTTGACGTCGTCGAAGAACAGGGTGAACTGCCGTTCCGGGGAGGTGATCTCCATCGGGATCGGCTGATAGGTGTAGCCGGGCGCGTCGGTGGGCACCACGAACAGCGCGGGCCGCAGCTTGCCGGTGCGCGCGTCCTCCAGGCGGGCCACCACCAGGGTCGCGTCGCTCTCGTCCACGCCGGAGATGTAGTACTTGCCGCCGGTCAGCCGCCAGCCGTCGCCGTCGGCGCGGGCGGTGGTGATGATCCGGTGCGAGTTGGAGCCCGCGTCGGGTTCGGTGATGGCGAAGGACATCTTCAGCGAGCCGTCGGCGAAACCGGGCAGCCAGTTCTTCTTCTGCTCCGGGGTGCCGGATTTGGCGATGACGGTGGCCGCGATCGCCGGTGAGACAACAAGAAGCAGCAACGGGCAGCCACCGGCGGCGAGTTCCTCGCAGACGATGGCGAGGTCGGTGATGCCGCCACCGCCACCGCCGTACTCCTCGGGCACAGCCACGCCGAGGTAGCCGAGTTGTCCGGCCTCGGCCCACAGTTCGGTGGTCTTCTCCCCGGCTTTCGCCTTGTCCACCCAGTAGCCGTGGCCGTACTTGGCGGCCAGCGCGGCCACCGAGGCCCGCAGCGCGCGCTGTTCGTCGGTCTCCCGGAAGTCCATGTCCGTCAGTCCTCCATCGGCTGTTGCTCGTTCGGGGCGGGTTCGATCACGGCGAGCACGGCCCCGGCCTCGACCTGGGCGCCCGCCGTCACGGCGAGTTCAGTGAGCACGCCATCGGCTGGCGAGCGCACCGGGTGCTGCATCTTCATCGCTTCCAGCACAAGAAGTTCCTGCCCGGCGCGCACGGTGCCGCCGAGTGTGGCGGTGACCGCGACGACGGTGCCGGGCATGGGGGCCAGCAGTGATCCTTCGGCGTGCGCGTCGCCGGGTTCGACGAAGCGCGGCAACCGGCGCAGTGCCACGCCGCCGAATGGCGAGTCCACGAACACCTGCTCGCCGTAGCGGGCCACATGCAGCTTCCGCCGCACACCGCCGAGTTCCACCACGACCGCCTCGGGCGCGGTGGACACCACGGTCACCTCGGGCAGATCCTCGGCGACAATCCCGTCTCTACCGAACCGGTACCGGACCTCGATTGTCCCTTGTGGACTGTCGTAGCCCTTGACCTGACCGGTCGAGTGCAGATTGCGCCAACCGCCGGGCACCGACGGCTGCACGCCCGCCCCGGCCCGGTTGGCCGCGGCCTCGGCCAGCGCTGCGGCCAGCGCCGAGATCCGGACCGCCTGCTCATCGGCAAGGGGTACGTCGAGTCCTTGCCGGGCAAGGAATCCGGTGTCGACCTTCCCCGCGCGGAAGTCCTCATCCCGCAGCACCCGGACCAGGAGATCCCGGTTGGTGGCCGGACCGTGCACGCGAGCGTCGGCGAGGGCCGCGGCGAGTCGGCGGGCGGCCTCGGCGCGAGTGGGCGCCCAGGCGATCACCTTGGCCAGCATGGGATCGTAGTGCGTGCTGATCACCGAGCCGTCCACCACCCCGGCGTCCAGGCGCAGTCCACGTTCGGCGGTCGCCCCGGTGAACTCACTGTCCACTCCGGACAGCGAGAACCGGTGCAGTGGACCGCTTCCGGGCCGCCAGTCCGCGGCCGGATCCTCGGCGTAGAGCCGGACCTCGATGGCGTGGCCGCGGGAGACCGGCGGTTGCGCGGGCAGCGGGGCGCCGTCGGCGATGGCGAGTTGCCAGGCCACCAGGTCGACGCCGAAGACCGCCTCGGTGACCGGATGCTCGACCTGGAGCCGGGTGTTGGTCTCCAGGAAGTAGAACTCGCCCTGATCGGAGACCATGAACTCCACGGTGCCCGCGCCCCGGTAACCGATGGCCTTGGCCGCCGCGACCGCCGCCGCGGACATCGCGTCCCGGAGTTTCTCGTCCACCGCGGGGGACGGGGATTCCTCCACGACCTTCTGGTAGCGGCGCTGCACCGAGCAGTCCCGCTCCCCCAGTGCCCACACGGTGCCGTGCGCATCGGCGAGCACCTGGATCTCCACGTGTCGCCCGTGTTCCAGGTAGGGCTCGCAGAACACGGTGCCGTCACCGAACGCGCTGGCCGCTTCGGCCCTGGCCGCCGCGACCGCTCCGGCCAGTTCTTCGGCGGCCCGCACGATCCGCATCCCGCGCCCACCACCACCGGCAGATGCCTTGACTAGCAACGGGAATCGAGTTCCCGCAACGTCCTCCGGACTCAGTTCGGGCAGCACCGGCACCCCGGCGTCGGCCATCAGTTTCTTGGCCTCCACCTTGGCGCCCATGGCTTCGATGGCCTCCGGCGGCGGCCCGATCCACACCAGTCCGGCGGCCAGCACCGCACGGGCGAAGCCGGCGTTCTCGGACAGGAAGCCGTAGCCGGGGTGCACGGCGTCCGCGCCACTACCGCGCGCGGCGGCGATCAGGGCGTCGGCCCGCAGGTAGGTCTCGCCGGGGGTCAGGCCAGGCAGCCGGACCGCGAGGTCGGCCTCGGTGACGTGCGGGGAATCGGCGTCGGCGTCGGAGAACACCGCCACCGTGCCGATGCCCAGCGTGGCACAGGTGCGGAACACGCGGCGGGCGATCTCGCCGCGGTTGGCGACCAGGACTCGGGTGATCACGTTGGTGGACCTCACATCCGGAAGACGCCGAAGTTCCTGGTGCCGCTGACTTGTGCACTGTGGATGGTCGAGAGACAGATGCCGAGCACGGTCCTGGTGTCCCTCGGGTCGATCACACCGTCGTCGTAGAGCCGCCCGGACAGGAACGGCGCCAGCGACTGCGCCTCGATCTGCCCTTCCACCATGGCCCGCAAGTTCTTGTCCGCCTCATCGTCGTACGGCGCGCCCTTGGCCATCGCGGCTTGTCTGGCCACAATGGACAGCACCCCGGCGAGCTGGGCCGGTCCCATCACCGCGGATTTGGCGTTGGGCCAGGTGAATAGGAACCGGGGATCGTAGGCCCGCCCGCACATGCCGTAGTTGCCCGCGCCGTAGGAGGCGCCCAGCACCACGGTCAGGTGCGGCACGGTGCTGTTGGACACCGCGTTGATCATCATCGCGCCGTGTTTGATGATCCCGGCCTGCTCGTACTCCTTGCCGACCATGTAGCCGGTGGTGTTCTGCAGGAAGATCAGCGGCACGTCGGCGGTGTTGGCGAGCTGGATGAACTGGGTGGCCTTCTGCGCCTCGGCGCTGAAGAGCACGCCGCGCGCGTTGGCCAGGATGCCCACCGGATAGCCGTGCAGGCTGGCCCACCCCGTCACCAGGCTGGTGCCGTAGCGGGGTTTGAACTCGTCGAACTCCGAGCCGTCCACCAGCCGCGCGATCACCTCCCGCGGGTCGAACGGCAACCGCAGGTCACTCGGCGCGATCCCGAGCAGATCCTCGGTGTCATAACGGGGTTCGACCACCGCCCGGCTCGGCCCAGGCCCGAGTTTGCGCCAGTTCAGCCGGGCCACGATGTCCCGGCCGATGCGCAGCGCGTCCCGTTCGTCCTCGGCGAGGTGGTCGGCGAGCCCGGAGACGGCGGCGTGCATTTCCGCGCCGCCCAGTTCCTCATCGTCGGATTCCTCGCCGGTGGCCATCTTCACCAGTGGCGGCCCGCCGAGGAAGACTTTGGCCTGCTGCTTGACCATCACCACGTGGTCGGACATGCCGGGGATGTAGGCGCCGCCGGCGGTGGAGTTGCCGAAGACCAGGGTGACCGTGGGCAGTCCGGCCGCGGAGGCCCTGGTGAGGTCGCGGAACATCCGCCCGCCGGGGATGAAGATCTCGCTCTGGCTGGGCAGGTCGGCGCCGCCGGATTCGACCAGGCTGAGCACGGGCAGCCGGTTGGCCACCGCGATATCCATGGCCCGGAAGGATTTCTTCAGCGTCCACGGGTTGCTGGCCCCGCCGCGCACGGTCGGGTCGTTGGCGGTGATCAGGCACTCGACGCCGTTGACCACGCCGATCCCGGCGACCAGGCTGGCCCCGACGGTGTAGTCGGTGCCCCAGGCGGCCAGTGGCGAGAGTTCCAGGAACGCGGTGTCCTCGTCGATGAGCAGTTCGATGCGTTCCCGGGGCAGCAGTTTGCCGCGTTTGTGGTGCCGGTCCACGTATTTGGCGCCGCCACCGGCGAGTGCCTTGGCGTGTTCGGTGTCCAGTGCGGCCAGTTTGGCCAGCATGGCCTCCCGGTTCGCCTGGTGCTCCGGCGCCGCGGTGTCCACTGTGGACTTCAGGACGGTCATGCCGTGTACCCCAATCGCCGCGCGGCCAGATCGGCGAGCACCTCGCTGGCCCCGCCGCCGATGCCCAGGATGCGCGCGTCCCGGTAGTGCCGTTCCACCTCGGCCTCCCGCATGTATCCGAATCCGCCGTGCAGTTGCACCGCGGCGTCCACCACGTGCGAACACGCGGCCACGGCGGCGTTCTTGGCCAGGCACACCTCGGCCACCACTTCCTGTCCGGCGGCGGCGCGGGCCGCGACCGAGCGGGTGTAGGTGCGGGCCAGTTCGATCCGTTGTGTCATCTCGACCAGTTGATGCCGCACCACCTGCCTGCTGACCAGTGGCCGACCGAAGGTCTCACGGGCCTTGACCCACTGCACGCTGAGGTCCAAACACCGTTGTGCGGTGGCATAAGCCTGTACGGCCAGGGTGATCCGCTCGTGCTGGAACTGCCGCATCAGCTCGGCGAAGCCGGCGTTCTCCGCCCCGACCAGGTTGGCCACCGGCACCCGCGCGTCCACAAAGGACAGTTCAGCGGTGTCCGAGCAGTGCCAGCCCAGTTTCTCCAGCCGCCTGCTCACGGTGAACCCGGGTGTGCCGCGTTCCACCACCAGGAGGCTGACCCCGCCGTACCCGGCCTCGCCGGTGCGCACCGCGGTGGTGACGAAGTCGGCCCGCGCGCCGGAGGTGATGTAGGTCTTGGCCCCGTTCACCACAAAATGATCGCCATCCCGCACCGCGACGGTGCGCAGCGCGGCCACATCCGACCCGCCGTCGGGTTCGGTGACCCCCAGCGAGCCGATCTTCTCCCCGGCCAGGGTGGGTCGCACGAACCGGTCGATCAGCTCCGGGCCACCGGCGGCGACGATGTGCGGCAACGCGATGCCGTGGGTGAACAGGGCGGCGAGCAGTCCGGAGGAGCCGCCTGCCTGGAGCACTTCCTCGTTGACCACCACCATGTCCAGGAGGTCGCCGCCGCTGCCGCCGACCTCCTCCGGGAAACCAATGCCCAGCAACCCGATCCCGGCGGCGGCCCGGTGCAGTGCGCGCGGCACTTCGCCGTCGCGTTCCCACTGGGACAGCTGCGGCACGGCCTCGCGCTGCGTGAACTTGCGCACGGTCTCCCGCAGCGTTCGCCGCTCGGGTGTCTCGAAGGGGTCCAGGATCTCGCTCACCACAACACCTCCGGCACTTCCACGACTCGGGCCCGCAGCCATTCGCCCAGGGCCTTGGCCTGGGGGTCGAACCTGGTCGAGGAGGCCACACCGTCCCCGAGCAGGCCGCGGATGACGAAGTTCACCGCGCGCAGGTTCGGCAGCGCGTGCCGCTGCACGGTCAGTTCGGCGCATTCCGGCAGCAGTTCCTTGAGCCGATCCATGGTCAGGTGGTGGAACAGCCACCGGTAGGCGGGTTCGGAGCGGACCCACACGCCGAGGTTGGCGTCCCCGCCCTTGTCCCCGGACCGGGCCCCGGCGATCCGCCCGAGCGGCCCGCGCCGGGTGGGCTCATGTCCGCCGAAGGGCACAGGATCGTTGCCCGCCAAGGGTTGCACCGGTCCGGCGGTGGTCACCGGGGGCTCCTCGACCTCGATCCGGGTCCCGTCCGGGAGCACCGCGAGCTGCCGGACCTCGGCGCGGTCGACGTAGGCGGCCGAGTACACCCCGAACGGCGTGCCGTCGCCGGGTGGCGCGGTGACGTGGAATCCGGGGTAGGAGGCCAGCGCGAGTTCGATGGCCGACCGGGAGAACGCCTTGACCCGCTTGGGGTCGGTGTCCTTGATGGTGGCGTGCAGCAGGGCGCTGGCGGTCTCCTCGGTGTCCGCGTCGGCCCGGTCGGTGCGGGCCAGGGTCCAGGTCAGGCCGTCCGCGCCGAGGGCGTCCTCCAGCTGGGTCCGCACCAGGTCGGCCTTGCGCTGCACGTCGAGTCCACAGAGGACGAACGTGGTGGAGTTGCGGAAGCCGCCCAGCCGGTTCAGGCACACCTTCAGCCGTTCCGGCGGCGCGACCCCGGTGACCCCGTGGATCCGCACCCGGTCCGGCCCGGCGTCCTCAAGCTGGATGGTGTCGAACCGGGTGGTGACGTCCGGGCCGGGGTAGGCCGGTTCGGCGATCTCGTAGAGCAGTTGCGCGGTCACGGTGTCCACGGTGACCGCGCCACCGGTGCCAGGGTGTTTGGTGATCACCGAGCTGCCGTCGGCGGCGATCTCGGCGATCGGGAACCCGGGCCGCCGCGGATCGTCGAGATCGGCGAAGAAGGCGAAGTTGCCCCCGGTGGCCTGGGTTCCGCATTCCAGGACGTGCCCGGCCACGGTGGCCCCGGCCAGAGCGTCCCAGTCCTGGCGGTCCCAGCCGAAGTGCGCGGCCGCGGGCCCGACCACCAGGGAGGCGTCGGTGACCCGTCCGGTGACCACCACATCGGCCCCGGCGCGCAGGCAGTCCGCGATGCCCCAGGCGCCGAGGTAGGCGTTGGCGGTCAACGGTTCGCCGAAGCCCAGCTCCGCGGCCCGCTCGCGCAGATCGTCGCCTTCGACGTGCCCGACCCGCACGGCCAGTCCCAGCCGCTCGGCCAAGGTCCGCAGCGCCGCGGCCAGCCCGGCCGGGTTGAGGCCACCGGCGTTGGTGACGATCTTGACCCCGCGTTCCAGGGCCACCCCGAGGCACTCCTCCAGCTGTCGCGGGAAGGTGCGCGCGTAGCCGAGCGCGGGGTCCTTGAGCCGGTCCCGGCCCAGGATCAGCATGGTCAGTTCGGCAAGATAGTCGCCGGTGAGGATATGCAGTTCGCCGTCATATAGCTGCTCGCGCAGCGCGCTGAACCGGTCGCCGTAGAAGCCGGAGGCGTTCCCGATCCGCAGCACCCCGTCAGGCATCGAACTGCCCGGGTTCGCGGTCGGCTCCGGGCGGTCCGGCGAAGGCCTGCGCGATGCTCATCCACTTCGTCGCGACCGCGCCGGTGACGGTGAGCCCCAGGTCGTCGGGGTGCCGGCGGCGCACCACGTGCAGGCAGAAGTCCAGTGCGTCCCCGCTGACCCGGTCCGCCGCGTCCGGCGGTCCCCACTCCCAGCGGTCCCCGTCCGGCCCGACCAGCTCCACCCGGACCGGTGTCTCCGGCGCGGGCTCGCCACGCGAGACGAACGCGAAGCCCATGGTCCGCACGCCCAGGTGCGCGATGTGCCGCAACCGGTGGGTCGGCACTCGCCGTACGCCCAGTGCGTCGGCCACGTCCTGGCCGTGCGCCCAGGTCTCCATGATCCGCGCGGTGGCCATCGAGGTGGACTTCATCGGCGGCCCGAACCAGGGAATCCGCGCGTCAGCCGGTACCGCCGCCAGTGCCGCCCGCAGCGCGGCCCGCCCGTCCCGCCACCGCCCGAGCAGCGATTCCGGCGCCTCGCCAACGCCCTCGTTGGCCCCGTCCTCCACATAGGACAGTGGATTGGCCGCCTTGGCCGCTTCGAGGAACCCGGCCGGATCGGTGGCCGCCTGGATGGCCTGCCGGTCCGTCCACGCCAGATGCGCCAGCTGGTGCGCGATGCTCCAGCCCGCCGCCGGGGTGGGTGTGGCCAGTCCAGCCGCGTCCAGCCCGGCGACCAGGGCGTCCAGGTCACCTCCCTCGGCGTCGAGATCCGCCAGCAAGCCCGCCACCGCGCTCATCCCCGCTCCCCTCGCAACGCCTCGTCCAGCATCGCCGCCCACTGCCGCACGATCCGCTTGCGCCGACGGCTGTCGTCGGTGAGCAGATTCGCCAGCGCCAGTCCGCGGATCAGGTCCAAAGTCGCCTGCACCGCCTCGCGCACCCCGGTCTGCGTCTCGTCCACCCGCAGCAGTTCCAGGGCCAGCCGGTGCGTTTCCCGGCCCAGCCGGGTCTGCAACGGCAGCACCAGCTCACGCAGTTCGGCGTCGGTGCGCGCGACCACCCACAGCTCCAGGGCCGCGGTGAACAGCGGGCTGGCGTAGAAGTCGGCCAGCAGCTCCACCACGGCCACGGTGTGCCCGCCGCCGCTGGAGGCGGTCGCGGCCTGGGCCCGCAGCTGCTCGACGCCGAGCGCGCCCACGTGCTCCACCGCGGCGGCGACCAGTTCGCCCCTGGTCCGGAAGTGGTGCAGTTGCGCGCCCCGGGATACCCCGGCCCGCTGCGCCACCAAGGTGGTCGTCGTCCCGGCCCAGCCCCGCTCCACCAGGCAGTCCACGGTCGCCACCATCAGCTTCCGTCGGGTCTCCCGGCTCCGGTCGGCCTGCCGCTGCCTGGAGGGCGCGCTCATGCCGCAGAGCATCCCGCTCAACTAACAAACAGTCAAGCCTGCTTGTTAATTGAGCAGGCCACCTTCCCGCCCACTCGCCCGTGACCCGCATCACAGTCAATCCCGCTTGCCGAATCGAATCGTACGCCGTACCGTACACCATACGAGCGAGGCGGTACTTCGCCTGCCCGCAGCAAGGCCGGACTGAGCAGTACAAGAAGGAGCGCCAGTGACCGAAACCCATGTCCTCCCCACCGACGGAGCCGGATACGTCCCCACCAGCGAGGACGTGGCGAGCGTGCTCGCCTGGTTCGCCGAGTACGACGGCGCCGCGGCCGAGGTCCAGGTCGAGCGGATGGCCGACATGGCGTTGTTCCCGATCAACGTGGTCAGCACCGACGCCGACGGCAACGCCTCGGCTGCGGCCTGGACCAGGGAGGTCTTCGTCGAGAAGTGGACCGAGATCCTCGGCGGCGGCCAGGACGTGCAGACCACCTCGGTGCGCACCCCGCATTTCCTCAGCAAGGACCTGGTGTTCGTGATCAGCGACGCCACGTTCACCGTGGGCGGGCACAGCCAGACCGTGCGCTACGGCGACCTGCTGGGCCGGGTCGGCGGGCGCTGGCTGTTCCAGACCATGGTGCAGGGCGGCTGGGGCGAGCAGTAACGAATGCAGGCGCCAGGACGGGTCCGGCATCCCCTTCGGGCCCGTCGTGGCGCACACTGCACTGGTGATCACCGTTGCGCTCAACCAGAACGCGGTCGCGGCGCTGCGCGGCCCCGGACTGCGCACCACCGCGCTGCCGAGTGAGCCGCTGCACGCGTCACTGCACACGGCGGTCATCGAACCCGGACTGGCGCGGCTCTCCGGCGCGCTGGTCTTCGCCGCACTCGCCGGCTCCGGCATCCCGGCCGGTCCTGATCTGACCGGCCGGGAGTGCCTGGCGAACAAGCTGCACCTGAGCTACCACCTGCCGGTCTCCACCGGGGTGCCCGACGACGGCAGCGAACCCGATGTGGAGGAGAGCGATCAGCGGCTGATGCTGCGCCAGGGCATCCTGCTCGGCTTCGCCGTGTGCGAACTGGCCGCGAACCTGCCGGAACCGGTGCCGGTTCGCTCGATCGTGTCGGTCAGCCGCAGTGCGGGAACTTTCCGGTTCCACCAGATCCGCGACGGCGAGCAGTGGCTGACCGAGGATCTGGACGGCTACCGGACCGAGCGGATCGCCGCCGTCGACCTGCGCCCCGTTCCCGCGCCATGAGCGATATCGACTTCTACGCCGACCTGGTGGCCACCGGCGCGGTGCTCGGCGCCGACCGGCACTGGACCCCGGCCGAGCTGGACGAACTCTTCGACGCGGACAACCGCGAGTACGTCGAGGCGGTCTCCACCGAGGCACTCAACCTGGACTACGGGCTGCTGGAGTACTTCTGGGAACGCGAGTCCCGCCGCGGCGCGCCCTGGCACGGGGTGCACCTGAGCGCGCAGGTGCACCGGCTGGCCATCGGCTTCGGCGACACCCCCGCGCTGCTGCGGGAGAACTACGGCGCCTTCGAGCCGAACCCGTCCTTCGCCGACCTGCGCGCCGAACTCCAGCGCCGCGACGTCCCCCTGCTCGACCTGCCCCAGGAAATGCCGGCGCACCGCTCCTACTGGCAGCCGGACAGCCAGGCCGTGGTGATCGAGATCGTCGGCCAGGAGGAGTTCGTCACCTCCCCCACCGAGGAGATCGGCTCGATCAGCGGCATCTCCGCCCCCGGCCTGCTGCACAACCTGCCGAGGGCCCGCTTCGACGCGCTCAAGCAGTCCCTCAACCACCTGGCCACCGCCGAGGACGCCGAGCGCACCCGCTGGCTCGACCAGCGCGACCCCGCTCCCGACCAGGAGCGGGCCGAGTGGTGGCGATCGCGGCTGACCGTGTTCGCGATCAAGCTCGGCTGGCGGGAGAGCGCCGAGGCGGTGTGGGTGCCGCTGTACCTGTGGTTCGCCGACCAGGCCGTCCGCCGAGGCGCGCTGGACCCCGCCGAGGTGGCCCGCCGAGTCGCCGAGTCCGCGGCCCGGCTGGAGCTGTACGGCCACAACGGCGCCGAGGACCGCCCCCGCCTGCTGCCCGCCGCGGAGGACCTGACCACCACCCTGCTCGCCGGGGTGCCCCTGGACCGGGTCGACGCCGAACAGCGCTGGGGCGTGCCCGGCCTGCACGGCACCGAGGTCCGCCCGCTGCTGCGGTCCCGGCAGCTGGTGGAGACCGCGGCCCGGCTGCGCCCGTTCCTGCGCGACCCGGCGGTCATCGCCGAGCTGGGCGAGTGGCTGCGGGTATGGCCGGAATTCGGCCGGTCCGCTGGCCTGCTGGAAATGCGGAGTGACTGACCTCCACTACCCTGTCGAAAGGCCTTAACCACGCCGATTTCCCTCTGTACCTACTGGTATGTACAGTACCGGCAGACACCTCGGACCCCTTCCGAAGGAGATCATCGGTCATGCACGCGATGCGGTACGCGATCACCCTGCCCGCCGACTACGACATGGGCATCATCCGGGCCCGAGTGGCCGGCAAAGGGCCCATCCTGGACACCTTCCCCGGCCTGGGCCTCAAGTCCTACCTGATCCGGGAACGAGGCGTGGCAGGCTCCCCGGTCAACCAGTACGCCCCGTTCTACCTGTGGCGCACCACCAGGGGCATGAACGATTTCCTGTGGGGCAAGGGTTTCCAGGGCATCTGCAACGACTTCGGCCGACCCGTCGTCCAGCACTGGACCGGCCTGGCCTTCGAGCACGGCCCGGCCAGCGCGATGGCCCCCACCACCGCCACCACCGAACTGTCCTCCCTCTGCTCCCCCGAGCCAGGCGCCGCCGTCGAAGCCGCCGTGGCCGCCCTGCAAACCCACGCCACCACCCCCGGCGTGCACAGCACGGCCCTGGCCCTGGACCCCCGAACCTGGGAACTCCTCCGCTACACCCTGTGGACCACCGAACCCCCAGCCGGCACCGGCGTCACCTTCCAGGTCCTGCACCTGTCCCGCCCGGAACTGAAAGACCTCCCCACCGGCCGCCACTGGTAAAACCCCAGGCCCCCCAACCCCAAAGTTGACAAGATGCCCCCCATGACCGCCCCACCCGAACACCTCCCCACCGCCCGCCTGATCCTGCGCCGCCTGCAACTGTCCGATGTGGACGAAGTCCACCAGGTGGTCACCTCCGCCCTCCCCCACCTGCGGCCATGGATGCCCTGGGCAGAAGCCGACTACACCAGGGACACCGCGACAACCTGGCTGAACTTCGTCCACCAGAGCTGGCAATCCCACACCGCCTACAGCTACGCCATCACCCACAACAACCACCTCATCGGCGCCACCGCCCTGGAACGCCGAATCGGCCCAGCCGGCCTGGAAATCGGCTACTGGCTGCACCCGGCCCAGTTCGGCGCGGGCTACGCCACCGAGGCCACCGCGACCCTGATCCAGACGGCGTTCTCCTTGCCGGACATCGAATTCGTGCAGATCTGGCATGACCTGGCGAACGTGCGCAGTGGGGCGGTGCCGAAGCGGCTGGGGTTCGCGGAGGTGGCGCGACATGAGCCGCCGCGGGAGCCGTTGAGTCCGGGGGAGGTTGGGGTGGATGTGGTGTGGCAGTTGGACCGGCCCGCGGAGTGAGGGGTTGGCGGGGCGGTCGGGTAGGCAAGGCGGGCGAGCGGGTTAGCCGGGCGGTCGGGCGGGGTGGAGGCGGGTTGAGCGGGTGACTCGGCGGCGCGGACTCGCCTGGCCGCATGGATTTGTTGGCTGGTAGCTTGGATTTGACCGCCTCAGCCCAGGTTTGCCCGCTCCGGCGAAACCGACGTTGAGGTTCACCGGTTTGAGTGACCCAAAGCCGGAACCTTGCACTCTGATCGAATCGTTGCCGCAAATAGAGCGGAATGCGGGGCGGGGGACGGCGGGGCCTCGAGGTGAACCCAGCCAGGCGCCGCTCCACCGCCAGGCTCCCACCTGGCCCCACCGACCGGGTTACCGGGGCCGGGGGTCGAGGCCGGCGCCGGTGTCCGGGAGTTGGTGGCCGTGGTCGCAGGTCAGGATCGCGCGGACCCGACCGCCGCAGTCCCGGTGCCGCAGTTCCAGCGGCGGCGGCGCCGGGGAGACCAGGTGCTTGTCGCCCCACTGCATCAGGGCGGTCAGCACCGGCTGGAGTTCCCGGCCCGCCGGCGTGAGCCGGTACTCCTGGCGAGCCCGCGCCCCCGCCTCGCGGTACTCCTGCCGGGACAGGATCCCGTTGGCCACCAACGTGTTCAGCCGGGCGGTGAGGATTGCCCGGGGCGCGCCGGTGTGGTGGCGGATGGTGTCGAAGCGGCGGTTGCCCAGGAAGACCTCGCGTAGGACCAGCAGTGACCAGCGTTCGCCCAGGACTTCCAGGGACAGGGCTACCGAGCAGGTTCTGGGGGCGGTCACGGGTGTGATTCTTCCATGAGTTGAGTTCGACTTGCGAACCTAGATGATACGGTCCCGCACATGAGTGAGCTGGCGCCCGCGTCCTGGGGTGAGCCCCGGAGCAAGACGGTGACCTGGTACGACCCGTTCGCGCTGGCCAAGGTCGGGGCGGGGTTGTCAGGGCTGGAGTACCTGACCGGGATGGTCGACGGGGAGTCGCCGCCGCCGCCGATCGCCGGGCTGATGGGGTTCCGGGCGGTGTCGGTGCGGGAGGGCGAGATCGTGTTCGCCTGCACCCCGGACGAATCCGCCTACAACCCGATCGGCGTGGTGCACGGCGGACTGGTCTGCACGCTCCTGGACTCCGCGGCGGGTTGCGCGGTGCACAGCACGTTGCCGGCCGGAACGGGTTACACCTCGGTGGAGATCAAGGTCAGCTACCTGCGGCCCGTGCACGCGGACAGCGGCGAACTGATCGCGCGGGGCTGGGTGACCAAGCCGGGGCGGCGGATCGCGTTCGCCGAGGCGAGTGTCACCGACGCGGCGGGCAAGCTGGTCGCGACCGCCAGCAGCAGCTGCCTGATCATGCCGAGCTGACCCGCACAAGCCGACCCGCACAAGCCCTGGCGGCCGACAACGCCGGCTGACAACGCTTGGCCCACAACCTCGCACCTGCGCCCCGGCGTCCGCAGCCGCGACTCACGACAGAAAACCGCGCCTCACAACAGGGTGAGTTGTTCCTGGTCGACCGGGGGCGCGGTGGGGGCGCCCTCGGGCAGGCTGCCTTCCGGCCACACCGCACCCTCATCGCCCGGCACCCCGGTCAGCGTCCGGCCGCGGCCGTCCAGACCATGGCGTCGCAACAACGGCGCCAATCGTTCGGCGAGCCAGGCCCGGTAACGCTTGTCGGCGTAGCTGCCACCGCCATAGATCCGGCGGTAGCCCGCGACCCGATCGGGGTGTTCCCTGGCCAGCCAGCGCATGAACCATTCGCGGGCGCCGGGGCGCAGGTGCAGGGCCAGCACCGTGACACCGCTGGCGCCGGCGGCGGCGATCTGACGTAACAACTCGTCCAGGTGCTCGGTGCCGTCGGTGAGCCAGGGCAGCACCGGGGCGACGAACACGCCGCAGGGCAGGCCGGCGTCGGCGAGCCGGCGCACCAGGTCCAGGCGGGCCTGCGGACTCGGGGTGCCGGGTTCCAGGCTGCGTTGCAGGTCGCGGTCGAGCAGGGCGAGGGAAACTCCCAGGCCGACCGGGATCTGGGTGGCGGCCTCGGCGAGCAGTGGGATGTCGCGGGCCAGCACGGTGCCCTTGGTCAGGATGGACAGCGGCGTGCCGGAGTCGGCCAGCGCGCGGATGATGCCGGGCATCAGCTGGTACCGGCCCTCGGCCCGCTGGTACGGATCGGTGTTGGTGCCCATCGCGACGTGCTCGCGCGCCCACCTCGGCCCGCGGACCTGTTTGGCCAGCACCTCGGCCGCGTTGACCTTGACGATCACCTGGGTGTCGAAGTCCCGTCCGGCGTCCAGGTCGAGGTAGGTGTGCGAGTTGCGGGCGAAGCAGTAGGTGCAGGCGTGCGCGCAGCCGCGGTAGGGGTTGACCGTCCAGCCGAAGGGCATGCTGGAGGCGGCGGGCACCCGGTTGAGCACCGACTTGGCGCGGACCTCGTGGAAGGTGACGCCGGCGAACTCAGGCGTGCGCACCGAGCGGATGAACCCGGACAGGGACAGCAGCGCCGGCTGCCCAGCGTCGACCCGTTGCGCTTCCCATCGCATGCCAGCGAGTCGAACATACGTTCGATTCGAACGCAAGCTCAGATTGACGCGCGCCCCGCCGCCATACCGGGTGACGCAGCGGCCGTCGCCGAATTCCCGTTTCGCCCTATATCGCTTGCGGCAAGCCCCGAGGACGCCGCACACTAGAATAGGAACGCATGAAAACTGGGTGGGGCAATCTTTTCCGAATGGGTGGTTCATGTTCGATGTGATCATTGCCGGGTGCGGGCCGACCGGTGCGATGCTGGCCGCAGAACTACGGTTGCACGATGTGCGGGTGCTCGTTCTGGAGAAGGAAACCGAGCCCGTTTCTTTTGTCCGTATCGTCGGTCTTCATATTCGCAGTGTCGAGCTGATGGCCATGCGTGGACTGCTCAATCGCATTCTCGAACACGGAAGACAGCGTCCGGCAGCCGGTTTCTTCGCCGCCATCGACACACCCGCGCCCAAGGGCCTGGATTCCGCGCACGCCTATTTGCTGGGTATCCCGCAGCCGGTTATCGTTCAGCTGCTCGAAGAACATGCGATCGCACTGGGTGCGCAGGTCCGGCATGGTTGTGTGGTGGCCGGCGTCGAGCAGGACGACGAGGGGGTGACCGTCGAACTGGCCGACGGGGAGCGGCTGCGTTCGCGCTATCTCGTCGGTTGTGACGGCGGGCGCAGCACGGTGCGCACCTTGCTCGGCGTCGGTTTCCCTGGCGAACCCTCGCGGACCGACACACTGATGGGCGAGCTGGAAGTGAGTGTGTCGCGGGAGGAGATCACCGCCAAGGTGACCCACATCCGCGAGACCAACAAGGTATTCAGCCTCGGCCCCTTCGGTGAAAGGGTTTATCGCGTCGTCGTCCCGGCCGCGGAAGTCAGCCAGGATCGCGCGGAGCCGCCCACTCTCGAGGATTTCCAACGAGCGTTGCTGGCCATCGCCGGAACCGATTTCGGCGTGCATTCCCCGCGCTGGTTGTCGCGCTTCGGCGATGCCACCCGGCTGGCCGAGCGGTATCGGGTCGGGCGGGTGCTGCTGGCAGGCGACGCGGCGCACATCCACCCGCCCGCCGGCGGCCAGGGCCTGAACCTGGGCGTGCAGGACGCGATCAACCTCGGCTGGAAACTGGCCGCGCAGATCCGCGGCTGGGCGCCGGAGACCTTGCTGGACACCTACCAGGCCGAACGTCATCCGGTCGCCGCGGACGTGCTGGACAACACCCGCGCCCAGCTGGCCCTGGCCTCCACCGAACCGGGCGCGCGGGCCATGCGCAGGCTGCTCACCGAACTGATGGACTTCGACGAGGTGAACCGCCATCTGATCGAGAAGATCACCGCGATCGGCATCCGCTACGACTTCGGCGCGGGCCCCGACCTGCTCGGCCGCCGCCTACGTGACCTCGACCTGAAACAAGGCCGCCTCTATGACCAGCTACATCGGGGCCGCGGCCTGGTGCTCGACCGCACCGAAGGGCTGACCGTCGAGGGCTGGTCGGATCGAGTCGACCTCATCGCGGATCCCACCGTGGCACTGGATGTTCCGGCCCTCCTGCTCCGCCCCGACGGCCACATCGCCTGGATCGGCGAGCACCAGCGGGACCTGGACGATCACCTCTCCCGCTGGTTCGGCCGGCCCGCCGACTGAGGTCACCTGGGCAATCACAACATGGGTGCTCCCCTCCGGGGTCACGGTCGGACGCTAGGTCGTCCGGGAGCGCCGTTCACGAGCACTCCCGAAAGGCACGGCCGTGCGATTCACCGCTGCACAGCGCCTCGACGACGGCGTCCTCGAACGCGAGTTCACCCTGGGCGAGATCCCCGGCATCCTGTGGACGCCTGGATCCGAACCGGCCCCGCTGATCCTGATCGGACACCCCGGTGGCTTCCACAAGCGGCTTCCCCGGCTGGTGGCCCGAGCCCGGCACTACGCGGCGGAGTACGGCTTCGCGGCCGCCGCCATCGACGCCCCCGGGTGCGGTGACCGGCCACGTTCCGCCGCCGAGGAGCAGGCAGGCGCCGACCTCCGCCGGGCGAAGGAGGCCGGCGAGCCGATCGAGGAGATCCTCGAAGCCTTCATCATCCCGATGGTCGAGAAGGCGGTCCCGGAATGGCGAACCACCCTGGACGCCCCGCTGCAGTTCCTGCTGCAGTGGGACGACGAAGGCAACGACCGGCAGCAGGTCCTGGACCTGTTCGACACCTTCGGCGCCAAGGAGAAAACGCTGCACGCCAACCTGGGCGGGCACACCGGCACCCCGTGGTTCGAGGTGGACGGCGCGGCCCGGTTCTTCGCCAGGCACCTGAAGTGAGGCCGGGCCGTCAGACCGGCGGCTACCGGTAAGCGGTCGGCCACGATGCCCCCATCGAGGACAGGCCCGGCCTTCCTCGATGGCGGCGGCCGGCACCGGCCCGGTCGCGGCGACGCCGGTCCGCGGCGGATCCGCCGGATTCGTCGCCCGGCAACGGACATCACCACAGCGGCGCGGGTTTCCCGTTGGCACGACTGGCTTTCAGCTCCTCGATCACACCACCGCCCCGGACTGCAACGCGGCCAGTGCCGCCGCGGTGGCCTGGTCCACCGGCAGGTAGACGAGCAGCCGGAGTTCGTCCGTGCCCGGCACCGGCAGGCTCTCGTATCCCAGGGTCAGTGGCCCGGCCTCCGGATGCGCCCAGTGTTCGACGCCGGTCCACGCGGGCAGCACCACGGCCGCGGCGTACCGGCGGCTGAACTCCGCGCCCAGCATGATCGCCAGCTCCTCGGCCAGCACCGCCGCCGGGTGGTCGCCCAGATCCGCCGCGGTGCGCAGGACCGCGGCCCGCTCCTCAGCCACCCGGGTCCAGTCCGGGAACACGGTGCGGGCCCGTGGATCGCCGAAGACGAACCGGGTGAGGTTGACCGGCTCCTCATCCAGCAACCCGGTCGCCGCGGCCAGCCGCCGGAACCCCGCGGTGCTCGCCAGCAGCTCGCCATGCGGGGTGAGCACGCACGCCGGCGCCGGATCGAGCTGGTCCAGCAACGTGCGCACGGTCGGCCGCAGTTCGGCCACCTGACTCAAGGCGAACGCACAACTCGTCCCGGCACTCGCCTTGATCAGGCGGTACAGGTGCACCCGCTCGTCCGCGGTGAAGCCCAGCGCGTCGGCCAGCGCGCCCAGCACCTGCCCCGACGGGTGCCGGTCGCTGCCGCGTTCCAGCCGGGTCAGGTACTCCACGCTGATCCCGGCCAGCTCCGCCAGCTCGCCACGCCGCAGTCCGGGTGTGCGCCGGCGCGGGCCGGCAGGCAGCCCGACCTCCGCCGGGGTCACCGCCTCCCGGCGCGCCCGCAGGAATCCACCCAGCACGTTGTCCGCCACGATCCTCGACCATACGCGGAAAGGGTCCCTCGCACGGTCTCCCATCCACAGGCCCGCCACCCGCAGGATGGGCGGCATGCGGTACCGACTTTTCGGCCAGACCGGCCTGCGCGTCTCGGAAATCCTGTTGGGCACCATGGTGTTCGGTGACCAGGCCGAGGCGCGGCGCATCATCGACGCCTACGCCGACGCCGGCGGCAACGTGCTGGACACCGCCTCGGCCTACGGCGACGGCGAAGCCCTTCTGGGTGAAATCCTGACCCGCCGGGACCGGTTCGTGCTCGGCACCAAGTACACCCTCTCCCGCGACCACGACGATCCGAACGCCGCGGGCAACCACCGCAAGAACCTGACCCGCTCGCTGGAGCAGAGCCTGCGCCTGCTGCGTACCGACTACCTCGACATCTATTGGGTGCACCTCTGGGACCGGCACACTCCCCTGGCGGAGACCATGCGCGCGCTGGACGACGCCGTGCGCGCGGGCAAGATCCTCTACACCGGCATCTCCGACGCCCCCGCCTGGGTGGTGGCCAGGGCGAACACCCTCGCCGAGTGGCGCGGCCAGACCCCGTTCGCCGGCCTCCAGGTCCCCTACAACCTGCTGAGCCGCGACATCGAACGCGAACTGCTGCCGATGGCCGAGGCGTTCGGGATGAGCGTGACCGCCTGGGCGCCGCTGGCCTCGGGCAAGCTGACCGCCACCGCGGAGTCCAACCGGGTCGACCCGGCCACCCTCACCCCGCGTGAACTCGCCGCCGCCGAGGCCGTGCGCACCGTCGCCGAAGAGCTGGGCGCGCGGCCGGCGCAGGTGGCGCTGGCCTGGTTGCGCAGCCGGTCCAAGGCGGTGTTGCCGCTGGTCGGGGTGAGCAGCCTGGCCCAGCTCACCGAGAACCTGGCCGCGCTCGACCTGGTCCTCCCCCGGGACGCCCTGGACCGCCTGGAATCGGCCGCGCCGTTCGAGCTGGGCTTCCCCGGCGACTTCATCGCCGAATGCGAACCCGCCCCGTTCTGCTTCGGCAACGCCGCGACCCGTCTGGACGGCCGCTGACATCTCGGCCGATTCACCACCCACGGCGAGGTCCGGTCCTGGCCCGAGGGCACGCCGCCCACCTGCCAGGACCGGCCGCGCACCCGCTAGCCACGCACCGCCTGGGCGACGAACTCGCTCAGCGACAGCGGGGGCCCGCCGATCAGCTTCTCCAGGTCCCCGCGCGGCACGTCCAGCTCGCCCAGGCCCAGCGCCCGGTAGAAGTCCACGATCACCCCGACCAAGCCAGCAGGCAGACCGGCGCCGAGCAGTCCCGCCTTGGCCTCCGCCGGGCTGACCTCGGTGTACTGGACGTTCTTGCCCGCAGCCTCGCCGATCAGATTGGCGAGGTCGGCGTAGCTGTGGGAGACCGGGCCGCCCAGCTCGTAGATCGTGTTCTGGTGGCCGTCGGTGGTCAGCACCGCCGCCGCGGCCCGCGCGTAGTCCTCGCGCGCGGCGGGCGCGAACCGGCCGCCCTGGCTGGAGGTGGCCAGCACGCCGGTGGCCAGCGCGCCCGCGATGGTGCCCAGGTCGTTCTCGAAGTACCAGTTGTTGCGCAGGATCGTGTACGGGATGCCGCTGGCCCTGACCACCTCTTCGGTGGGGCGGTGGGTCTCGGCCAGCGCGATGCTGGCGGTGTCCGCCGAGGTCAGCGAGGTGTAGAGGATGTGCTTCACCCCGGCGTTCCTGGCCGCCTCGACCGCGTTGGTGTGCTGGCGCACCCGGTCGGCCGCGCTCTCCCCGTCGGTGGAGATGATCAGGAGCTTGTCCGCACCGGCGAAGGCGGCGGCCAGGGTCCCCGGACGGTCGAAATCGCCCTGGCGAAGCTCGATGCCCAGGTCGGCGCCCTTATCCGGGTTGCGCACGCTGCCGATCACCTGATCAGCGGGGACCTTGGTCAGCAGGTGCTGGACCACGAGCCTGCCGAGCTGTCCGGTAGCGCCGGTCACCACGATCGTCATTACTGCCTCCTCGGGCGGTGGGGGTTCTTCCATCCGCTCCAACCGGCCCCGCATCCCAATACTTCCTCAAAGTTAGTAATGACTTTGAAGTCAGTTACTATCTAGAGGGAACCAAAGGAGCTGACGTCGTGGAATTCGATCCGAACGACCGGGACTGCCCGGCCCGGCAACTGCTGGACCGCATCGGCGACCAGTGGACGGTGCTGATCGTGCTGTCCCTGCGGGAGGGCGCACGCCGGTTCACCGAGATCGGCGCGGTGATCACCGGCATCTCGCAGAAGGTGCTGTCCCAGACCCTGCGCAGCCTGGTGCGCGACGGCATGCTCACCCGCACCGCCTACGCCGAGGTGCCGCCGCGGGTGGAGTACGCGCTGACCCCGCTGGGGCACAACCTGTCCGAGACCGTCACCTACCTGGATCGCTGGGCCCGCGAGCACATGGGCGAGGTGCTGGCCGCACGCGCCGAGTTCGACCAGGTCAAGGCGGCGGCGCGCTAGGCGCTCCAGCGGGACCGGCCGCGCCAGGACGGATCGCGACCGAGGTAGGCCAGCAGGAACTCGCCCGCGCCCGCGTCCGGACCCTCATGGGTCACCGGGCCGAAGCGGTGCGGGCGGTCCGCCGCGGTGACGAACAGCGGGACCAGGGCCAGGAGTTCGCGAGCCAGGGACTCCGGCAGCGGGCGGTCGCCGTCACAGGCCACCGCCAGGTCCCAGCCGTGCACGGCGACCTCGACCGCGCCGGTGACCAGCACCAGGGTCGCGGTGACCGGACAGCCCGCCACCGCCACCAGGTCCGGACCGTCCCGGCGGCGCCAGCTCCGGACCAGCCGGGTGGCGTGCTGACGAAGGCTGCCGGCCAGGTCGGCGGCGGGTCGCTCGCGGCGGGCCGGGGTCAGCGCGACCTGACCCAGATCGGCGGCCTCGGCCAGCGCGGCCAGGGAGTCCTCCAGGTGGTGCAGCAGCGCGCGGACGTCCCAGTCCGGGCAGGGAGTGGGCCAGGTCAGGGTCGCCGGGGTCACCAGGTCCAGGCCGCCCATGGCGTACCGGACCGCACGTTCCAGCAGGTCGACCCCGCCCAACAGCGGCGCCCCGCCCGTCCCCGTCATGGCCGCCGGTTCCCCTTCCCGCACCGACCGCCGGCACTTGTCAGTACAGACCCGGAAAGCGGCCGGAAATCATCGGCGAACCGGGCAGCACCACCACGGCGCTACTCTCCGCAGCCACTCCCGGCCTGATCACCACGCCCACCACGATGGCAGGACCGAGCCTCCTCGGATTCGCCCTGCTCACAGCCCTGACTCACACCCACCCCAAGACCCACCGCAACCAACCACACCCGATTCGGCGACATCGGGTCACACGATAGAAGATTCCAGGCAAAGAATTCGAACACCTGTTCGATTCCGGGCTAGTCTCAATGCCATGACCCCAGCCCTGCAAACCTCCCTCTTCGACCAGGCAGCCCCCGGACTGTCCCCACTCACCCGCGTCCAGCGCACCCACCTCGCGCACAACGCCTGGATCGACGTCCTGCCCGCCTGGCTGACCGGAGCCGACGAACTCTTCGACGAACTCGCCCGAGCCGTGCCCTGGCAGTCCGAACGCCGCCAGATGTACGACCGCGTGGTCGACGTCCCCCGCCTGCTCTGCTTCTACCCGGAACACTCGGACCTGCCCGCCGCCACCCTCACCGCGGCCCGGGACGCCCTCAACCAGCACTACGCCGCCGAACTCGGCGAACCCTTCCGCACCGCTGGCCTGTGCTACTACCGCACCGGCCAGGACAGCGTCGCCTGGCACGGCGACACCCTGGGGCGGGGCGCCACCGAGGACACCATGGTCGCCATCCTGTCCGTCGGCGCCCCACGTCCCCTGTTACTCCGCCCCCGCGGCGGCGGCGAGGTCCTCCGGTATTCCCTGGGCCACGGCGACCTCATCGTGATGGGCGGTTCCTGCCAACGAACCTGGGAACACGCCATCCCCAAGACCGCCCGCCCGGTAGGCCCCCGGATCAGCATCCAATTCCGCCCCCGAGGAGTCCGCTGACCGTCGGATATCAGCGGGCCCGCAGGCTCATCGACACCTGGACCACGTCATCCAGGGCGATGTTCTCCTTGTTCCGCACGGAGTCACGCAACGGCAGGACATAGCCCTCGTCCTTGGGATAACAGGAGGTACGCCAACGAGACCGCCCCAGCACCACCTCGACCGGCACCATGCCCCACCCATAGGTCACGGTGGCGGCCACCTCCCGGATGAGCCCGGACTCGGCGGCGGGGACGGTCACGAAGTGAAACGGCGCCGGCCCACGCCACTCCCACACCACCCCGTCGAACTCGAACCGCATCGCGGGATCAGCCATCACGGACCTCGCTGCCATCCGGGTCCCGCGGCACAACCCGGCCGGACACCGCACCGCCCCACTCCTCGCGGACAACAACCCCGGCACCGACCGCGCGGCCGGACACAGTGGCCCGGAAGTCCCAGTGCATAACCACGCCCCCAGTCTAGGAACGACCAAACAGAACGCAGTCAGCGCGACCGCAACCCACCATCGCCTCCCGGCGACCACCAACCAACCACAACCTGTCCCCTACACCACCGCTCAGCCCAGCCTGCCCGCCACCCATTTCGACCCCCACCACCAACAATCCCCCGCCAAGCCCCAACCACCCAGCCCCGAGCCCCCATACCCGCCACATCCCAACCCACACCCGGCCGGACCCGGAGGAGCCGCCCCCTGCCCAATCCCGACCCACCCTCCGCTGAATCTCGATCCGCGGTGGCCGCATCCCGACCCACACCCCACCAAGTCCCGACCACCCGGCCGGATCCCGACCCGCGTCCCGCGGAATCCCGGCCCACACCACGCCGGGCCCCGACCCACCCGCCCGGAAAGCGCTTCGCACCACCCACCTCCGCGGACACTCCACGACGCTCCGGCCGGATGCGCCCGTGTGATGGGACGGCGGCTACCGGTTATGGGTACATTTCTCGGTGACCCAGGGCGAGGACGGCCTGGAGATAGGACCGTCGAGATGAGTGCCCGGCCTGCGGAGAGCAGCACCGCCCTGGAGGTCTCAGCGGCGGCGTGCCGACAGGCCCGGTTGCTGGTGCGCGCGACGCTGGCCGGCTGGGGCGTGGCGGGGCCGGTGGTCGAGGACGCCATGCTGGTGGCCAATGAACTGGTGGCCAACGTGGTCGACCACGCCAAGGGGCCGTTGCGGATCGAGTTGCTGCCCAAAGTGGGCGGGGTGCTGATCCGGGTCAGCGACGGCAGCCCGGTGCCGCCCCGGCTGCACCGGGGTCCGGTGGACTCGGTGCGGCGGCGCGGTCTGCAGCTGGTCGAAGCGCTCTCGGTCCGCTGGGGACACCAGCCGACCGGCGAGGGCAAGATCGTCTGGGCGGAACTGGCCGGGTAGGACCGCGGCTACTGAGCCGAGCCGGGTTCAGCCGAATCCCGGGATGACCTGCTCGACGGGTCGACCGGGCCAGCGGGCAGTCGTCATCGACCCGCCCCGCCGGCCACGGTCACGCCAGACCCGGTCAACGCCGCCGACGTGCTCCGGCCGGTCAGGCAAACCGGGCAGCCGGGATGCGGCTAGTTGCTCGCGGGCGGAGCGGCCTGCTCCCCCAGGGCGAACGAGAGCTGCCCCTCGTCGTCGACCTCGGCGTCCAGGATCTTGTCGTCGAGGAAGGCCGCTGCCTGCGGGTCGAGGAATACGTGCGCGCCCTCGCCGACCAGTACCTGGTCGTTCTGTTCCGGGCCGGAGGCGAGGGTCATCTGCAGTTCACCGGGCCGGTCCTCGCCGCTGGCGGAGAACCGCAGGCCGGAGCCTTCCGGCACCCCGTCCGCGGCGACGATCGTGCGGACGACCTCGATGGCCGTGGGCGTGAGAGCGAGCATCGGTGGGTTCCCTCCGTAGTCGGCACGGCTGTCGAAGTGGGCCACGCTAGCGGCGGTGCTGGCGCCGCGCAGCATCAACCATCAAGGTGTACTTGCGGTACACCCCACTAGTGCGCACTATTGGTTCATGCCCTTGCCGCGCTACTACCGGTTACCCACCGAACGCCGTCGACACCTCCTGGACATCGCCCGCGCGCATTTCGCCACGGACGGTCTGGACGGCGCCTCCTACAACAAGATCATCACGGCCGCCGGGATCTCCAAGACCAGCGCCTACCAGTACTTCGACGGCCGGGAGGACCTGCTCGCCGCCGTGGTCGCCGACGCCCGCGACCGCCTGGCCGACACCCTGGGCACCTGGCCGGGAGTGCTGACCCGCGCCGACTTCTGGCGGGAACTCCGCGCGGGCGCCACCCGCCTGCTCGCGCATGTGATCGCCACCCCGGCGGACCTGGCGGTGGCCGTGGCGATGATCACGGTCGAGGCGGACCAGCGGCTGGCGGCGTGGCTGGACGCGCTGCTCGCCGATGGCCGGAAGTTGGGGCTGGTGCGGGCGGAGGTGGATCCGGAGCTGATGCGGGCGGCGACGGCCGCGGTGTTCCGGGCGGCGGACGGCTGGCTCGCGACCCGGTTGGCACCGGCGGATCCGCAGGTGCCGGAACAGCTGTGGCGGCTGCTGGCCGGGTTGTGGTCGGCGCCGGAACTGGCCGAGGCGGACCGGGTTGGGGCGGGCGGAGTCGAGGCGGGCAGGGCAGGTGCGGGACGGGCGAGGGCGGGCGGTGCCGGAACGGGCCGGGCTGCGGCAGATCGGAGCGGGGCAGACCGGGCTGCGGCAGACCGGGCTGCGGCAGACCAGTGCGGGCAGGGCTGAGCGGATGCGAGCCGAGGGAATCCCCACGGAGACCGGACAGGCAGGCGGGGCTGTGACCGGGAACGGGCGGACTGACGCAGCGCGCGCTGAGGAGACCCAGCGGCCCCAGGAGGCCACGCAGGCCCAGGAGGCCGCGCAAGTCCAGGAGGCCGCGCAAGTCCAAGAGAAGCTGCAGGCTGCGGAGACCCAGCGGCCCGCGGAGACGCCACAGGCCGCGGAATCAACTACGGCGGCCAAGGCGCCGCGGGCGGCGGAGACACCTCCGGCGACAGAGGCGTCACGGACGGCGGAAACACCTCGGGCTGACATGCGGGCGGACTGGACGATCCCGGCCACCGCCCCCGGCTGGCGCGGCGCGCTCTCCCGGGCCATGGGCCCCGGCCGTACCCGGGTCGAGCTGCTCGCCGAACTGCTCGGTGGCGGGATCGCCGTGGGGCTGCTCGCGATCCTGCTCGTGCCCTGGTTATGGCCGACCGGACCCGGTCCCGCGGCGGGCTGGGTCCGGGTCACCGTGCTTGTGGTGCTTGCCGTCGACCTGGTCGGCGGGGTCCTCACCAACTCGACCACGGCCGCGAAACGCTGGTATCACCGCGATCCCAGGCCTGGGGCCCGGGTTCGGTTCGTCACGCTGCATCTGGTGCATCTGGTGTTGTTCGGTCTGCTCGTGCTTGACCGGGACTGGGTTTGGGCGCTCGGGAACGCCGCCTTGCTGTTCCTGGGCACGGCGCTCGTCGAAGTGTCGCCGGTGCCTGCGCGGCGGGTGGTGGCGATGGCGGCGTTCCTGGTCGCGGTGCTGGTCAACCTGGTGTGGTTGCCCGTTCCTGTGGTGCTGGTGTGGGTTCCGGTGTTCTTCCAGCTGAAGTTGCTGGTGTGTCACCTGGTGCCGGAGGTGCCGGTGGGTTAGCCGAGGCTGGTGACGAACTTGGCCACGGCTTCGGGGCGGAGGCGTTGGGCGACCCGGCCCTGGGGGGCGAGGGTGGCCAGGCGGTAGAGGGGGCGGTCGGCCGCGGCGTCGCCTCTGGCCTCGGCGCGGAGCTGGGCGACCAGCAGCTCCGAGTAGGTCAGGGCGTGCGCCTCGCCGGTGGTGGCCAGGACGTCGGCCAGGCGGCGCAGGGCGAGGATGCCCAGTTCGCGGCCGCCCACGCCGGCGTAGGTGGCCAGGGCGATGTTGACCGTCTTGTTCTTGGGTGGGCCGCTGACCAGCAGGCCGGTGGTGCGGGCGCCGCGGACGTCGGTGATCAGCAGTTCCAGCCGGTGGGCGGCGCGCAGGTTGACCCGGCGGGTGCCGATGGCGCGGACCGTGACCACGCCGTCCTGCAGCCAGACCTTGCGGCGGGCCTCGGTGATCGCGAGCAGCACCAGCGGCAGCGCGACGATCACCGCCGCGCTCAGGCCGAGGGTGGCGCCACCGAAGAGCCCGAACAGGCCGCCGATGGCGCCGCCGACCAGCACCGCCCCGATCGCCACCGCGCGGGCGCGCTTGCGCAGCAGCGCCCCGTCCAGCAGGTCCAGGGGGATCTTCTCGCCGGGAGTCACCGCGGCTGGGCCAGGGCCGCGCGGATCTCGGTGACCACCTCGTCCAGGGGCACCGGTCGCTGGTCGCCGCTGGTCAGGTCCTTGAGCTGGGCGATGCCCTCGGCCAGGTCGCGGTCGCCGAGCACCAGGGCGAAGCGGGCGCCGGACTTGTCGGCCGCCTTCATCGCGCCCTTGACGCCGCGGCCGCCGTAGGCCAGGTCGGTGCGCACGCCCGCGGCGCGCAGCGCGCCGCCGATGGCGACCAGGCGGGATCGGGCCGCCTCGCCCAGGGGCACGCCGAAGATCTCGCAGCGGGCCGGGTCGCCGACCGCGAGGCCCTCGGCCTGGCAGGCCAGCAGGGTGCGGTCCACGCCGAGACCGAAGCCGATACCCGACAGCGGCTGGCCGCCGAGCTGGGCCATCAGCCCGTCGTAGCGGCCGCCGCCGCCGATGCCGGACTGCGCGCCGAGACCGTCGTGCACGAACTCGAAGGTGGTCTTGGTGTAGTAGTCCAGGCCGCGGACCAGGCGCGGGTTCTCGGTGAACTTCACGCCCAGGTCGCCGAGGTGGCCCTTGGTCTGCTCGTAGTGCTCGCGGCATTCCGTGGACAAGTGCTCGACCATCAGCGGCGCGTCGGCGAGCAGGGCGCGCAGCTCGGGCCGCTTGTCGTCGAGCACGCGCAGCGGGTTCAGCTCGGCGCGGGCGCGGGTGGCCTCGTCCAGGGGCAGCTTGGCCAGGAACGCCTGCAGCTTCTCCCGGTAGGCGGGGCGGCAGGTGGCATCGCCGAGCGAGGTGATCTCCAGGCGGAAGCCGGTCAGGCCGAGGGCGCGGAAACCGGCGTCGGCCACCGAGATGACCTCGGCGTCGATGGCCGGGTCGTCGACGCCGATGGCCTCGATGCCGACCTGCTGCAGCTGCCGGTACCGCCCGGCCTGCGGGCGTTCGTAGCGGAAGAACGCGCCAGCGTAGTACAGCTTCACCGGCAGCTGGCCGCGGTCCAGGCCGTGTTCGATCACCGAGCGCATCACGCCCGCGGTGCCCTCGGGCCGCAGCGTGACCGAGCGGTCGCCGCGGTCGGCGAAGGTGTACATCTCCTTGCTGACCACGTCGGTGGACTCGCCGACGCCACGGGCGAACAGCGCGGTGTCCTCGAACACCGGCAGCTCGATGTAGCCGTAACCGGCCCGCCTGGCCTGATCGGTCAGGGTGTCCCGGACGTGCAGGAAGCCCGCGGCGGTCGGCGGGTAGTACTCGGGAATGCCTTTGGGAGCGGCAAAGGTGCTCATCGGTAGTGCTTCACAGTCCTCGGGTCGGGAAGGCCGGTGCGTCTCCGCCGGACAACCCCATCAGGAACGGGTTGCCGGCGCGCTCGCGGCCGATGGTGGTCGGGCTGCCGTGGCCGGGCAGCACCACGGTGTCGTCAGGCAGTGGCAACACCTTGGCGCGCAACGACTCCATGATCTGCGCGGAGTCGCCGCCCGGCAGGTCGGTGCGTCCGATGGACCCGGCGAAGAGGGTGTCGCCGGAGACCAGCAACCGTCCGCCTTCCTCGGCGCCGGTGCGGAAGCACACCGACCCGCCGGTATGGCCAGGGGTGTGGTCGACGGTGAAGGTCAGCCCGGCGATCTCCAGCTGCTGCCCGTCGGCCAGCTCACGCACCTCGTTCGGCTCGCGCAGTTCCAGCCTGCCGCCGAAGAACTCGGTGGCCTCCTGGCCGAAACCGCGGGCCGGGTCGCTGAGCAGCGCGCGGTCCCCGGCGTGGATCCAGGCTGGAATGTCGTGGCCGTCGCAGACCGGGGTGACGGAGAAGATGTGGTCGAAGTGGCCGTGGGTGAGCAGCACGGCCACCGGGGTGAGCCGGTACTGGCGCAGCGCCTGCTCCAGGAGTTCCTCGGCGTCCTGGCCGGGATCCACGACGACGCAGGCCTCGCCCTCGTCCGCGGCCAACAGGTAACAGTTGGCGGCGAGGGGGCCCGCGGGGAACCCGGCGACGAGCACGGGGAAACCTCCTGGTCGACTGCTGGTGGCGTGTCCCCCTAGCCTAGCGAGCGGTTCCCACCGGATTTCGCGGGTCGGGGCGACTGACGGCGGGTACCGCCACACGGGCCTTACACGATCCGATCTAGACTCCGCGCGCCACCACCACATCAACTTGACCAGGTCGACCCCCAGGGGAGGATCCACGTGCCGAGCAACGAGCAACGGCGCCAGGCTGCCAAGCGCAAGCTGGAGCGGCAGCTGGAACGCCGGGCGGTGCGCGCCAAGCGCCGTCGTGTGATCGGCGCGGCGGTCACCGCCGTGGCGGTCCTCCTGGTCGGCGGCGGCATCTACTGGTTGGCGACCTCGGAGAGCACCCCGGACGCCGCGGCGAACCCGTCGGACACCTCGACCACGCCGCCGCCCCCGCCGGGCAAGCAGACCGAGGGCCCGTGCAAGTACACCGAGACGCCGGCCGAGCCCGCGGCCAAGGAGGCGGGGCTGCCGCCGGATGTCAGCCCGACCCCGGACAAGGGCACCGCGCAGGTGGACCTCAAGACCAGCCAGGGCGCGATCGCGCTGACGCTGGACCGGGCAAAGGCGCCGTGCACGGTGCAGAGCGTCACGCACCTGGTGGCCAAGAAGTACTTCGACAACACCGTCTGCCACCGGATGACCACCGGCGAGGGCCTGAAGGTGCTGCAGTGCGGCGACCCGCAGGGCACCGGCCGCGGCGGCCCCGGGTACACGATCAAGGACGAGAAGCCGAAGGACCTGAAGCAGGGTCAGCAGGGCGCGAGCATCTACCCGCGCGGCACCCTGGCGATGGCCAAGACGCAGGCGCCGGACAGTGGCGGCAGCCAGTTCTTCATGGTGTACGCCGATTCCCAGCTCCCGCCGGAGTACACGGTGTTCGGTTCGGTGTCCGAGGAGGGCCTGAAGGTGCTCGACAAGGTCGCCGCCGGCGGCGTCGAGGCGCCGCAGGGCGGACAGCCCGGTGACGGCAAGCCGAAGCTCGAGGTCAAGATCGAGACGGCCACGCTGAAGGGCTGACCGCTCCCGAGTTCGACGAACCCCCGGCCGGGTTTCCCGGCCGGGGGTTCGTTTTTTCGCGTCCCGCCGGGCTTCCGGGGCCGGGGGGCGGCTTCGCGTCCCGCTGGGCTTCCGGGTCCCGGGGGTCGGCTTGCACTCCGTCGGGCTTCTCCGCGCGGGGTTTGGTTTCGCGTCCTGCTGGATTAACTTCACTGGACACTGAAGCCACTGTGCCTGCCGACGTTCCGGAAGGCGGGCGTCCGGCCTCGCCGGTGCGCCGATGAGCTGCCCTGATGGCGGATTGCTACCAAACGATTGCGCAGGGTAGTTGTTGAGTACCGGGCGGGGGCCGGGTGTTCGCTTCGTCGCCGCGAGCCTTGGGGGCCCGGATGTCCGTGCTGCGCGTAGTTCTCGCTGCCCTGTTGACCTTGACCGCGCTGGTGGCACTGCCCGCCGCCCCGGCAACGGCCACACCGCCGGGGTTCACCGACACGGTCGCGTTGTCCGGGCTGCACGCGCCGACCAACGTGGCCTTCGCCCCGGACGGCCGGATCTTCATCACCGAGAAGAGCGGCCTGGTCAAGGTCTTCGACGGGCCAGCCGATCCGACCCCGACGGTCTTCGCCGATCTGCGGGGGCAGGTCCAGGACTACTGGGACCGCGGACTGCTCGGACTGGCGGTGCATCCGCGGTTCCCGGCGGTGCCGCACGTCTACGTGGCCTACACCTACGACGCGCTGCCCGGTGGCGCGCCGCCTGCCTGGGGCGACACCTGCCCGGATCCGCCGGGCGCGACCGTGGACGGGTGTGTGGTGCAGGGGCGGGTGTCCCGCCTGGTCGCCAACGGGGACGTCGGCACCGAGCAGGTGGTGCTGACCTCCTGGTGCCAGCAGTTCCCCAGCCACACCGTGGGTGAGCTGCGCTTCGGCGCGGACGAGGCGCTCTACGTCAGCGCCGGTGACGGGGCCAGTTTCAACTACGCCGACTGGGGCCAGACCAAGAACCCGTGCGCGGATCCGCCCGGCGTGGCCGGGGTGAACCTGGCGCCGCCGGACGCGCAGGGCGGGGCGTTGCGGGCGCAGTCGGTGCGGCGCCCGGCGAACCTGCCGCGGACGTTGAGCGGCAGCATGATCCGGATCGACCCGAACACCGGCGCCGGGCTGCCGGGCAGTCCGTTCGCGGGCAGCGCGGACGCCAACGCGCGGCGGGTGACCGCGCACGGGCTGCGCAACCCGTTCCGGTTCGCGGTGCGGCCGGGCACCGCCGAGCTGTGGGTGGCCGATGTCGGCTGGGGCACCTGGGAGGAGATCAACCGGATCACCAACCCGGCGGACGCCACCGCGGAGAACTTCGGCTGGCCCTGTTTCGAGGGCGCGGCCCGGCAGGGCGGCTACGACGGGGCGAACCTGGACTCCTGCGAACAGCTCTACGCCGCGGGCGGGCAGCAGGCCCCGCACTACGCCTACCGGCACGACGCCTCGGTGGTGGCCGGGGACGGCTGTCCAACCGGGAGTTCCTCGGTGACCGGGCTGGCCTTCGAGCAGGGCAGCGCCTATCCCGCCGAGTACCGGGGCGCGTTGTTCTTCGCCGACTCCTCCCGCGGCTGCGTGTGGGCCATGCAGGTCGGCGCGAACGGGCTGCCGGATCCGGCGAAGATCGTCACCGTGGCGACCGGGGTGCGGATCCCGGTGGCGATCACCCGCGGCCCCGGCGGGGACATGTTCTACCTGGCGCTGGGCGCGGGCGAGTTGCGGCGGCTGAGCTACCCGTCGGGCAACCGGGTGCCGGTCGCGGTGGCCACCGCGACCCCGGCCAGCGGTCCGGTGCCGCTGACGGTGCGCTTCGACGGCAGCCAGTCCACCGACCCGGACGCCGACACCCTGACCTACGCCTGGGACCTCGACGGCGACGGCGCCTACGACGACTCCCCCCTGCCGCGGCCGAGCTTCACCTACACCCAGGTCGGCGAGGTGCGGGCCGGGCTGCGGGTGACCGACCCCGGCGGGCTGTCCGGGACCACCACGGTCACCGTGACCGCCGGGCAGCCGCCACCGCGGGACCCGGTGCCGGTGATCGAGAACCCGACCGCCGCGCTGCGCTGGCAGGTGGGACAGCGGATCCCGTTCACCGGCAGCGCCACCGACCCCCAGGACGGCAGGCTGCCGCCCTCGGCGCTGACCTGGCGGCTGCTGCTGCACCACTGCCCAAGCAACTGCCACACCCACCCGGTGCAGAGCTTCCCCGGCGTGGCCGGCGGCGAGTTCTTCGCCCCTGACCACGAGTTCCCGTCCTACCTGGAGCTGGTGCTCACCGCCCGCGACTCCGGTGGCCGGGAGGCCAGCACCTCGGTGCGGCTGGACCCGCGCACGGTGAACCTGACCTTCACCAGCGACCCGCCCGGCCTGCAACTGACCACGTTCGCCCAGACCCAGACCACCCCGTTCACCCGCACGGTGATCGTCGGCTCGGCCAACTCGGTGTCCGCGCCGAGCCCACAGTCCTTGTCCGGCACCACTTTCGGCTTCACCGGCTGGTCCGACGGCGGCGCGAACAGCCACGTGATCACCGCACCGGCCACCGCGACCACCTACACCGCGGGCTACCGGGCGACCGGGTTGCTGGCCGAGTACGGCTTCGACGCCGGCAGCGGCACCGGCGCGGCCGATGACAGCGGGAACGGCCGGGCTGGCACGGTGTCCGGGGCGACCTGGGTGACGACTGGGCGGTTCGGGCGGGCGTTGCGCTTCGACGGGGTCAACGACTGGGTCACCGTGCCCAATCACGCCAGCCTGTCCCCCGCCCGGTTCACCCTGTCCGCGTGGGTGCAGCCGGGCACGCTGAGCACGCAGTGGCGCACGATCGCCTTGCGGGAGACCACGAACGGGCTCAGCTACGGGCTGTACGCGAGTTCGCCGGCCAGGGGACCGGGTGCGGCGGTGCGGGTCGGCGGAGTGGAACGGGACACCGCGGGCGCCACCGCGTTGCCCGCCAACGCCTGGTCCTATGTCAGCAGCACCTACGACGGGACCACGTTGCGGCTCTACGTCAACGGGACGCTGGTGTCGAGCCAGGCCGTGGCCGGGTCGGTGACCGCGTCTGCCGGGGCGTTGCGGATCGGCGGGAACGCGGTGTGGGGCAACGAGTTCTTCGCCGGGATGATCGACGAGGTGCGGTTGTACGACCGGGCGCTGAGCCCCGCCGAACTCACCGCGGACATGACCCGGCCGGTGAACTGACCCCGGAGTGTTGGCCGTTGTCGTACGGGGTCTTGGCCGTTGTCGTACGGGGTCTTGGCCGTTGTCGTACGGGGGCGCCATGGGGTGGCGGAGGTTCGGACCGGACTGTGCGAGCGTCACGGACAGCGAGGTGGGCGGTTGGTCCCGCGGCACGCGGAGCGAACTGGCTCGCCCGCACCGCCCAGCCGGACGGAAACCTGGGGACCGACTCGCCGGACGGGCGTACCACAACGGCCAACAGGGCGTACGACAACGGCCAACGTGCCGTACGACAACGGCCAACACTCGGGTGTGGTTGCCTCAGCTCGCCGAGGTGACCCGGTACACGTCGTACACGCCCTCGACGTTGCGCACCGCCTTGAGCACGTGGCCGAGGTGTTTCGGGTCGCCCATCTCGAAGGCGAACCGGCTCACCGCGACCCGGTCCCGCGAGGTCGTCACCGACGCCGACAGGATGTTCACCCGCTCGTCGGCGAGGACCTTGGTGATGTCGGAGAGCAGCCGGTGCCGGTCCAGGGCCTCGACCTGGATGGCGACCAGGAAGACCGAGGAGGCCGAGGGGGCCCATTCGACCTCCAGGAGGCGTTCCGGGCTGGCCTGGAGTTCCTCGCTGTTGGTGCAGTCGGTGCGGTGCACGCTGACGCCGCCGCCGCGGGTGACGAAACCGAGGATCTCATCACCCGGCACGGGGGTGCAGCAGCGGGCGAGTTTGACCCAGACGTCACTGGTGCCCTTGACCACCACGCCCGCGTCCACGCCGCGGCGGCGTTGCACGGTGGACGGGGTGGCGCGGTCGGCCAGCTCCTCCTCGGCGTGCTCGACGCCGCCGAGCAGGGCGACCAGGCGTTGCACCAGGTGCCGGGCGGAGACGTGGCCTTCGCCGACGGCGGCGTAGAGGGAGCTGACGTCGAGGTAGCGGAGTTCGCGGGCCAGCGCGGTGACCGAGTCGGCCGAGACCAGGCGCTGCATGGGCAGGCCGACCCGGCGGACCTCCTTGGCGATCTGGTCCTTGCCCGCCTCGATCGCCTCTTCGCGGCGTTCCTTGGCGAACCACTGCTTGATCTTGGTCTTGGCGCGTGGGCTGGCCGCGAACTGCAGCCAGTCACGGCTGGGGCCGGCTCCTTCGGCCTTGGAGGTGAAGATCTCCACGACCTCGCCGTTGTCCAGCTTGCGCTCGAGGGCGACGAGGCGGCCGTTGACGCGGGCGCCGATGCAGCGGTGGCCGACCTCGGTGTGCACGGCGTAGGCGAAGTCGACCGGGGTGGACCCGGAGGGCAGGGTGACCACATCGCCCTTGGGCGTGAAGACGAAGATCTCCTTGACCGCGAGGTCGTAGCGCAGCGACTCCAGGAACTCGCCGGGGTCGGCGGCTTCCCGCTGCCAGTCCAGGAGCTGGCGCATCCAGGCCATGTCGTCGACCTCGACGCCCTTGTGCGTGCCCCTGGTCTCCTTGTACCGCCAGTGCGCGGCGATGCCGTACTCGGCGGTGCGGTGCATCTCGTAGGTGCGGATCTGCACTTCGAGTGGCTTGCCGTCGGGGCCGATCACGGTGGTGTGCAGTGACTGGTACACGCCGAAGCGGGGCTGGGCGACGTAGTCCTTGAACCGGCCGGGCATGGGCTGCCAGAGCGCGTGCACCACGCCCATCGCGGCGTAGCAGTCGCGCACCTCGTCGACCAGGATGCGCACGCCGACCAGGTCGTGGATGTCGTCGAAGTCGCGGCCGCGGACGATCATCTTCTGGTGGATGGAGTAGTAGTGCTTGGGGCGGCCTTCCACCCTGGCCAGGATGCGCGCGGCCTCCAGATGGCCGGACAGCTCGTCGGTGACCTTGCGCAGGTGCTTGTCCCGGCTGGGCGCGCGGTTGGCGACCAGGCGGACGATCTCGTCGTACTTCTTGGGCTGCAGGATCGCGAAGGCGAGGTCCTCCAGTTCCCACTTCACCGTGGCCATGCCCAGCCGGTGCGCGAGCGGGGCGAGCACTTCGAGGGTCTCGCGGGCCTTGCGGGCCTGCTTCTCCGGGGCCAGGAAGCGCATGGTGCGCATGTTGTGCAGCCGGTCGGCCAGCTTGATGACCAGCACGCGCGGGTCGCGGGCCATGGCGATGACCATCTTGCGGATGGTCTCGGCCTCGGCGGCGGCGCCCAGTTTGACCTTGTCCAGCTTGGTGACGCCGTCGACCAGGTGCGCGACCTCGGTGCCGAACTCCTCGCTGAGGGATTCCAGGGAGTAGTCGGTGTCCTCGACGGTGTCGTGCAGCAGCGCGGCGACCAGGGTGATGGTGTCCATGCCCAGCTCGGCCAGGATGGTGGCCACGGCGAGCGGGTGGGTGATGTAGGGGTCCCCGGACTTGCGGCGCTGGTGCCGGTGCTTGTCCTCGGCGACGTCGTAGGCGCTCTGCAGCAGCGCCAGGTCGGCCTTGGGGTGCAGTTCGCGGTGCACGGCGGCCAGTGGTTCCAGGACCTGCTTGACCGGGGCGGCGCGCTGCGCGGTGATCCGCCGGGCCAGCCGTGCGCGCACCCTGCGGGTGGCTGAGGGCGGCGGCGCGGGGAGCGCCGGCTGCGCCGCTACTACGGAGGCTTCGACGTCTTGACTCAAGTGCACGCTCCCGGATTGCCTCGGGTGCCGGGGCCACCGACCCCGGTAACCGAGGATAACGCCACTTCCCGAGCGGAACGCGCGGGTGTTCGACGAACGTGAAGAGTCACACGATGAATAGCGTCCGGGTTAACGTCGGACCGATCATTTTTCGCCGTGCGTGCCGCCCCGGTCACCGAGCGTGCGCGCCGGCGACCGGGACTCGGCTGTCAGTGCGACCCGGCAGAGCAGCGCGACCCGACAGAGCAGCCCCGCCGGGCGCGCGGGCTCGACGGGGCTGCTCGGCAGCGGGGAGTCGCCGGGTGGCGGGCGGCGACTGCCCGCGAGCCGGTGGGTCAGCGACGACAGGTCGCCATGCCCAGGGGCAGTTCGGCGCCGTCGGGGCACCAGCCGGCCGGGGCCGGGGCGGTGCAGGGACCGGGGCCCTTGCACCAGCCGCTCTCCGCGGCCTTGCTCTCCGTGGCACCCACGACGAGCAGCAGGGCGGTCGCGGCGATCGCGGCGGTGCACACACTGGCGATACGACGTACAACAGTTGAGGTCATGGCAAGTCCCCCGTTGGTGTGGTGGCCGGGCGGTGGCGGCTCGGCTCGGTGTGCCACAGGTCACCAGGTTAGCCCGATCGAGCGACGGGGGGATTGTCTTTTGGTGCACAAGAACGCGCCGGGAATTGTCTCCCGGCGCGTCCGTGATCGTTCCGATTTCAGACCGTGCGCAGTGCCGTGACCTGGTGTCCGGCCAGTGCGGCCCGGCCGTTGAGGGCGGCGATCTCCAGCACCACCACGACTCCGGCGACCACTCCCCCGGCCTGCTCGACCAGCCGGCAGGCCGCGGCCGCGGTGCCGCCGGTGGCGAGCACGTCGTCGATGATGGCGACTCGCTGGCCGGGCTGGATGGCGCCGATGGCGATCTCCAGTTCGGCGGTGCCGTATTCGAGGGCGTAGCTGACCTTCGCGGCGACCGCGGGCAGTTTGCCGGCTTTACGCACCGGCACCACGCCGACGCCGCAGCCGTAGGCCACCGGGGCGGCCAGGAGGAAGCCGCGGGCCTCGATCCCGGCTACCAGGTCGGCTGGCGGGCAGGCCGCGGCCACGCCGTAGACCAGCGCGCCGAGTGCCTTGGCCTCGGCGAGCACCGGGGTCAGGTCGCGGAAGAGCACGCCGGGTTCGGGGAAGTCGGGCACGTCCCGGATCAGGTCCAGGGCGCCTTCCAGGTCACCGGCCAGGGTGACCTGTTTGACCAGGGCCTGCTGGGCGGCGGCCATGGCCTCGCCGACGCCGCTGACGGCGGCGGCGAGGTCCGGCTGCTGCTGTGCTCCGGTCACCGGCCGCGCTTGCCGGTCGGGCGGGCCCGACGGGCCGCGTCGGTGGCCTTGGCGGTGCGGCCGGGCACGCTGGCCGCGGCGCTGACCGCCTGCTCGCGCCGGAATTCAGCGTCCAGGCTGTCCTCGTCGGTGGGCTCGAAGTGCTCACCGGCCGCGGCGGCCTCGGCCTTGCGGGCCAGGTTGGCTCGGCGCTGGGCGACCCGCTGGGCCTGCTGCTGGTACTTCGGCTCGGTCATCTTCAACGTCACCACCAGCGGCGAGGCCAGGAAGATCGAGGAGAAGACACCGGAGATCATGCCGGTCATCTGCACCAGCGCGAGGTCCTTGAGGGTGCCGACGCCGAGCACGCCGACGCCGATGGCCAGCAGCGCGAACACCGGCAGCACCGCGATCAGCGAGGTGTTGAGCGAGCGCACCAGGGTCTGGTTGACCGCCAGGTTGGTGGCCTCGCCGTAGCTGCGGCGGGTGAGTCCGAGCAGGCCGCGGGTGTTCTCCTTGACCTTGTCGAAGACCACCACGGTGTCATACAGCGAGAAGCCGAGGATGGTGAGCAGACCGATCACGGTGGCCGGGGTGACCTCGAAGCCGACGATGGAGTACACGCCCGCGGTGACGATGAGGTCGAAGGCCAGCGCGGCCAGCGCGCCCACGGCCATCCACTTCTCGAAGTAGAAGATCAGGAACAGCGTGACCAGCACCAGGAACACGATCAGCGCGATGATCGCCTGGTTGGTGATCGCACCGCCCCAGGACCCGGACACGGCGCTGTCGCTGATCACCGTCGGCACGCTCAGCCCGTTCACGTCCTTGGGCTTGAGCTGGTTGAACAGCGCGTCACGCAGCTTGGTGACCTGCTCGGAGGACAGCGCCTCGGAGCGGATCTGGATGGTCTGGCTGGTGCCGCTGCCCGCGGTCTGCACCGAGGCGGCTTCCTTGCCGACCGACTGCTGGTAGATGTCCTTGACCTGCTGGTCGGTGATGGCCGGGCCGCTGACGCTGCTGGTCGGCATGGACAGCTTGGTGCCGCCCTTGAAGTCGATGCCCAGCTCGAAGCCCTTGAACAGCATCGAGCCGAGGCAGATCAGGAACAGGATCGAGGTGGCGATGTACCAGATCTTGCGCTTGCCGATGATGTCCAGCGCGCCGTTGCCCAGGTAGAGCCGGGTGAAGAAGGATTCCCTCTTCTTGGGCCGCTGGGTGCTCTCCAGGGTGGGGGCCACCACGGCTCCGGTCTCGTTGTCAGCCATCTCAGGCCTCCTTCACGGCAGTGGTGGCGGCCGGGGCGGCCTTGCGGTAAGTCGCGTTGAACCGCTGTGCCTCGCCGAGTCCGGACAGGCCGGGGCTGGAGAGGAACTTGGACTGGGAGGCCAGCGAGACCAGCGGGTGGGTCACCAGGAACACGATCACCAGGTCGAGCACGGTGGACATGCCCAAGGTGAAGGCGAAGCCCTTCACCTGGCCGACGGCCAGGATGTAGAGCACCGCGGCGGCCAGGAAGCTGACCGCGTCGGCGGAGAGGATGGTGCGCCGGGCGCGGACCCAGGAGCGCGGCACCGCGGAGCGGAAGCTGCGGCCCTCGCGCACCTCGTCCTTGAGTCTCTCGAAGAAGACGATGAAGGAGTCGGCGGTGATGCCGATGGCGATGATGAATCCGGCGACACCGGCGAGGTCGAGGGTGAAGCCCACCCAGCGGCCCAGCAGCACCAGCACCGCGAAGACCACCAGACCGGTCAGGACCAGCGACAACGCGGTGAGCACGCCCAGCGCCCGGTAGTAGAACAGGCAGTAGACCAGCACCAGGCCCAGGCCGATGAGACCGGCGATCAGGCCGGCCTGCAGCGAGGCGAAGCCCAGCGTCGCGGAGACGGTCTCGAACTCCGACTGCTCGAAGTTCAGCGGCAGCGAGCCGTATTTGAGCGCGTTGGCCAGCTGCTGGGCCTCGTTCTGGGTGAACTGGCCGGTGATCTGGGTGCTGCCGCCGACGATCGCCTCGTTGATCGAGGGCGCGGAGACGACCTTGGTGTCGAGCACGAACGCGGCGCGCTTGCCGACGTTCTTGGAGGTGAACTCGGCCCAGGTCTTCACGCCGTCGCCGTGGAAGTTCAGCGTGACCACGAAGCCGGGGCCCTGGCTGTTGGCCTGCGCGCTGGCGTCGGAGATCTGCTTGCCGTCCAGGAACACCGGGCCGAGGATCAGCTTCTCGGTGCCCTTCTCATCACAGGTGGCCAGGGGCAGCTTGGGGTCGTCCAGGCCGGTGAGCGGGTCGGCGGCCTTGCAGTCCAGGGTCGCCAGCGCGAGCTGCTGCATCTGCTGGTCGCTGACCAGCGCCGGGTTCTGCCGGATCTCCTTGGCCTGCTTGATGGCCTCGGGCCCGGCCTTGGGCGCGGGCGGCGCGCTGCTGCTGGGCGGCGGCGCGGCCGAGGAGCTGGGCTGCCCGGTGCCAGTGGGCTGCTGGGCGGGGGCGATCCGGCCCTGCGGCTTCGGCGAGCTGGTCGGGGCGCCCGCGGCCGGACCGGAGGTGGTCGGCTTGGGCGCGTTGGAGCCGGAGGGCTGGTTGCCGGTGCTGGGTGCCGGCTGGTTCGTCGCGGGGACCGCGCCGATCACCTGGCGGAAGCCCAGCACGGCGGTGCGGCCCAGGCTGCGGGCCTCATCCGGGTTGTTGCCGGGGACCGTGATCACCAGGTTGGTGCCGTCCTGCACGACCTCGGCGCCGGAGATGCCGGAGCCGTTGACACGCCGGTCGATGATCTCGCGGGCCAGGTTGAGCGACTCCGCGGAGGGCGGGGCGCCGCTCTCCGACCGCGCGGTCAGCGTGACCCGCGTGCCGCCCTGCAGATCGATGCCCAGCTTCGGCTTCGCCTGCCCGTCACCGGTGAAGAACACCAGTGAGTAGAGCACGACAACGATCAGTCCGAAGGCGGCGAGGTTGCGCCACGGGCGTACATGCCCAGCCGGAGGTGCCACGGTGCGTCGGTCTCCTCAAGCCAACGGGGCCGTCTGCTGGCCCCGTTGCCGATGGTCAGTGGAAGTCGACCACCCTGCCCGCATCGGGCGAGACAAGGCGGTGCGCCCCCGCGCACGCTGCCTGCGGGGGCGCCAGAGCCTAGCGCGCCAGGAAAACCTGACGTTAGCGTCTTACCGGTTGTTCTTTCCCTGCTCAAGGGGCGGGGCGATCTCGGCCTTGCTCTCGTTGGCCTTCTCCGCCGCCGCGGGGGCCGGGATCTCGTCGACCTCGTCGACCTCCACGTCCTCGTCGGCGGTGTCCTTGACCTTCTCGCGGACCGCCGCGCGCACCCATTCGGTGGTCACACCGGGGGCGAGTTCGAGCAGGATGGTGGTGTCGTCCTCGGCGTCGACCACCGTCGCGTACAGCCCGGAGGTGGTCATGACCCGGTCACCAGGCGCGAGCGAGTTCTGCAGCGACTGCTGGTCCGCGATGGCCCTCTTCTGCTTGCGGACGCTGAGGAACATCATGACCCCGAGCCCGACAATGAGGAGCGGGAAGATAAATGACGGGTCCATCATTCTCCGTTCGGCGGAGGCCGCCCTGACGGCCTGACCTCCGGTTTGTTCGGGTATGCGGGTACGAGTGTGCCAGGTGTCACTCGCTGTGCGGCCGGGGCGGGGGCTAACCCACCTCGCCGGGAGCCTGGGCCGGGGGTTCAAGCCCGAGGTGACGCCATGCCGACACGGTAGCGACCCGCCCGCGCGGTGTTCGCGCGAGCATGCCCGCCCGCACCAGGTACGGCTCGCAGACCTCCTCGACGGTGGTCGGCTCCTCACCCACCGCCACGGCCAGGGTAGACACCCCGACCGGTCCGCCACCAAACGACCGCACCAAAGCACCCAGAACGGCACGATCCAGGCGGTCCAGGCCCAGCTCGTCGACATCGTAGACGCGGAGCGCGGCGTCGGCGATGTCCCTGGTCACCGCCCCGTCGGCACGCACCTCGGCGTAGTCGCGGACCCGGCGGAGCAGCCGGTTGGCGATCCGGGGGGTGCCGCGGGAGCGGCCGGCGATCTCGGCCGCGCCGTCGGGACGCAGGTCGACGCCGAGGATGGTGGCCGAGCGGGTGAGGATGCGTTCGAGTTCGCCGGGGACGTAGAACTCCATGTGCGCGGTGAAGCCGAAGCGGTCGCGCAGCGGGCCGGTCAGCGAGCCTGCCCTGGTGGTGGCGCCGACCAGGGTGAACGGGGCGATGTCCAGGGGGATGCTGGTGGCGCCGGGGCCCTTGCCGACCACGACGTCGACCCGGAAGTCCTCCATGGCCAGGTAGAGCATCTCCTCGGCGGGCCGGGCGATGCGGTGGATCTCGTCGATGAACAGGACATCGCCCTCGGCCAGGTTGGACAGCATCGCGGCCAGGTCGCCCGCGCGTTCCAGGGCGGGGCCGGAGGTCAGCCGCAGCGCGGCGCCGAGTTCGGCGGCGATGATCATGGCGAGGCTGGTCTTGCCGAGTCCGGGCGGGCCGGAGAGCAGCACGTGGTCGGGTGGGGAGCCGCGCCGCAGGGCGCCGCCGAGCACCAGTCCGAGCTGTTCGCGGACCCGGGCCTGGCCGACGAACTCGGTCAGGTTCTTCGGTCGCAGCCCGGTCTCGTCCTCCCGTTCGCCGGTGGCGGCGTAGGGGGAGAGCGGGGTTTCCTCGTCGAGGTCGTCGTCGAACACCGCGCGGCCCCGTTACTTCTTGCGCCCGAGCCCGGCCAGGGCCTGGCGCAGCACGGTGGCGGTGTCGCCGCCGCCGTCGGCGAGCACGGACTCGACGGCCTGCTCGGCCTGTTTGGCCGGGAAGCCCAGGCCCAGCAACGCTTCCACCACCTGGCCGCGGACCTGGTCGTGGCTCTCCCCCGGCAGTCCGGGGTTGCTGCTGGGCAGCAGCGCGCCGACCTTGTCCCGCAGTTCGATCACGAGTCGTTCGGCGCCCTTGCGGCCGACGCCGGGGACCTGGGTGAGCACGGTGATGTTGCCCTCGGCCAGGGCGGCGCACAGCTTGTCGGGTTCGAGCACGGCGAGCACGGCGAGGGCGAGTTTGGGGCCGACGCCGGTGACGGTCTGCAGCAGGCCGAAGAGCTCGCGGGCCTCGTCGCCGGCGAAGCCGAACAGGGTGAGGGAGTCCTCGCGCACGACCAGCGTGGTGGACAGGCGGGCCTGCTCACCGCGGCGCAGGGTGGCCAGGGTGGCGGGGGTGGTGCGCACCGCCAGGCCGACCCCGCCGACCTCGATGACGACGTGGTCGAGGCTGATGGCGAGCACCTGGCCGCGTACCGAGGAAATCACGTGATCACTTGTTCCTTGTCCGGGCGGGCTTGGCCGCCGTCCTGGCCGCGGCGGCGAGCCGGGCCTTGTGCGCCTGGGCGAGCTGGGCGGCCCTGGCCTGGGCCTCGGCCAGCCGGGACTGCATGGGCGCGCGCCAGATGTGACAGATGGCCAGGCCGAGCGCGTCGGCGGCGTCGGCCGGTTTCGGCGCCTCGGACAGGCCGAGGACCTTGGTGACCATGGCGGTGACCTGGGCCTTGTCCGCCCGGCCGGAGCCAGTCAGCGCGGCTTTCATCTCGCTGGGGGTGTGGAAGGCGACGGGCAGGTCGCGGCGGGCGGCGCACAGCGCGATCACCCCGCCCGCCTGCGCGGTGCCCATGGCGGTGCGCACGTTGTGCTGGCTGAAGACCCGTTCCACCGCGATGACATCCGGGCGGTAGCGCTCCAGCCAGAGTTCGGCGGCGTCGGCGATCTGCATCAGCCGCACCGCCAGGGGCGCGTCGACCGGGGTGCGGATGACGTCCACGGCGATGGCCCGCACGCTGCGGCCGGTGCCGCCGTCGACCACGGCGATGCCGCAGCGGGTCAGGCCGGGGTCCACTCCCAGCACGCGCACGCAGACCAACTCCCGATCAACTGGCGAACACTCGTTCGAACCCTAGAGGGCGAGCCGTTTCCCCGGGCGGGTGACACGCGAATTCGTGGACAGTCACCCGGCGACTGGGTACCGTCGACGTTGCAATGCGATCGCATTGGAACTCTTGGGGGTTCTTGAGATGAATGATGTCAGCAGACGTGGCTTCCTGGCCGGAGCCGCCGCGGTCGGCGGTCTGGCGGCCACCGGCGGCGTGGCCGCGGCGGCGCCCGCGGCCGAGGCCAGTGGTGGTCATCCGCCGCTGGGCCCGGTGACGGTGCGACCGGGCGACCCGAGGTATGAGGACCTGCGGATCAAGGGGATCAACGTCCGGTTCCGCCCGAGTCCGGAGGCCTTCCAGCTGGTCGGCTCGACCGAGCAGGTGGTGCGCGCGGTGCAGGAGGCGGTGCGCGCGGGCAAGCGGATCACCGTGCGCGGCGGCGGCCACTCCTGTGAGGACTTCGTCGGCGACGGCGCGCAGGTGATCATCGACCTGTCCCAGTTCCACGACGTCTACTTCGACCCGCGCCGCAACGCCTTCGCCATCGAGGCAGGCGCCACCCTGCGCGAGGTGTACAAGACGCTGTACCTGGGCTGGGGCGTGACCGTGCCCGGCGGGGAATGCGGCGAGGTCGGCGTCGGCGGGCACATCCAGGGCGGCGGCTACGGCCCGCAGTCCCGCAAGCTCGGCGTGATGGTGGACTACCTGTACGCGGTGGAGGTGGTGGTCGTGGACAAGGACGGCACCGCCCGCGCCGTGGTCGCCACCAGGGAACCGCACGACCCCAACCGGGACCTGTGGTGGGCGCACACCGGTGGCGGCGGCGGCAACTTCGGCGTGGTCACCCGGTACTGGATGCGCGACCCCAAGGCCAAGGGCACCGATCCGACGAAGTTGCTGCCGAAGCCGGCCGCGGCGGTGCTGGCCGGGGTCGCGCTGTGCGGCTGGGCCGAGATCGACGAGACCCGGTTCGTCCGGCTGATGCGCAACTACGGCGAGTTCATGGAGCGGCACAAGGGCGCGGACTCGCCGTACGCCTCGCTGTGGTCGGCCTTCCTGGTGCCCTGCCCGACCGAGGGCGCGCACCAGGGCGGTTTCATCATCACCGGCCAGCTCGACGCCACCGTGCCGAACGCGGACAAGCTCCTGGCGGACTATTTCGCCGCGGTCACCGCGGGTGTGGACAAGGGCGTGCACGTGCTCCCGCCCGAACGCCGGACCTGGCTGACCAGCGCGCTGTCCTCGGGCACCAACCAGGAATCGGGGCGGTACAAGCAGAAATCGGCCTACCTGCGCAAGCGCTACACCGACGAGCAGGCCAAGATCGCCTACCGGCACCTCACCAAGGCCAAGGCCCCCGAGGGCACCAACCCGCCGCCGATGCTGTGGCTGTTGTCCTTCGGCGGCAAGGTGAACACGGTCGCGCCGGAGGCCACCGCCATGCCGCAACGCGACTCCATCCTCAAGGCCACCTTCATCACCTACTGGCCCGACCCCGCCGAGGAAGCCCTGGAGATCCGCCGCGTGCGCGAGTTGTTCCGCGACCTCTACGCCGACACCGGCGGCGTCCCGGTCCCCAACGCCGCCAACGACGGCTGCTACATCAACTACCCCGACATCGACATGGCCGACCCCGCCTGGAACACCTCCGGCGTGCCCTGGCACGAGTTGTTCTACAAGGGCAACTACCCGAGGTTGCAGCAGGTCAAGGCGAAGTGGGATCCGCGCGACATCTTCCACCACGCCCTGTCCATCCGGCTGCCGTAACCGATCGGCTGCCGGGGCGCACGGGCAGGGCTAGCGTGGCGTTGTGCACGAGTTCACGCTGGCCCTGCATCGGGCGCTCACCGGTCCCGCCGACACCAACGCCTGCTGGTCGCCCTACTCCGTCGCGACCGCGCTGGGCCTGGTCGCCGAGGCGGCCAGGGGGCGATCGCGGGCGGAGATCGTCGAGCTGATCGGGGAGCCCGCGGAGCTGCTCAAGCGGGTCGCGGGGGCGGCTGAACTGTGGGCCGGGACGGTCGCGGTGACCAGCACGCTGTGGGTGGACGACGGGGTCGGGGTGCAGGAGGACTTCCTGGCGCGACTGGACGAGTGGCCGGGGGCGCGGGTCCGGGAACTGGCGTTGCGGGCGGCGCCGGAGGTGGCCCGCGGGGTGATCAACGCCGACGTCGCCGAGACCACCCACGGGCTGATCACCGAGGCGGTGCCCGCCGGGGCGATCACGCCGGAGACCCTGGTGGCGCTGGTGAACGCGCTCTACCTCAAGGTCGGCTGGCTCACGCCGTTCCGGGACGCCGACCAGACGGCCGCGCTGCCGTTCCACGCGCCGGGCGGCACGGTGCCGGTGCCGACGATGAGCCGCGGCGGCAAGCTGCGGCACCGGGCGCTGGGCGGCTGGCAGTCGGTCGTGCTGCCCGCCGACGGCGGCACCGAGGCCGTGGTGCTGCTGCCCGACGGCGACCTGGACGCGGCGAGGCTGGACGCGGAACTCCTGGACGCGCTGGCAGGCTCCGGGGTGTACCGGGAGGTGGAGCTGTTCCTGCCGCGGTTCACGGTGGCCTCGCGGCTGGAACTGGCCGATCCGCTCGGCGAACTGGGCGTGCGCACGGTCTTCGGCGAGCACGCGGACCTGGGCGGGTTGACCCCGGAGCGGGTGGCGGTCACCGCGGCCCTGCACCAGGCGGTGCTGGACGTGGACGAACAGGGCCTGGAAGGGGCGGCGGTCACCGCGATGATGTTCGGCGCGGTCTCCCTGGAACTGGACCCCGAGCCGCCCCTGGAGGTGCGGGTCGACCGGCCGTTCCTGTTCCTGGTGCGGCACCAGGAAAGCGGGGCGCCGTACTTCCTGGCCCGGGTGGCGCGGCCCTGACCGCGATCCGCCCCGGCTGTCCGCCCCTCCTCCGGCAGGATTACCCGCGGCAAGGGGAAGCCTGACCAGTCGCTTCGGGCAAGAGCGGATCGAGAATCGCGAAGTCCTGGGGAATCGGTGAACCCCGGAAACGGCGGCACGCTACGTTGAAACGTCCACCGTCACGGAGCCCGCCGGGAGACCACGTGCCGCGAGTAGCGGTGATCGGCTACGCCAGTGTCGACCACGCCATGGAAACCGGCCCGTTCCTGGCGGCGACCGGCACCACCCTGGTCCGCCGCCGCCTGTCCCACCCCTGGCCTCATCTGGGCGGCATCACCTACGCCGCCGAGGGCCTCACCGAGGCCGGACACGACATCCGCGCGGTCACCTGGGTCGGCCAGGACGCCTTCGGCGCGGCCTACACCGACCGCCTCGCCTCCTGGGGCGTCGACGTGTCCGGGGTGGACCAGAGCGGCGACCGCACCCCGTCGAACTACCTGTTCTACGCCCCCGACGAACAGGTCGTCACCGTCTACGACCCCGGCGAGCCAGTCCCCCAGTCCCTGACCGAGACCCAGCGCGCCGTCATCGCCGACAGCGACTGGGTCTGCCTGCTGGTCGGCCCCCGCCCCGTCACCGTGGAGATCCTGGACCTGCTCCGCCCCGACCAGCACCTGGCCTGGACAGTCAAAGACGACCCCGACGCCTACCCCGGCGGCCTGGTCCACCGACTCCTCTCCACCGCCTCAGTGCTGACCTTCTCCACCCGGGAACGCCTTTTCCTGGAACGAGCGGTGGCACCGAGGACGTTACGAGACCGCACCAGGGCCGAGGCCCTGCGTGCGGAAACCCAGGGTTCGGCCGGCGCCCAGTTCTGGCACAACGGCAGTTCGGGAGCGGTCGGCACCACCGCGGTCGACGCGGTGGACACCACCGGCGCCGGCGACGTGTTCTTCGCCGCGGCGGTGGCCAGCATGATCGAGGCCCCGGCGGAACCGCGCCGGGCCACCGAGGCCGGGGTGGCGGCCGCGACCGCGTTGCTGCGGTGCCGCAAGGACTCCACGGAAGGCAAGGTCTGCTGAGCCGAGGCCGGGCTGTGGGTAGGGCGGGGCGCCCGGGGTGGGCGGCATAGGGTTTGGGGGTGGGTGTTGATTTGCTGGGGCGTGGGGTGGGGTTCGCGGAGTTTTGGACTGAGCGGCGGTTGGCGTCGTTGAGTTCGGTGCGGCCGGATGGGCGGCCGCATGTGGTGCCGGTGGGGGTGACCGTGGACTTCGCGAGTGGGATCGCTCGGGTGATCACTTTTCGGCATTCGGTGAAGGCTCGGTTGGTGGCGGGGGCGGGGGCCGCGGGGCTGGCGGTGGCGGTGTGTCAGTTCGAGGGGGCGCACTGGTCGACCCTGGAAGGGCGGGCCTTGTTGCGGGAGGACGCTGAGTCGGTGGCGGATGCGGTGGCGCGGTACGCGCGGCGGTATCGGCAGCCGAAGGAGAATCCGGCTCGGGTGGTGCTGGAGATCGCGGTCAGCCGGGTGCTGGGGAACCGGTAGGCGCGGGGCGGGGTTTTTCCAGGATTGTGAGCAGGACGCCTGCTGTGTCCGGGTGTTCGGAGACCTGGGTGTAGCCGTGGCGTTTGTACAGGGTCAGGGCTTCCGTGCTGTCGGTTCCGGTGGCCAGCCAGAGGGTGGTGACCTGGGGTGGGGCGGCTTTTTCCAGGGCGTTGAGCAGGGCTCCGCCCAGGCCTTGGCCCTGGCAGTCCGGGGCCACCACCAGGCGGGCCAGTTCCATGCGGGGGCCTTCGACCAGGCCGCGGACCGCGCCGACCAGGCGGTGGGCCTGCCAGGCGCCGAGGGCAGGGATGGCGGGGTTGGCGATCGCGGTCTGGAGGTCTTCCAGGGTGTCCAGGAGTGGGGGGAGGAAGGGTTCTCGGTAGCGCTGGGCTTCGGGGAGGAAGGCGGCGCGTTGGAGGGTGAGGAGTTCGCCCGCGTGGGCGGGGTGCAGGGCGGCGATGTGGGGGGCGGGGTTCGTCATGGGCCGTTCACTCCGGGGAGCCAGCTTTCGGGGGTGCCGCTGGCGGTGAGGACTGGCTGGGCACGGTGGAAGCGGTAGCAGCCGCCTTGCCAGGGCCAGGCGTGGTCGTGGGTGGGCCAGAGCAGTTGCAGGGCGGGGAAATCGTTGCCGGGGTAGAGGGCGCGGGCTGAGGCCAGCCAGTCGGGGTAGTGCTCCTCGGCCACGCGTTCGAAGGTGACCTGGTAGCCGTCGATGAAGCCGTCGTAGCGGTAGCCGGGGGCGAAGCGTTCGCCCGCGGCGGCGCGCTCGGCGTAGCGGCGGACCAGGTCGCGGGCGTGCTGGTCGGGGGCGCCCAGGATGATGACCTCGGGGGTGTGGCGCAGGGCCCACAGGCCGACGGTGTGGTGGCTGCCGGGGATGCGCAGGCCGGTGAGCGGGTCCTGATCGGCGGCCACGGCGACCGTGGCGTAGTCGTGTTCGGCGACGTGTTTCAGCAGGTCGCGGCGGACGTCTTCCGCGGTGGCGCCGTTGCACCTGTCGCACATGCCTGAAGTCCCTCCGGTTGGCTTGTTCGAACATATGTTCGCACGAGCCACCGACAGTCAGGGGCCTTCGGGGCCGGATGTCCAACTTTCGGGGTATCCGGACTCGGTCAGCACCGGCTGCCACTCGAAGAAGCCGGCGGGGGCGTTGTCCTGCCACGGCCAGTGGCCCTCGGGCGTGGTGACGATGATCTGCATCGCCGGGAAGTTGCCCTGGGGGTGGAAGAGGAAGACGAAGCCGAGGAACTCCGGGTAGTAGCCGAGGTTGACCTTCTCGAAGGTGACCAGGCAGCCGGGCAGGAAGTCCTGGTACACCTTGCCCAGCGGGAAGCGCTCGCCGCGGGAGATGCGGTCCACGTAGGCGCCGATGACGTGCGTGGCCGCTTCCTCGGGCAGGCCGATGACGACCGCCTCGGGGGCGCCGAAGCGGCGCCAGCAGCCGACGGAGAGGGCGAAGTTGGCGGCGCCTTCTTCCTCCGGGACGTGCACGACGGCCGCGCCGTGTTGCTCGGCGGAGGCGAGGAGTTCGCGGCGGAGCTGGTCGTCGGCGGTTTCCAGGGGCGGCATGGGGTCATTCTGCCGTTCGGCGGAGGCCGGATGAGCGGGGGTGGACTAGGCCGTTCAGACCAATTTTTCAGCTCCCGCCGCCGGACTGCGCTACGGGCTCCAGGTACTTGTGCGAGCTGTGGACACAAGCGAATGCCGCGCCGCCCCGCTGGTGCGGGACGGCGCGGCATCGCGGAGAACTCAGCCGGAACGGCCGCCTACGCGTCGACCTCGGCCATCACGTCGTCGCTCACGTCGAAGTTCGCGAACACGTTCTGCACGTCGTCGCAGTCTTCCAGGGCGTCGATCAGCCGGAAGACCTTCCGCGCGCCGTCGGCGTCCAGGGAGACGCTGATGGCGGGCAGGAAGTTGGCGTCGGCGGAGTCGTAGTCGATGCCCGCGCCCTGCAGCGCGGTGCGGACCGCGACCATGTCGCCAGCCTCGGAGACGATCTCGAAGCTGTCCCCCAGGTCGTTGACCTCTTCGGCGCCCGCGTCGAGCACGGCCATGAGCACGTCGTCCTCGCTCATGTCGTTCTTGGGCACGAGGATGACGCCCTTGCGGGTGAACAGGTAGGCCACCGAGCCTGGGTCGGCCATGTTGCCGTGGTTGCGGGTCATGGCCACCCGGACCTCGCTGGCGGCCCGGTTGCGGTTGTCGGTGAGGCATTCGACCAGGACCGCCACGCCGTTGGGGCCGTAGCCCTCGTACATGATGGTCTGCCAGTCGGCGCCGCCGGCCTCTTCACCGCCGCCGCGCTTGCGGGCGCGCTCGATGTTGTCCGAGGGCACCGAGTTCTTCTTCGCCTTCTGGATGGCGTCGAAGAGGGTCGGGTTGCCTTCGGGGTCGCCCCCACCGGTCCGCGCGGCGACCTCGATGTTCTTGATCAGCTTCGCGAACAGCTTGCCGCGCTTGGCGTCGAGGGCGGCCTTCTTGTGCTTGGTGGTGGCCCACTTGGAGTGGCCGCTCATCTCTCCTCCGTCGCTCTCGTCACCGTTGACGCGTTCCCCGTCAGCTTCTCAGGCCGCGCGCACGGTGTCCGCGAACAGGCGGTGCACCCGCCCGTCGCCGGTCAGTTCAGGGTGGAACGCGGTTGCCAGCACGCGTCCCTGTCGAACGGCGACGATCCTACCGGCGGCCGCCCCGGAGTCCGGGACCTCCGGCACGGTGGCGAGCACTTCCACCTCGTCGCCGACCGATTCCACCCACGGCGCCCGGATGAACACCGCGCGCACCGGGTCGCCCTCGATGCCGGTGACGTCGAGGTCGGCCTCGAAGGAGTCGACCTGGCGGCCGAAGGCGTTGCGCCGGACCACCATGTCCACGGCGCCGAGCTGGTGCTGGTCCGGACGTCCGTCGAGCACCGTGCTGGCGAGCATGATCATGCCAGCACAGGAGCCGAAGGCCGGCAGGCCCTCCTTCAACCGCAGACGCAACGGTTCCAGCAGCTCGAAGTTGATGAGCAGGCGGCTCATCGTGGTGGACTCGCCACCGGGGATGACCAGCCCGTGCACCTGGGCCAGCTCCTCGGCCCGGCGGACCGGGCGGGCCAGCACATCGCATTCGGCGAGCGCCACCAGGTGCTCTCGCACGTCACCCTGCAGGGCGAGCACTCCGACCACGGGCTGGGCTGCCGACACCGCTCACTCCTGAACTGCTGGAACCGTTGCTTGCTGGTCCGACCAGCTTATTCGCCCGCGATCGGCTCCCGAACGGGGGTGCTCTCCTTGGCCTTGCCCGCCGCGGCGGCGACCGCCTGGTTGCGGCGGCTGACCAGCTTCCAGCCCACGAACAGCACCAGCGCGATGATCGGCATCGAGTAGAACGCGATCCGCTCGGCGCCCTCGGTGAAGGCCATCAGGACCAGCACCAGCACCAGGAAGCCGATGCTGAGCCAGCTGGTGTACGGCGCGCCCGGCATCCGGAACTCGCTGCGCGGCAGCTCGCCCTTGTCGGCCTTGCGGCGCAACCGGATCTGGCAGTACAGCAGGGTGATCCAGGTGGTGATCACGCCGAGGCTGGCCACCGCGATGGCGATGTCGAAGGCCTCCTTGGGCACCAGGTAGTTCAGCACCACGCCGAAGAGGTAGACGATCGCGGTGAACAGGATGCCGCCGTAGGGCACGTGCCGGGCGGACATCTTGCCGGTGAACTTGGGCGCCTCGCCCTTCTGCGCCAGCGAGCGCAGGATGCGGCCGGTGGAGTACAGCCCCGAGTTGCACGAGGACAGCGCCGCGGTCAGCACGACCGCGTTCATCACATCGCCCGCGCCGGGGATGCCCAGCCGGGTGAACACGGTGACGAACGGGCTCTCCGCGCCGGAGTACAGCGTCCACGGCAGCACCATGGCCAGCAGCAGCACCGAGCCGATGTAGAAGATGCCGATCCGCCACACCACGCCGTTGATCGCCTTGGGCAGCACCTTGCGCGGGTCCTTGGTCTCACCGGCGGCGATGCCGACCAGCTCGATCGCGGAGTAGGCGAAGATGACCGCCTGCAGGCTCATCAGCACCACGCCCACGCCGTTGGGCAGGAAGCCCTCGTGCGCGGTCAGGTTGGACACGGACGCGGTCGTCCCGCCGACATCGGCCGAGGTCAGCACCAGCGCGAGGCCGGTGAACAGGAAGACGATGATCGCCAGCACCTTGATGACGGAGAACCAGAACTCCAGTTCGCCGAACAGCTTCACCGACAGCAGGTTGACCAGCAGCAGCACGGCCAGCGCGACCAGCGCGGTGATCCACTGCGGCACGTCGGGCAGCCAGCGGTGCACGTAGATGGCCACCGCGGTGATCTCCGCGATGCCGGTCATGGCCCAGTTGACCCAGTACATCCAGCCGCTGGTGAAGCCGGCCCACGGGCCCACGAACTCGCGGGCGTACTCCACGAAGCTGCCCGCGGTGGGCCGGTGCATGACCAGCTCCCCCAGCGCGCGCATCACGAAGAACGCGGCGATGCCGCAGGCCGCGTAGGCCAGGACCAGTCCTGGACCGGACGTGGCGAGCCTGCCGCCCGCGCCCAGGAACAGGCCGACGCCGATGGCGCCGCCGATCGCGATCATCTGGACCTGGCGGTTGGACAACGTCTTGACGTATCCGTCGTCGTCAGGCTGGCCCGGTTTGGTGTCGAGCTCCGGCGCGGAAGCCACGCGGCGCCCCTCTCTATCCTCGATTACAGATATCCGGGGCCCACACTGTGGAATCACGTAACGGGCCCCGTTGCCCTCTGAAGCGGGGACGATATCGCCATCGAGTGTGCACAAAGCTATAGCGTTCGCTAGGACGTAATGGGAATCACGTTGATTCTTATGAGAACCTCAAGTGCGGCATCAAGATCGCTCCACAGGTCCTCGACGTCCTCCAGGCCCACTGAGACGCGCACCAGTCTGGGGCTGATTCCGCAGGCCAGGCGGTCCGTGTCGGGTACTAGGCGGTGGGTGAGCGCGGCCGGTCGCTCCACCAGGGAATCGACCGAACCGAGGCTCACCGCATGGGTGAAAAGGCGGAGTTTGGCCAGCATGGCATCCGATTCTTCGAATGTCTCGAAGGAGAGCACCGCGCCGGGTCCGCGCAGCTGACGGCCGAGGACCCGGTGCGGATCGGAACCGGCCAGTCCCGGATAATGGACCTTCGCCACTGCCGGGTGAACGCTGAGCCTGGCGGCGAGTTCGGCCGCGGTGCGCTGGGCCGCCTCCACCCGCAGCGGCAGCGTGGCCAGGCCGCGGTGCAGCAGGTAGGCCGACATCGGGTGCAGCAGCGCGCCGGTGGCGATGCGCAGACTCCGGATCGCCGCGGCCTGCTCGGCGGGGGCGGCCACGATGCCGCCCATGGCGTCGCCGTGGCCGCCGAGGTACTTGGTGGCCGAGTGCAGCACGTAGGTGGCGCCGTGCGCGGCCGGGTTCTGCAGCACCGGGGTGGCGAAGGTGTTGTCCACCAGCACTGGCACGCTCCCGGCCGCGGCTACCAGGGCGTCCAGGTCCACCAGGTCCAGGGTCGGGTTGGCCGGGGTCTCCGCGATCACCAGGCCGGTGTCCGGCCGGATCGCCGCGGCCACTCCGGCGGCGTCGGCGAAGGTGACCTGCACGCCGAGGATCCCGCTGGTCAGCAGGTGGTCGGTGCCGCCGTAGAGCGGGCGCAGCGCGACCACGTGCTTGCGGCCGGTGATCAGGCAGGCGGCCTGCACGGTGGCGACCAGGGCGGCCATGCCGCTGCCGAAGGCGACCGCGTCCGGCAGGCCTTCTAGCTCCGCCAGCGCGCGCTCGAACCGGGACACGGTCGGGTTGATCAGCCGCCCGTACACCGGCGAGCCTGCCGTCGGCGCGCCCTCGGCCAGTTCCAGCAGGGCCGCTTCGCCGGAGCCTGCGTCGGTGAGCGGGTAGGTGGTGGACAGGTCGATCGGCAGGGCGTGCACGCCGAGGGCGGTCAACTCGTCCCGGCCGGCGTGCACGGCCCGCGTGTGGATGCTGCGCATGGCCGGAATCGTGAAGCAATCGTCGGCGTCTCTGAGTAGATTGCGAATCCTGTTCGGCGAAGTGAGGTGAGGTCCGTGCTGGATGCGGTGGACGCGGCCATCGTGCAGGAGTTGCAGAACGACGCTCGGCTGCCCAACAAGGACCTGGCCGCGAAGGTGAACCTGGCGCCCTCGACCTGCCTGGTCCGGCACCGGGCGCTACGCGAGCGCGGGGTGCTCACCGGGTACCGGGCCGAGGTGGACCTGGCCGAGCTGGGCAGGCCGGTGCAGGCGATGATCGCGGTGCGGGTGCGCCCGCACACCAGGGCGATCGTGCAGCCCTTCATCGACTTCGCGCTGGCCCTGCCGGAGACCCTGGCCCTGTCCCATGTGGCCGGTCCGGACGATTTCCTGGTGCACGTGGCGGTGGCCGACACCGCGCACCTGCAACGACTGGTGCTGGACTCCTTCACCACCCGCAAGGAGGTCGCCCAGTTGCAGACGCACCTGGTCTTCGAGCACATCCGCAAGCGGGCGGTGCCGCCCGCGGAGGGGGCCCTGCTGGGGTGACGTGCGGGCGTTTCGCGCGTGGGCGGGGCGGGTACCGGCTACCGTGCTCGCCGTGTCAGCACCACAGGATCCGGTCCAGCCACCGTCGCAGGACCCAGCCCCGTACTCCCCGGCCACGGCGGAGCCCCACTACCCCGCGACGCAGTACCCGGTCGCGCCCGAGCCGCAGTACCCGGTGGCTCCGGAGGTGCAGTACCCGGTGACGCCCGAGGTCCAGTACCCGGTCGCGCCGGACGCGCAGTACCAGGTGCAGCCGCAGTACCCGGCGCCGATGAGCTACCAGGACTCCGGCGGCTACCAGAAGGCGTCCTACCCCGGTTACCAGCAGCAGGGCTACCCGGGCGGTTACCAGCAGGGCTATCCGCAGGCGTACCCGCAGCAGAAGACCAACGGGATGTCGGTGGCCGCGCTGGTCTGCGGGATCATCCCGTTCTTCATCCTGCCGGTGCTGGGCATCATCTTCGGCGCGGTGGCGCTCAACCAGATCAAGCAGTCCGGCGAACAGGGCCGCGGCATGGCACTGGCCGGGCTGGTCGTGGGCTGCGTCTGGGTCGGGCTGTTCCTGTTGTTCTTCCTGATCCCGTTGCTCTTCGTGGGCTCGGTGCCGTTCCTGGTGGGCTGAGCGCGGAACCCGGCTGAGCGGAGCCGGTTTGCCTAGACTGTCGCGGGTAGTGGAAAGTTCGCTCCGTGACAGACCAGCCGAAGCCGGAGCAGCCGGGCCAGCCGGATCAGCCGGCGCAGCAGCCCAGTCCGGCGCAGTTCTACCCGTCGGCGCCGCCGCCTCCGCCAGAGGCGCCAGCCGGCTACCCACAGCCGCACCAGTCGTACGGTCAGGCGCCGGTTCCCGGCAACACCAACGGGTTCGCCATCGCGGCGCTGGTGCTGGGCATCATCCCGGGCATCATCACCAACGTGCTGGCGGTGATCTTCGGGCTGGTCTCGCTCAACCAGATCAAGCAGCGGGCCGACCGGGGCAAGGGCATGGCCATCGCCGGGATCGTGGTCGCCGGGGTCTGGCTCGCCCTGTGGGCGACGCTGATCGCGGTCGCGATCAACACCCAGGCCACCCGCAATGAGGCCGGTCAGGTCGTGGACTCCGGTCGGCTGAGCGTGTTCAAGCTGAACGTGGGCGACTGCTTCGACGGGGTTAAGGAGGGCAAGGCGATCACCTCGGTGACCGCCCAGCCCTGCGACAAGCCGCACGAGGCCGAGGTCATGGACCGCTTCCCGATGCCGGCCGCGCCCGAGTACCCGGGTGAGGCGAAGGTGACCAGCGACGTGGAGACCGAGTGCAGCGAGCGCCTGGAAGGCATGCTGCCGCCGGCCACCCTGGAGAAGCTGGAGCTGTACTACTTCTACCCGACGGCTTCTTCCTGGCGGACCGGTGACCGCACCGCGGTGTGCGTGGTCACCGGCCAGCAGGGCACCAAGCTGACCGAGAAAATCGCGAAACGCTAAGGGATTCCGGCCAGCCGGAGTCCGGCGGCGGTGCCCGCGGCGAGCAGCACCACCACCGCGAACGGCAGCTTCCGCCACGCGGCCAGGGCCCCGACCAGCACACCCGCTGGTCGGGCCCAGCCGCTGAAGACCTGCCCGTCCAGCACGGCCTGGGTGAGCACCAGCGCGGACAGCAACGCGATCGCGGCCAGGGCCAGCCCGCGTTGCAGTTTCTCCGAGATCTCCAGGCGGTCCCGCAGGAACGGCCCGGCGGCGCGCAAGGCGTAGGTCCCGCCCGCGAGTACCAGGATCGTCGTGAGCGTCATGCGGCCTTCTTCTTCCAGTTCGGCACGGGCAGGGCGGCGGCCAGGCCGAGCAGGCCCAGCAGCACCGGCAGTCCGGGCGGCAGCAGAGGTGCGGTGGCCACCGCGATCACCCCGCCCAGGATCGCCACCCGGCGCGGGGTCTTGTCCGCCAGCTGCGGCAGGATCAGCGCGAACATGCCTGCCGGGAACACCGCGTCCAGGCCGAAGTCCTTGGGGTCGCCCACGGCCGAGCCGATCAGGGCGCCGATGAGCGTGCCGGAGTTCCAGGTGACGAACGCGGCGATGCTGGATGCCCAGTACACCGCGCGGGCCCGTTCGGGATCCTTCTGCGCCAGCGCGAAGGCCACTGACTGGTCGATCATCAGGTAGCTGCCCAGGAGTCTGCTGTACCAGCGGCGGCCGAACACCCCGCCCACGGCCAGCCCGAAGGGCAGCAGCCGCGCGTTGACCAGCAACCCGGCCAGCACGGTGGCCAGCGGACCGGCGCCAGCCGCGGCCACCCCGACCGCGGTGAACTGGGCGCCACCGGCGAAGACCAGCACGGACATCGCCACGGCCAGCCACACGGACAGCCCGGAGGTCACCGCGACCGCCCCGAAGGACATACCCATCATGCCGCCGGTCAGGGCGGCGGCACTCACGTCACGGATGAGCGCGGAGTCAAGTGTTCGCCATATCGAACGCATCGACGCCTATACTGAACACACTAAGGTGCGTTCGTCAACGCGAATACAAGGACCGCTGGAGCGAACACGATGACCGACGCCCGCCCCGGCGGCGCACCCCTGCGCACCATCGCGGCCAACCTGCGCCGCGAACGGGACCGCACCGGCCTCACCCTGACCGAGTTGGCCAAACGGGCAGGCATCGCCAAGTCCACGCTGTCGCAGCTGGAGTCGGCGAGCGGGAATCCGAGCGTGGAGACGCTGTGGGCGCTGGGGGTGGCACTGGGGGTGCCGTTCTCGCGGCTGGTGGAGCCACCGGTGGCGCAGGTGCGGGTGATCCGGGCCGGCGAGGGGCCGGGGGTCGCCTCGGAGCAGGCGGCATTCGTGGGGACGTTGTTGTCGGCTTGTCCGCCCGGGGCGCGGCGGGATATTTACGTGATCACGATGGAGCCGGGGCAGACCCGGTTCGCTGATCCGCATATCCCGGGGTCGATCGAGCACGCGGTGGTGAGCAGCGGACGATTGCGGTGCGGGCCCGCGGAGAGTTCGGTGGAGTTGGCGGCCGGGGATTACGCGGCTTTCCCCGGGGACGCGCCACACGTGTATGAGGCTTTGGCCGCAGGAACGTCGTTCGTACTGGTAATGGAACACATCTGAGGCAGTTCATCCCGAGTGTTGGCCGTTGTCGTACGCCGAGTTGGCCGTTATGGACGGCGAGTTGGCCCAACTCGTACGCCACGTTGGCCGTTGTGGGACGGCCGCAGGCCGGGGCGGAGGGGTGAAACCCCCACGACGAGGGCTCTCGCGTGTTCTCCGTACGGCCTGGAGCATGCAGACCACACCCCGATGAGCGGCCCCTGCAACACAATCCGCCGCCCGGCCAACCCAACGTGACGGGGGCCGCTCATCGGGGTGTGGTTGGCTGGCGGAAGGCCGTACGGAGAACACGCGAGCCCTCGGAGCCACGCTGGGTCTCGAGTCGGCAGCCCAGACCCCGCCCCGCAACCTGCTCGTCCCGGGGTTTGATCTGCCCCACCCCTCCGGTGGTCTGCCCGGCCGGCGAGGCCATCCTTTCTTGATCTTCGGGTTGACAGTCAAGAGCGAAGATCAAGATCGTCCTCGCCGGACGGGCAGGAATCAAAGGATGGGGGGAAGAACAAAGTCAAGGGCAAAGAGCAGTGCTCGTGTGCGGTTCCCCATCCCCGTCAGCCCTCCGATACCAAACCACACATCCCGGGCAGCGGCCCGGTCGCGTTGGGTTGGCCGGGCGGCGGATTGTGTTGCGGGGCCGCTGCCCGGGATGTGGTGTGTCCTCTCCAGGCTGACGGGGATGGGGAACCGCTCGGGGAAAGTTTGAAAAGCCACCCCCGCTGCCTGTCCCGGGCTTCGCCCGACCGCAGCGACCTACGGCGTCCCACAACGGCCAACGTGGCGTACAACAACGGCCAACTCGGCGTCCATAACGGCCAACTCGGCGTACGACAACGGCCAACACTCGGTGGGGGTTGAGTGTTGGCCGTTGTTGTGCGGGGTTACCAGCCTCGGGTGGCGAGGCGTTGGGAGTCGGGGAGGTCGGAGATGTTGATGCCGACCATGGCTTCGCCCAGGCCGCGGGAGACCTTGGCGATGACGTCGGGGTCGTCGTGGAAGGTGGTGGCCTTGACGATGGCTTCGGCGCGCTTGGCCGGGTCGCCGGACTTGAAGATGCCGGAGCCGACGAAGACGCCTTCGGCGCCGAGCTGCATCATCATGGCGGCGTCGGCGGGGGTGGCGATGCCGCCCGCGGTGAACAGGACCACGGGGAGTTTGCCGAGCTGGGCGATTTCCTTGACCAGCTCGTACGGGGCGCGCAGTTCCTTGGCCGCGACGAAGAGTTCGGGCTCGTCCAGCAGGGTCAGCCGCTTGATGTCGGCGCGGATCTGGCGCATGTGCCGGGTCGCCTCGACCACGTTGCCGGTGCCGGCCTCGCCCTTGGAGCGGATCATGGCCGCGCCCTCGCTGATGCGGCGCAGGGCCTCGCCCAGGTTGGTGGCGCCGCAGACGAACGGGACGGTGTAGCCCCACTTGTCGATGTGGTGGGCCTCGTCGGCGGGGGTCAGCACCTCGGACTCGTCGATGTAGTCCACGCCGAGCGACTGCAGCACCTGGGCCTCGGCGAAGTGGCCGATGCGGGCCTTGGCCATGACCGGGATGGACACGGCGGCGATGATGCCGTCGATCATGTCCGGGTCACTCATCCGGGCGACGCCGCCCTGGACCCGGATGTCGGCGGGGACCCGCTCCAGGGCCATCACCGCGACGGCGCCGGCGTCCTCGGCGATCTTGGCCTGCTCCGGGGTGACCACGTCCATGATCACGCCGCCCTTGAGCATCTCGGCCATGCCGCGCTTGACCCGCGCGGTGCCGACGGCCTGGATGTCACTGGAGGTCACTGGTGTCCTGCCCAACTGTGCTCTGAAGTGGGAAAACCCACTCCGGTGGATGACTGGGAACCACATGCTACGTCCGCGCGCGGCCCCTCAAAGTGGCCAATTCCGCGCGATTTGAGCAGGCCAGTTACCCGCGTCACGCCACTCCCCCGGACGGTGGCTCAGCCTGCGCCGAACCGCCAGCGGGTCATGCTCTCCCCGTCCCGTGCCCAGCCGAAGACCACCCGCGGCCGCACCAGGTAGGCCGGGCCGCCCTGACCGCCCTCGCCCGCCAGCCGTCCGTCGGCCAGATGCAGGGTCCACCGGTACTTCTCACGCAGGGCCTCGGCCAGGCGCAGCAGGTCCAGCTGGGCGGTGACCAGGGCGGCCTCGCCCTCCACGATGACCACCTCGTCGCCGCTTTCCAGGTGCACGCTGATCTCCCGGCTCACCGCCAGGTTGCGCACCGCGGCCGACCCCGTGACAAAGCAGAAACCCGCTGGCAGCCACACCCCCCACACCGGCCGGGTGTGCGGTCGCCTGCCCGCGCTCGCGGTGGCGATCCAGTAGTTGCGGGCGTCCTCCAGGCGGTAGCGCGCCCAGTCCCAGTCGAGCAGGTGCGCGCCGGTGGCCCGGACACCGCCGCGGCTGGGCCGGGAGGTGCGCGGACGGGGCAGCGGGGTCAGCAGCTCACTCATCACCGCAATTAGTACTCCCGGATGGTGCGCGCGCCCTGGGGTGGACGCCACCGGGGCATCGGGTGTGAGATCGGACACATCCAACGCGCGGTCGGATCAGGCCGGCCGTTCGGGAGGTGGAAGTCCCATGGGCACCAAGCACACGGACAACGGCCATGCCGGCGGCCAGGTCGCTGTAGCCGACCCCACCAAGGTGCGCAACGTCGTGCTGGTCGGACCGTCGGGTTCCGGGAAGACCACGCTCACCGAGGCGTTGCTGGCGGCGGCGGGGGTGATCAACCGCACCGGCTCGGTCACCGAGGGGACCACGGTGTGCGACCACGATCCGGCGGCGGTGCGGCAGCAGCGTTCGGTCGGGCTGTCGGTGGCCCCGTTCCTGCACCGCGAGGTCAAGGTCAACCTGATCGACACTCCCGGGTACGCGGATTTCGTCGGTGAGCTGCGCGCCGGGTTACGCGCCGCCGACGCCGCGCTGTTCGTGGTGTGCGCGGCCGAGGGCGTGGACGCGGCCACGGTGGCGCTGTGGCAGGAGTGCGCCGCGGTGGGCATGCCGCGCGCGGTGGTCATCGCCCGCTGTGACCACCAGCGCGCCGACATCGACGCGGAGATCGCCGCCTGCCGGGAAGCCTTCGGCGAGGGCGTGCTGCCGCTGTACCTGCCGCTGCGGGCAGGCGGCGAGCTGTCCGGGCTGGTCGGGTTGATCACCGGCACGCCTCCGGCGGAGATGGCCGAGGAGTTCGCGGCGGCCAGGGACACGCTGATCGAGGGGATCATCGCCGAAAGCGAGGACGAGTCCCTGATGGAGCGCTATCTGGAGGGCGAGGACCTGGACCAGGGGGTGCTGATCGCCGATCTGGAGACCGCGGTGGCCCGCGGCTGTTTCCACCCGGTGATCCCGGTCTGCGCCACCACCGGCCTCGGCGTGCCGGAGTTGCTGGAGATGCTGACCAGGGCCTTCCCCTCCCCCGCCGAGCACGACCCACCCGAGGTGACCGGCACCGACGGCATCCCGCGCCCCCGGCTGGCGGCCGACCCGGACGGGCCACTGGTGGCCGAGGTGGTGCGCACCGCGGTGGACTCCTACGTCGGCCGGGTCTCCCTGGTCCGGGTGTTCTCCGGGACGTTGCGGCCGGAGCGGCCGGTGCACATCTCCGGGCACGGCATGGCCGACCGCGGGCACGAGGACCACGACAACGACGAACGCGTCGCACACGTCTACTCCCCGCTGGGCGCGACCCTGCGCGAGGTGCCCTACTGCGTGGCCGGGGACCTGTGCGCGCTGACCAAGCTCACCTCGGCCGAGACCGGGGACACCGTGTCCGCGCCGGAGGATCCGCTGCTGGTGCGCCCGTGGGACATGCCGGAGCCGCTGCTGCCGGTGGCGGTGCTGGCCCGCACCCGCAGCGATGAGGACACCCTGGCGCGCAACCTGGCCAAGCTCGCCGCGAGCGATCCGACGCTGCGCCTGGAACGCAACGCCGAAACCCATCAGCTGGTGCTGTGGTGCATGGGCGAGGCGCACGCCGACGTGGTGCTGCAACGGCTGCGGGCCGGTGGCGCGGAGGTGGACACCGAGGAGGTGCGGGTGCCGCTGCGGGAGACCTTCGCCAAGGCGGGCAAGGGACACGGGCGGCATGTGAAGCAGTCCGGCGGACACGGCCAGTACGCGGTGTGCGACCTGGTGATCGAGCCGCTGCCGCGCGGGTCAGGGCTGGAGTTCGTGGACAAGGTGGTCGGCGGATCGGTGCCGCACCAGTTCATCCCGAGTGTGGAGAAGGGGGTGCGCGCGCAGATGGCCAGGGGTTTGCAGTCCGGGTATCCGGTGGTGGACCTGCGGGTGAGCCTGGTCGACGGCAAGGCGCACAGCGTGGACTCCTCCGACGCGGCGTTCCAGACCGCGGCCTCGCTGGCGATGAAGGAGGCGGCGGCCGCGGCCGGGATCGCGTTGCTGGAGCCACTGGACGAGGTCGCGGTGCTGCTGCCCGATGACCACCTGGGCACCGTGCTGGGCGATCTGTCCGGGCGCCGCGGCCGGGTGCTGGGCACCGAGGCGGCCGGGGCGGGGCGGACGCTGGTGCGCGCGGAGGTGCCGTGCGTGGAGTTGTTGCGCTACGCCATTGATCTGCGGTCGCTGACCTCGGGCACCGCGACCTTCACCCGCCGCTTCGTCCGCTACGACCCGCTGCCGGAGGCCATCGCCGCGAAACTGTGAGACCGCCTGGCCTGGTTCGGCGCTGCCGCCGGTAGCGTCGAACCCATGGGGCACGCGGGCGGACGATGGTCCGGCAGTTCGCGATCGATCCGGACCTGGAGCCGTGGCTCGTGCACCGCGGTCAGTGGCTGGGCACGGTGGTGTTCGGTCGCGAAGGCGCGCACTGGCTGATCGTGGCGGCCGGGCATGCGCGGTCGGGACCGGCCAGCGCGGACCGGTAGACCGCTTCGAGTTGTCCGGCCACCTCGGTCCAGTCGTACCGCCGGGCGCGGATCCGCCCGGCCGCCGACAGTCGCGCCCGCTGTCCCGGATCGGCCAGCAGCATGGCGATTTTCCCTGCCAGGGCAACGGAATCGCCGACCGGGAAGGTCTCGCCCGCGCCGCCGAGCACCTCGGTGAAGGCGGCCAGGTCGCTGGCGAGCACGGGGGCGCCGGCGGCCATGGCCTCGGTGAGGACCATGCCGAAGCTCTCGCCGCCGAGGTTGGGCGCGCAGTAGAGGTCCAGGCCACGCAACAGGCGGGCTTTGGTCGGGTCGTCGATCTGGCCCAGGAGGGTGATCCGGGCGGACAGGGCCGGTCCGGCGGCGCGGTGCAGGGCGGCGGGGTTGCCGGTGCCCGCGATGACCAGGTTCAGGTCCGGGTGGGTGGGCAGCAGGTGGCGGGCCGCGGCCAGGAGGACGGGCAGGCCCTTGCGGGGTTCGTCGTAGCGGCCGAGGAAGCCGAGCGCGCCGGGTGGCAGCGGCAGCGGGGTGGCCCTGGCGAAGCGGGTGGTGTCGACGCCGTTGGGGATCTCGATCATGCCGGGGGTGCTGCGGGCGGTGGCGGAGACGGCGATGCGGGTGGTGATGCGGCGCAGCAGTGGCCGCAGCAGCGGGTTTCCGGCGGCCGGGGAGCTGGTGTGGAAGGTGGCCACCACGGGGCACTCGGCCTGGGTGAGGGCGAGCAGGGACAGGCTGGGGGCGGCGGGTTCATGCAAGTGCAGCAGGTCGGGGCGGTGGGTGCGCAGCCAGCGGCGGACCCGGTGCAGGGCGCGGGGTCCGAAGGCGAGGCGGGCGATGGAGCCGTTGTAGGGGATGCCGAGCGCGCCGCCCGCGGGGGTGACGTAGTCGGGCAGGTCGGCGTGCCGGGCGGGGGCGAGCACGGCGACCCGGTGGCCGCGGTGGCGGAGTTCGCGGGCCAGCTCGAGGACGTGGGTCTGCACGCCGCCGGGCACGTCGAAGGAGTACGGGCAGACCAGGCCGATCCTCACCGCCGGCCGGTCCACACCGGGTGCAGCATGTGCCAGTCGGCGGGGTGCCGGGCCAGGTCGGCGGCGAAGACCTGGGCCAGTCGCTGGGTGGTTTCGGCGACGCCGGTGACCGGCAGCGCGGGGTGGAAGCGCAGGCCCCAGCCGTGCCGGGTGAACCAGGTGGCGGCGGGCAGCAGGGCGGCGCCGGTGAGCGCGGCCAGCCGCGCGGGTCCGCCGGGCAGCCTGGCCGGTGCGCCGAAGAAGGTGACCGGCACGCCCGCGCCGGTGAGCACCCGGTCGGCCAGCAGGCAGACGATCCGGTTGGCGCGCAGGCGTTCCAGGAGCAGTCGTCCGGGTGGGGCGCCGCCGGTGAGTGGCAGGATCTCGAAGCCGAGGGATTCGCGGTAGGCGGTGAAGCGGCGGTACAGCGATTCGGGGCGCAGGCGTTCGGCGACGGTGGTGAACCGGCCGGCGTGCCCGGTCAGCCACACCCCGGCGATGTCCCAGTTCCCGCTGTGCGGCATGGCCAGGACCACGCCGCGGCCGGTGGCCAGGGCGGCGTCGAGGTGGTCGACGCCGGTGGTGGCGATCCGGCGGCGGATCGCGGTCAGGTCCTGGGCCGGCAGGCGGAAGGTCTCGGCCCAGTAGCGGCCGTAGGAGCGCAGGCCGGCCCGGACGGTGGCGTCCAGGCGGTCGGGGGGCACGATCCGGGCCAGGTTGGCGCGCAGCCGGTGGCCGGGGCCGAGGTGGGCGGCGCACTGGGCGAAGGTGGCGAACAGGTGCCGGGTGAGGGGGTCGGGCAAGGCGCGGGTGAGTCGCCAGGCCGCCGCGTAACCGGTGTCCAGTGCCCGGTCGCGGGCAGCGGTCACGGCGTCGCCTTGGCGCTGCGGTACACCGCGTGCAGCCGCTGGCCGACGGTGAGCAGGGACAGCGCGGCCAGGGACCACAGCGCGATGTCCAGGGCGTAGGGCACGTCCAGGCCGGTGAGGCCGGTGCCGACCAGGGCGAGGATGAGTCGTTCGGCGCGTTCGACCAGGCCGCCGTCGGCGGAGAGCCCGGTGGCTTCGGCGCGGGCTTTGACGTAGGAGATGACCTGCGCGGTGACCAGGCACAACAGTGCCGCCGCGCCAAGGGCTCGGTCGTGCGCCTCGACAAAGGCCCACCAGGCGATGGCGGCGAACAGGGCGCCGTCGGCGATCCGGTCGCAGCTGGCGTCCAGGACCGCGCCGAAGCGGGTGCCGTTGCCCTGGGCGCGGGCCATCGCGCCGTCGATGAGGTCGAACAGGGTGAACACGGTGACCACCAGGGTGCCCACCAGCAGCTGGCCGCGGGGGAAGAACCACAGTGCGGAGAGCACCGTCCCGGCGGTGCCGAAGACGGTGATCGCGTTGGGGGTCAGCCCGCGGCGCAACAGCCAGGAGCCGACCGGGTCGGTGACGCGCGAGACCGACGCGCGGGCGAAGATGTTCAGCATCGGCTGTTCGGCATCGACTTTCGGTGACCCCGTGGGCAACAAAGAACCTGGTGACGCCAGCCTAACCGGCCGGTAGCCCAGGCACCCGACGCGGCTAGCCGACCTCGTCCCAGGCCCCGGCGAGCAGCTCCCTGGTCTCGCCGAGCAGTTGCGGCAGCACCTTGGTGTGCGCGACCACCGGCATGAAGTTGGCGTCCCCGCCCCAGCGCGGCACCACGTGCTGGTGCAGGTGCGCGGCGATGCCCGCCCCGGCCACGGTGCCCTGGTTCATGCCGATGTTGAAGCCGTGCGGGGCGGCGGCGTGCCGGATCACCCGCATGGCGCGCTGGGTGAACTCGGCGAACTCGATGGTCTCGGCCGGGTCCAGGTCGGTGTAGTCGGGGATGTGCCGGTAGGGCAGCACCATCAGGTGGCCGGGGTTGTACGGGTACAGGTTGAGCACCGCGAACACCAGCCTGCCGCGGGCGATGACCAGGCCGTTCGGGTCGTCCAGCTGGGTGACCTGGCAGAACGGGCAGCCCGTCGCCTCGGCGTCGGCGGGCTTGCCCTCACCGCGGATGTAGGCCATCCGGTGCGGGGTCCACAACCGCTGCAACGGGTCGGGGATCCCGATGCCCTCCTGCTCGTCCAGCTCCGGCTCGCCCATGAAATCGATCCTAGGGGGCGGAGTCGATCACGGTGACCGTGCCCTGGCCGCCGTCGACCCGGACCCGGTCCCCGGTGCGCAGCCTGGTGGTGGCGTCGCCGCAGCCCACCACGGCCGGGATGCCGAGTTCGCGGGCGACGATCGCGGCGTGCGAGAGCGGGGCGCCGATGTCGGTGACCACGGCGGCGGCCCGCGGGAACAGCGGGGTCCAGCCGATGTTGGTCACCGTGGTCACCAGGATCTCCCCCGGTTGCAGTTCCGCGCCGCGTTCGACCGTGGGCACCAGCCGGACCAGGCCCTCCACCACGCCGGCGACGCCGCCGAAGCCACGGACCAGGTCGTCCGGGGCGGGCGCCGGGGTGGCGGTGGCGTCGAAGCGGTCGGTGCGGCGGTGCGGGTCGGCGGCCCAGGTGTCCGGGTCGAAGTGGCCGCGGAGCAGGGTCGGGTACCGCGGCAGGGCGCGGTAGTGCTCGTACGCGGCGCGCCGGGCCGGGATGGCGGCCAGGGGTGCGGGGTCGCCGTGCAGCACCCGCACGGTCTCCTCGATGGACAGGAAGAACAGGTCCTCGCCGTGGCCGGTGAGTTCGCCCGCCCGGACCAGGAAGGCGCGGAAGATCCAGAACAGCCGGGCGAACTCGGAGCGGGCCTGTTCGCGGCGGCGGGCGGCGCGGGCGGCCCGGTCCAGCTTCGGCCACAGCTTGGCCGCGTGTGCGGGGTGCCGGGTCTGCAGCCGGTGCCAGGCGGCCTGGCGGAGCTGGGCCTGGCGGGCGAGCAGGGTGGACGGGTCCTGTTCGCCGGTGCCGAGGGTGCGCAGCTGCGCCTCGATCCAGGCCGGGGTTTCGGCCGGGCGCGGCAGGGAGACCTCGAACTCGTCGGGTCCGCGGTGGCCCCAGGCGGCGGCGTAGGCCTCCCGGTCGAGCCGTCCCGCGCGCAGCTCGGCCAGCCCGAGCACCGGGCCCAGGCTGGCCAGGTCGCCGCCCGCGCCGTGCGCGCCGCTGAGCAGCGCGGTCACCTCGCCAGGGTCGAGGAGTTTCTCCAGGCGGGTGCGGACCCGGCTCTGGTCCAGGGCGACGGTGCGGGCGGCTGCGGAGAGCAGGTGCGCGTCCACCCGCAGCACCTGGTCGAGTTCGGTGTCCCAGAGCCGGGCCAGTGCGGCCGGGTCGTCGGTTTTGGCGATGCGTTCGCGCAGGTCGCGGCTTCGGTCCTGGCCGGTGGCGAGCAGCTCGGGCAGGCGGCGGCGCAGGGTGCGGGCGGTGCCGAGTTCGCCGAGGGCCATGCGCAGGGCCAGCCGGATCAGGGTGAGCCGGGAGGTGGGCAGCCTGGGCAGGTCCGCGCCGATGCGGCCCCACAGGTTCTCGTTGGCACGGCGCAGGAATCGGCCGGCGCCCACCGCGTCGGCCAGGCCGAGGCTGAGGCTGATGTTGAGGTAGAACCGGCCGCCGATGTTGCCGTTCATCGGGTGCCCACCGAGGGAGCTGACCGACACCGCGCGCACCAGCGACCAGGTGGCCGGGGTCATCACGCTGGGGATGGCCTCGCCGAGGTTGGCCGAGGTCCACAGGTAGTCGCCCAGCTGGGAGTCGTTCCAGGTCTCGCGGACCACGGTGGTGATCGGGCGGGCCTGCAGGATGGCGAAACGGCCGTCGTGCCAGGCCCATTCGATGTCGGTGGGGCGGTGGTAGAGCCGGTGGATCCGGCGGCCGAGCGCGGCGAGTTCGCGGGCCTGGTCGTCGGTGAGCACGGGCAGCCAGCGCAGGTCGGTGGGGACGGGTTCGTCGCGGGTGCCCCTGGCCGTGCGCACGGTGCGGACGGTCTTGTCCGCGACCTCGCGGGTGACGACGGTGTCGTTGGTGATCACGTAGGTGTCCGGGGTGACCTGGCCGCCGACCACGGATTCGCCGAGGCCCCAGGCGGCGTTGATCACGACCTCGTCCTGGGCGCCGGTGACCGGGTTGGCGGTGAAGAGCACGCCGGCCGAGTCGGCGGGCACCAGTTCCTGGACCACCACGGCCAGGGCCAGGTCGCCGGTGATGCCGTGCCGGGCGCGGTAGCCGATGGCGCGGGCGGTCCACAGCGAGGCCCAGCAGCGGCGGACGGCGTCCAGGAGGGCTTCTTCGCCGGTGATGTTGAGGAAGGAGTCCTGCTGGCCGGCGAAGGAGAGGCCGGGGAGGTCCTCGGCGGTGGCGGAGGAGCGGACCGCGACGGCGGGGCTGCCCAGGTCGGCGTAGGCGGACAGGATCGCGGCGGCGGTGCTCGCGGGGAAGGGGGCTCGGGCGAAGGCGGCGGCGATGGTGCTGGCGGCGTCTTCGGGTTCGGTGGTCAGGGCGGCGTGGATGAGGGTGGTCAGCGGGCCCGCGGTGAAATCGCGGTAGGCGGTGGTGCTGATGTGGAAGCCGGGTGGGACCGGGATGCCCGCTCTGACCAGGATGGAGAGGGATTCGCCCTTGCCGCCCGCGGTCGCCAGGTCCGCCTGCTCCGCACCCAGCGGCAGTACCACGCCAACACTCATGCCTATATGTTGCCAGGCGACACATGCGGGCGCTCGGTTTTGCCCAACCAGCCGCCCACTAGGCCCAACTCGCCGTACCAGTTGGGCCAAACCGGCGTACGACAACGGCCAACACGCGCGCGGGGTTGAAACCCTGCCGGCGTGTTGGCCGTTCTGGGACGGTGTGTTGGCCGTTGTCGTACGGGGTTTTGGCCGTTGTGGGGGTTACTGGGGGAGCAGGGGGGTGACTGTGGCGGCGGTGGGGCTGGTGTTGTCGCGGCGGGTGATCCAGGTGGCGATGAGGTCGACCGCCTGTTCGACCGGGACGCCGTTGATCTGGGTGCCGTCGCGGAAGCGGAAGGAGACCGCGCCCGCTTCCACGTCCTTGGCGCCCGCCAGGAGCAGGAAGGGGACCTTCTGGGTGGTGTGGTTGCGGATCTTCTTCTGCATGCGGTCGTCGCTGGCGTCCACCTCGGCGCGGATGGCCTTGGCGCGCAAGGCTTTCCGCACGCCCATGAGGTGGTCGACGTGGTCGTCGGCGATGGGGATGCCGACCACCTGGGTCGGGGCCAGCCAGGCCGGGAAAGCGCCGCCGTAGTGCTCGGTGAGGACGCCGAAGAAGCGCTCGATGCTGCCGAAGAGGGCCCGGTGGATCATCACGGGGCGCTGGCGGGAGCCGTCGCCCGCGGTGTACTCCAGCTCGAAACGCTCGGGCAGGTTGAAGTCGACCTGGATGGTGGACATCTGCCAGGTGCGGCCCAGGGCGTCCTTGACCTGCACGGAGATCTTCGGGCCGTAGAAGGCGGCGCCGCCGGGGTCGGGGACCAGTTCCAGGCCGGAGTCCTCGGCGGCGGAGCGCAGCGCCTCGGTGGCGGCGGCCCAGACCTCGTCCGAGCCGACGTACTTCTCCTCGTTGCGGGTGGACAGCTCCAGGTAGAAGTCGTCCAGGCCGTAGTCGCGCAGCAGGCCGAGCACGAAGCCGAGCAGGGACTTCAGCTCCTCCTGCACCTGGTCGGGGGTGCAGAAGATGTGCGCGTCGTCCTGGGTCATGCCGCGGACCCTGGTGAGGCCGTGCACCACACCGGACTTCTCATACCGGTAGACCGTGCCGAACTCGAACATGCGCAGCGGCAGCTCGCGGTAGGAACGGCCCCTGGACCGGAAGATCAGGTCGTGGAAGGGGCAGTTCATCGGCTTGAGGAAGTAGTCCTGGCCCGGCTTGCGCAGCTTGCCGTCCTCGTCGTACTCGGCGTCCAGGTGCATCGCCGGGTACATGCCGTCGCGGTACCAGTCCAGGTGCCCCGAGGTCTCGAACAGTCCGCCCTTGGTGATGTGCGGGCTGTAGACGAACTCGTAGCCCTCCTCCTCGTGCCGCTGCCGCGAGTAGTCCTCCATCGCCTTGCGGATCACGCCGCCGCGCGGGTGGAACACGGCCAGGCCGGAGCCGATCTCGTCCGGGAAGCTGAACAGGTCCAGCTCCACGCCCAGCTTGCGGTGGTCGCGGCGCTCGGCCTCGGCCAGCAGCTCCAGGTAGCCGTCCTGGGCCTCCTGGGTCTCCCAGGCGGTGCCGTAGATCCGCTGCAGCTGCGGGTTCTTCTCGCTGCCCCGCCAGTACGCGGCGGCCGAGCGGGTCAGCTTGAACGCCGGGATGTACTTGGTGGTGGGCACGTGCGGGCCGCGGCACAGGTCGGCCCAGACCCGCTCGCCGCTGCGCGGGTCGAGGTTGTCGTAGATGGTCAGCTCGCCGCCGCCGACCTCCATCACCTCGGTGGTGTCCACATCGGACTTGAGGTCGACGAGTTCCAGCTTGTACGGCTCGGCGGCGAGTTCCGTCTTGGCCTCGTCCTGGGAGCCGAACACCCGGCGGGAGAACCGCTGCGCGCCCTTGATGATCTGCTTCATGCGCTTCTCCAGCGCGGTCAGATCCTCCGGGGTGAACGGGCGGGCCACGTCGAAGTCGTAGTAGAAACCGTCCTTGACCGGCGGGCCGATGCCCAGCTTGGCCTCGGGGAAGAGTTCCTGCACCGCCTGGGCGAGCACGTGCGCGGCGGAGTGCCGGATCACGCTGCGGCCGTCCGCGGACTCGGCGGTGACCGGCTCGACCTCGGTGTCGACCGACGGCGCCCAGGACAGGTCGCGCAGGTTGCCCTCGGGATCGCGCACCACGACCACGGCCTGGGCCCCCTTGTTCGGGGCTTCCACCTCGCGCAGGGCCGCGCCGGCGGTAGTCCCGGCTGGCACCGTCACACGCGAGGCGAGCACGGCGGGCGCGGGACTGGCTTGGGACACGACGAACTCCTAGGACATCGAGGTCAGGCACCGGGCGCGGCACGCCCGAGGAGCCTCGATGCTATCGGCCGTGCCCGGTCCGGCCGGTGCCGGGCATATCCTGGCCGGTATGCCGAAGATCGTCGGTGGCTCACTGGCCGAGCACCGGGAGCAGACCCGGGAGCGGATCTTCGCCGCCCTGGCCCGGCTGGCGGGCGAACGCGGCTACCACGCGATCACCCTGGCCGAGGTCGCCGCCGCGGCCGAGGTGGGCCGCACCGCGATGTACAACTACTTCCCGGACAAGGAATCGCTGCTGCTGGCCTTCGCCGAGCACGAGACCGGCGGCTACCTGCGTGAGCTGACCGCGGCCCTGGCCGAGCTGGACAACCCGGTGGACAAGCTGGCCACCTACGTCCGGCTGCACATCCGGGTCTTCGCCACCCGGCACATGCCGCCCAGCTCGGCGTTGCGGCCACTGCTGTCCGAACAGGGCCGCAGCCGGGTCCTGGACCACGTGGCCGAACTGGAGGCCACGCTGCGCCGGGTCCTGTCCGCCGGGATGGAACAGGGCTACCTGCCCGCGGCCGAACTGGACGCGCTGGTGCCCCTGGTCACCGCGTGCGTGAGCGGCCGCAGCCTGGCCGGGCTGGACGAACCGGCCCTGGCCGAGGCCACCGAACACACCGTCGGATTCGTGCTGCGCGGGGCCGGGGCGCGACTCGGACCCGACGGCAAACCGCGCAGGCTCCCCCGCCGTTAGTCCTGAGCGGCCGGGCGGAAGACGCAGACCTGCACGCCGGTGCCGCCCTTGACCGTGGACACCAGTTCCAGGGGCCGCTTGCCGCCGTCGGCCGGGAAGATCGACTTGCCGCCGCCGAGCAGCACCGGCATCAGGATCAGCCGCAGCTCGTCGACCAGACCCGCGCTGATCAGCGCGCGCACCAGGCTCGGGCTGCCCATGATCAGCAGGTTGCCGCCCTCGCCGGCGCGCAGCTTCCCGATCTCGGCGATGGCCTCCGCGCCCGGGATGAGACTGGTGTTGTGCCAGGTCAGGTCGGCCTCGCCGAGGGTGGCGGAGACGACGTGCTTGGGGATGGCGTTCATCCGGTCGGCGAAGGGATCGCCCGCCCGCTCCGGCCACGCCCCGGCCATCACACTCCAGGTGCGGCGGCCGAACAGCAGCGCGTCGGCGTCCCGCAGCGCCTCGTCGAAGGCGACGCCGACCACCTCGGGGTCGAAGAACGGGCCGGACCAGCCGCCGTGCGCGAAGCCGCCGTCGGTGTCCTCCTGCGCGCCGCCGGGGGCCTGCACGACGCCGTCCAGGCTGATGAACTCGCTGACCACGATGCGCATGGGTCCCGCTCCTCTGTTTCGCTGCCGGGCTTACGGGAAGAGAGACCGGCGGACCACCGGAAACTCATCGTCACCCCCAGAGTGACCTGGAGCACACTCTCTCGCGCCCTGGACAACTTAGGTAAGCCTAACTTAGCCTGGGCGGGCACGGCGGGATTCTGACACCTCGTCAGGATATTCTGACAACCTGTCGTGAAACCCTTGACCCCCCGTCCGCTCCGGCCGCACACTGGGTCCGGGCGAGGAGGAGGCTGACCGTGTCCGAGAACAGCGAAACCGTTGCACCACAGCGTTTTTCCACCGAGTTGCGAGCCCGCACCCGCGGAGATCACGCGCAGGCGCAACAACTCCCGTACGTGGACGCGATGCTGGCGGGCAAACTCAGCCGCGCCGGGTACGCCGAGATGGTCGCCCAGCAGTACTTCGCCTACTCGGTCCTGGAACAGGCCGCGCAGGTCATGCGAACCGACCCGATCGGGCGACGTTTTGTGTTGCCGGAACTCGACCGGGCGCCCGCGCTGGCCGAGGACCTGGCCTACCTGCTCGGCCTGGACTGGCAGGACCGGATCACCCCGAGCCCGGCCACCCTGCGCTACCTGGACCGGATGCGCGCGGTCTGCTTCGACTGGCCCGGTGGCTTCATCGCGCACCACTACACCCGCTACCTGGGCGATCTCTCCGGCGGCCAGATCATCCAGCGCTGCGTGATCCGCGCCTACGACCTGCCCGGCGACCGCGGCGCCTCCGCCTACACCTTCCCGCTGATCAAGAACGTCAAGCGGTTCAAGGACGGCTACCGCGAGATGCTCGACCTGCTCCCGTTCGACCCGGCGCAGCAACGCCGGGTGATCGAGGAGGCGATCGTGGCCTACCGGCACAACATCGAGGTCTTCGACGACCTGGGCCGCGACCTGCCCGCTTACCTGGTCGCCTAGCACTTCTGGTGGAGTCCGGGCGGGTTTTGACCCGTTCGGACCACACGGCTCACCGGTCTGCGTCAGACTGTGGTGGCTTTCGCCCCCCACGTTTTCCGCAGGAGTACTCGGTGACCTACCCGCCCCAGCAGCCAGGCCCGTACGGCCAGCCCGACCCCTACGGCCAGCAGCCGGGTCAGCAGGGCTGGGGGCAGCAGCCGCCGCAGCAGCCCGGCTACCCGCAGCAGCAGCCCGGCCAGCCGCAGCCCGGTCAGCAGCCGCCCGGGTACCCGCAGACCGGCCCGCAGCCCGGCTACGGCCAGCAGCCGCCGCCGGGGTACGGCCAGCCCGACCCGCAGCAGCAAGGCTGGGGCCAGCCGGGTCAGCCGCAGGACCCGTACAACCAGGGCTACCAGCAGAACCAGCAGTTCGGCGGCTACCAGCAGCCGGGCTACCCGGGTGGGCCGACGCCGCCGAGCGGGCCGAACAAGGGCCTGATCGCCGGGATCGCGGTGGCCGGTGTGGTCATCGTGGTCGGCGCGGTGATCGGCGGCATCTACGCCTTCTCCGGTGACGACCCCACCCCGTCCAACACCGCGGCCGCGCAGACCAGCGAGACCAGCGTGACCGCCACCTCGCGGCCGAAGCTGACCACCGGGTCGGTACGGCCGACCGGCGGCAGCGTCGCGCCCACCGGCTCCGACACCGGCGGCGGCGGCGACTCCGGCGCCGAGGCGGCCGCGGTCCGCCAGGTCGCGGCCGGTTTCGCCGGGGCCTGGCAGAACGACCTGCGCTCCGGCGGCAAGACCCCAGTCTCCGAGTACGCGCCCTTCACCTGCGCGAAGATGGTGGAGAAGCTGACCAAGAACAAGTCGGAGGGCAAGGTCGTCAAGCACGTCCCGGACGCCACGCTCACCGTGGCCAAGGTGATGGCCATGCCGGCCACCGGGATCGCCATGATCGACCTCACCGCCTCCGGCCAGGCCCCCGCGAAGCAGTCGCTGTCCCTGGTCAAGGAGGAAGCGGGCTGGAAGGTCTGCGAGTGACCTGCCGCGGCGAGGGCTGAGGTCGTGCTCGACCTCCGCCGCCTGCGGATGCTGCGGGCACTGGCCGACCACGGCACGGTGACGGCGGCCGCGGACGCGTTGTACGTGACGCCGTCCGCGGTCTCCCAGCACCTGGCCGCGCTGGAGACCGAGGTCGGCCAGCCCCTCCTGGAACGCCGCGGCAGGCGGGTCCGGCTCACCGCCGCCGGTGAGCTGCTGCTCAGTCACACCAACACGATCCTGGCCGAACTCGAACGCGCCGAGGCCGCCCTGGCCGCGCACGCCAGCGGCCAGAACGGCGAGATCGTGGTGGCCGCCTTCGCCAGCGCCATCGGCCTGCTGGTCGCGCCCACCATCGCCGCGCTGCGCGAACGCGCGCCCGGCGTGCTGGTGCGGGTGCGCGACGCCGAAGGCCACGAGAGCCTGCCGATGCTGATGGACGGCGGCGTCGACCTGGCCGTCGCGGTGGAATACCGCGGCGCACCCCGGGAAGACGACGAACGAGTGGCCAGGGTCGCCCTCTACGCCGAACCCTTCGACGCCGTGCTCTCCGCCGCCCACCCCCTGGCCCAGGCCGCCGAGGTCCCCCTGGCCGAACTGGCCGGCGAGGACTGGATCAGCCCCTCCCCCGGCAACCCGGTCTACGACGTGGTCCGGCTGGCCTGCGAACACGCCGGGATCACCCCGCGGATCGCGCACTACTCCGCCGATTTCCGCGCCACCGCCGCACTGGCAGGCGCGGGCGCCGGGGTGGCGCTGGTGCCGCGCACCGCGCTGTACGGGGTGCGACTGACCGGCGCGGTCACCCGGCCCCTGGTCGCCCCGGCCCCGGTGCGCCGGGTCTTCGCCGCCATCCGCCGCGGCGCCGAGACGCGGCCACTGGTCGAGGCGACCCTGACCGAACTGCGCCGCACCGCCGAGGAACTCGGCTGAATCAAGATCGACTACTCTGGGGTGACCGTCCACGGTGGACGGTCAGCTCGGAGGAAAACCCATGCCACGCCGCCTGTTCCCGTTCATCGCCGCCACCGCCCTGCTGATCGTCAGCCCCGGCGTGGCCGCCGCCGACCCGTCCGGGCCGCCGGTCCTGGACTGCAAGGCCTCCTGGTACGGCTCGGAAGGTCAACCCGATCGGATGACCGCCTACGGGGAGCGCTTCGACCGGCTGGCCATGACCACCGGGGCCCGCGACTGGGGCCACAACACACTGCTGCGGGTCACCTGGACCGGCACCGAGAAGTCGGTGCAGGTGCGGGTCAACGACTTCAGCCCCAACGCCGAGGCTCACCCGGACCGCTGCGTCAACCTCACCTGGGCGGCCTTCGGCGCCCTCGCCCCGCAGTCGGCGGGAGTGTTGCCGGTGCGCGTCGAACGGCTCAACTGACACATCACTGCCTCGCTACTCGGTATGGTCGGGGCAGGGGGTGGTGACGACGGAACTCGCGGAGAGCCTGCGGATCATGCCGGGGGTGCGCTCGACGCGCAGACCGGTGACACCCGGCAGCCTGGCCGGTTTCGCGCTCAGCCACGTCCGGGCGGACCCGCCGCCCACTGCCCTGCCACCGATCCTGATCCTGCCCGGCGGCCCCGGCCTGGCCTCGGTGCTGCCCTACGTCGGGCATCGCGCCGTGGCCACCGCGCGCGGCCTGGATGTGCTGATGGTCGAACACCGCGGCGTCGGCCTGTCCCGCACCGACGACACCGGCCAGGACCTGCCCCTGGCCGCCATCACCGTCACCCAGGTGGTGGACGACCTCGCCGCCGTACTCGACGATCTTGGCCTCGATCGGGTGGTGGTCTACGGCTGTTCCTACGGCACCTACCTGGCCCAGGGCTTCGGCGTCCGGCACCCGCACCGGGTCGCCGGGATGGTCCTGGACTCCCCGATGCTCACCGCGCACGACGGCCGGGTGCAACGCGCCGAACTGCGCCGCCGCTACCTCGACGGCGCGGACCCGGACACCGCGCCCGCCGCGCGCACCCTGCGCGAACTGGTGGCCGCGGGCCGCCTGGACCCCGCGCAGACCGGCGAGGTCATCCAGCTGGTGCACGAGTACGGCGGCCCACGGCTGGTCCGGCGGCTCCTGGACCTGATCGCCGCCGGGCGCGGGGACCGGCTGTGGCGGTGGCTGCACGGACTCGGCAACCGGGAGATCACCGAGAACAAGCCGTGTGTCATGGAGTTCGACCTGGCCGGCGCGATCGCCTTCCGCGAACTCGGCTACGCCCCCGAACCCGACGGCGGCCCCCTGGACGTCAACCTGTCCTTCGCCAAGCGCGCCAAGGACTTCCCGCCTTTCACCGGCGAACCCTTCGACCTGCCCGCCGAACTGCCCGGCTTCGACTGGCCGGTCGCGGTGCTCTCCGGCGAACGCGACGTGCGCACGCCCAGGGTCATCGCGGCCCAGATCGCCGATCTGGTCCCGGACGGAATCCTGGTGCCGTTCAACGGGATCGGCCACAGCATCCTGGACTCGCACCCCTCGGCCGCGCTCATCGCCGCCGCCGCGGTCGCCACCGGCGCGCACCGGCGGCTGCCCGCGATGGCGGGCAGGCTCGGCTCGATCCCCCGCCCGGCCCGTAGCCGCGCACTCGAACTGATGCTGCACGCCCGCCTCACCCTGCCCTGGTAATTGGGTGGCGCGATCCGGCCGCGCGGCCGACCATGACCGCTCGTGTCCGACCAACGATCCGGCTGGCGAGCCCGCATCGCCGCACTGCGCATGGACTTCAGCCCACTGCGCGTGTCCAGGGACTACCGGTACCTGACGTTCTCGGGCGCGATCACCATGTTCGGCAGCTACGTCACCTTCATCGCGGTCCCGATCCAGATGAAGGAACTCACCGGCTCCCCCGCCGCGGTCGGCCTGGTCGCGCTGGCCGAGTTCATCCCGATGGTGCTGTGCGGCCTCTACGGCGGCGCGCTGGCCGACGCCCTGGACCGGCGGAAAATCGTGGTCTGGTGCGAGGTCGGCCTGATGGTGTGCACCGGGGGCCTGCTGCTCAACTCGATGCTGCCCACGCCGCAGGTCTGGGTGCTTTACGTGGTCGCGGCGGGCGTGGCCTCCTTCGACGCGTTGCAACGCCCCAGCCTGGACGGCCTGGTGCCGCGGTACCTGCCGCATTCGATGATGGCCTCCGCGGGCGCGCTCAACTCGCTGCGCTGGAACTTCGGCGCCATCGCCGGCCCGGCCATGGGCGGGCTGCTGGTCCAGTTCGCCGGCTTCCAGTGGGCCTACTTCCTGGACGTGCTCACCTTCGGCCTGTCCCTGCTGCTGCTCCTGCGCATGCGCCCCTCCCCGCCGACGGAGAAGGCCGAGGCGGCCGGACTGCGCAGCATCGCCACCGGCATCCGCTACGCCGCCACCCGCCCCGACCTGGCAGGCACCTACCTGGTCGACATCGTGGCGATGGCCATGGCCATGCCCCAGGCCCTGTTCCCGTTCCTGGTGGACCGCCTGCAAGCCCCCTGGGCACTGGGCCTGATGTACTCCGCGGGCGCGGTGGGCGCGTTGCTGGCCGCGCTGACCTCGGGCTGGACCAGCAAGGTGCACAAACACGGCCTGGCCGTCATCCTGGCCGCCGCGGCCTGGGGCGCGGTGATGGCCCTCGCCGGGCTGACCACCAGTCTGTGGCTGGTCCTGGTCTGCCTGGTCCTGGCCGGGGTGTTCGACATGATCAGCGGCCTGTTCCGGTCGGTCATCTGGAACCAGTCCATCCCCGATGAGCTACGCGGCAGGCTGGCCGGGATCGAACTGCTGTCGTACTCGGCGGGCCCGATGCTCGGCAACGCCCGCGCCGGACTGATGGCCCAGTGGACCGGCGTGCCCACCGCCATCATCAGCGGCGGCCTGCTCTGCACCGCCGGAGTCGCGGCCCTGGCCGCCGCCCTGCCCAAGTTCCGCCGCTACGACGCCCGCATAGACGAACACGTCCTCCGCGAAGCCGCCCGCCGCCAGACCACAACCACCCCCGGCGCCACCCCGTAGCCCACCCAACGTCGAGTTGGCCCAAGTCGTACGCCTGGTTGGCCAAACCGGGCGTACCAGTTGGGCCAACTCGACGGCGGGGTGGGACACCGGCCATCCTCCGACCCACCGCGATTGGGGGATGGCCACCCATCGGATCTCCACGGATACTGTCCGTGATCGCGGGATTCCGGAGGGCCGATGACCAGCGAGCCACCCCGGTTGTGCACCGCGGACGAACGCCTCGCCTACATCGCCGGGCTGCGCGCGGGCACCGCCGCGATCCGGGGCATCTCCCCGGTGCTCGGCAGGCTCGCCGGTCGCTGCCCGGCCGGGCGGCCGGACGGGCCGGAGGACGAATCCGCGGTCATGGTGCCGTTCCTGGTCGTCGACGAGCAGGACTGGCGGCGGGCCACCACCGGCGAACCACTGTCCCGGCTCATCTCCCTGCTGCACCGCGAGGGCGGTTTCTGGCTGGCCGAGAACCTCGACGGCCGGGTCCGCTGGTGCGCGGCCCCGGTCGGCGCGGTCACCGAGGACGGCGTGCACCGCGACCCGGACACCGGCGAGGTGATCACGCCCTGGCTGCGCCTGGACATCACCTGCACCGGGCCCTGGCACGGCAGTTTCGCCTTCTCCGCACCGGCCACCGACCTGGCGCCCGAACTGTGGTTGCTGGGCGGCTCTCCGGTGTTCGGCATCGTCACCGAACCCCTGGGACGGCCCGGCGCCGGGCGGCGGACGCCGGTGCTGGACCTGGACACCTTCGAGATCCGGCTCAACCGCAGCCTGCACCTGCGGGCCGATCCACCGCGCTCGGTGCGCCAGCTGGTGATCGACTCGGGCTGGCCGGGGGCCGAGCAGCTCGCCGGGCTGGCCGGGTTCAGCGGCGCGGACTGGCCGTTCTGAGCAGCAGCAGCGTGCAGCCGGTCAGGGTGGCCAGGGCCGCGGACTGGAGCAGGGCGAACAGGGTCGCGCCGCCGCCGATGACCGCCACCGAGCTGCCCAGGTAGGTGAAGTTGTCGCCCAGCAGCAGGGATCCCAGGAACAGGAACAGTTCCGGCGCCGCGAAGGCGAGCAGCGCGGCCGGGATGAAGGCACGCGGGCGCGGGCCGGTGACCGTGGTGAGCGCGACCAGCAGGCAGAGTCCGCCGAGCGCGGCGAACGGGAGCAGCGTGCCCAGCGCGCCGGCGCGGGCGATGAGGCTGGCGGTGCCGTAGGCGCTGGGGATGCCGACGAACAGCAGGATGAACTGGGCGGCCAGGGCGATGATCACGCCGTAGGCCAGGGGTCGCCGGCTGGGTGGCAGCAGCGGTGGGCGGTGCGGGCGGGGCAGCGGGGCCAGGCGCGGCAGGAGCAGGGCGAGGAAGGCGGCCACCGCCAGGAACTGGAGCCAGCCGAGGATGTCGCCGCGGGCGTGGATGGAGGTCAGCGCGTCGGCCACCGAGCCCAGGGCGCTGCCCGCGACCAGGCCCAGGCCCAGGCTTGCCCGGTCGCCGTCGCGGCGGAACCAGGTCAGGCCCAGGCCCAGCAGGGTGAACCGGGCGGCCAGGTAGAGCAGGGCCAGGAGGGTGGCGATGCCGAGGGTCTCGGTCCAGACCGCGACGGTGGTGGCGGACATGGCGACCGCGGCGATCGGCAGCAGCGCCGGGTTGTGCGCCGTGGCCAGGGAAATCCGCGGCCGACCCGCCGATGTGGACACTTGGCGTCGCCATTCCTGGACGGCGGCGAGTTTGCCTGCCAGGTCCGGGATGTGGGACAGGCCAAGGCGTTCCTCCAGGCCAGCGGTGAGGATGTCCAGGGGCATGGTGGCGGCGTAGGGGCCGAGCAGGTGCAGTGCGGCGGGCAGTCGGCCGCACAGCAGGGCCAGCTCGTCGACGGGTTCGGCAGCTAGGCGGTCCGCGCCGAGGTAGGGGGCGAGCAGTTCGCGGGCTCCCGGGGCGTCGAGGGTGTCCAGCACCAGGGGCCGGGCGCCGTGGGTGGCGTAGAGGTCGGGCAGTGACCGGCGGGCGGTGACCACCGCGAACGCGGCCGGGCCGGCAGGCAGCAGCGGGCGGACCTGGTCGGCGTCCCGGGCGTCGTCCAGGACCACCAGGATCCGCCGGTCGGCCACCAGTTCGCGGTACAGGCCCAGCCGGGAGTCGTGATCTGGGGGAATCCGCTCCACGCCGAAGGCTTCCAGGAACCGGTGCAGCACGTGCTCGGCCCGCACCGGTGGCGCGTCCGCCGAACCACGCAGGTCCGCGTACAGGCACCCGTCCGGGAACTCCGCGGCGACCTGGTGCGCCCAGTGCAGTGCCAGCGCGGAACGCCCCAGCCCCGGCGCGTCCTGGACCCCCGACACCACCGCCACCCGCGCCCCCGCCGCGCGCACTCCGGTCAGCGCCGCCAGTTCCCGCTCCCGGCCGACCAGGTGACCGGCGATCCCGGGCAGTTGCCTGGGCACCCGCGGCGGTGGCGCGCCCGGCCCGACGTGGATGTCGCCGTGCACATCCCTGATCTGCCAGGCGTTCCCGCCCACCGTGCCGCTCAGCTCGTTGTCGCTGTCCCCGGCGGCCTTGTCCTCGGTCACCCGCAGCTCTCCCCACTCGTGCGCTCACCCTCTGCATGTCACACGAGAGTGGCGAACGCAACACTCAAGCCGCTCATCGCGACAGAACTGCCGCTGCCCGACCACGCCACCCCGCCCCTCGAACGGGTGATCGAGCACGACTAGGTTGAGCACAATGTTCTCCTCCGCCAGTTCCACCGGTCCCGGCGAGCCCTGGGCGCGCCCGGCACACCTGGCCGTCGAGCCACCCGAGACCCCCGTGGCGCCGAGCGTGGATCCGGACGAGGCCGAGGAGTTCCTGCGCCTGTTCCACGCCGAGCACCCCGACGCCGGGGACGTCGAGCCCCGGGTGCGCTGGGTGCGCGCGGAGATCGAGCTGACCGGCGGCTACCAGCACTCCAGCGCGGAACTGGCCTTCGGCGCGCGAGTGGCCTGGCGCAACAGCGCGCGCTGCATCGGCCGGTTGTACTGGCGCAGCATGAAGGTCCGCGACCTGCGCGCGGTGCACAGCGCCGCCGAGATCGCCGCGCAGTGCTTCGAGCACCTGCGGGTGGCGCACAACGACGGCCGGGTGCGGCCGACCATCACCGTGTTCGCCCCCGACCTGCCCGGCAGGCCCGCGCCGCGGATCTGGAACGAGCAGCTGCTGCGCTACGCCGGCTACCCGGTCGGCGACGGCACCGTGCTCGGCGACCCGCGCTACACCGGGTTCACCGCCCAGGTGCTGCGGATGGGCTGGGAACGGCCGCTGCCGCGCGGCCCGTTCGACCTGCTGCCCCTGGTGGTGGAGACCGCCGCGGACGGCCCGAGGCTGTTCGACCTGCCGGCCGACGTGCGGGTGGAGGTGCCGCTGACCCACCCGGACCTGCCCTGGTTCGGCGAACTGGGCCTGCGCTGGCACGCGGTCCCGGCGATCAGCAACATGACCCTGTCCATCGGCGGCGTCAACTACCCCGCGGCCCCGTTCAACGGCTGGTACATGGGCACCGAGATCGGCGCCCGCAACCTCGGCGACACCGGCCGCTACGACGCGCTGCCCGAGATCGCCGAGCGGATGCGCCTGGACACCAGCTCGGAGGCCACCCTGTGGCGGGACCGGGCCCTGGTCGAGATCAACCGGGCGGTGCTGCACTCCTACCAGGTCGCCGGGGTCGCCATCAGCGACCACCACACCGAATCGCAGCGGTTCCTGACCCACATCGCCAAGGAGGAGAAGGCGGGGCGGACGTGCCCGGCGGACTGGAGCTGGATCGTGCCGCCCATGTCCGGCTCGCTCACCCCGGTCTTCCACCGCTACTACGAGACCCCGCACCTGCGCCCGGAGTTCACCCTGGACGACGAGGCGGCCCGGCGGGGTCAGCTCGGCAGCCCCGAACACTTCGCGACCAGGCCGCATACCGCGGGCATTGCGCCGGACGTGTGGAGTTGGCTGCGCAGGCCGGTCGCGGTCGGCGGCTGAGCCCGTCCGGCGGCGGCGGTTACCCCGGTCAGCCCTGGTTCCCGCGGCCGAACGCGGAAGATCCACTGATACGGACAGTGGTCACCCAATCACCATGCGTTGTCTTCGGGCGGGGCGCCGGATAGTGTCCGCTGCGGCGATCGCCCCGCTGTTTCCCTTGTGCGCCAACGTCATGTGAGGTGAGCTGTGTCCGCTCGTGCCCGCGCGGTGCTGTCCGGAGTCCTTCTCGCCCTGGCCGGGGTCCTCGGCCTGCTGTTGCCCACCGGAACCGCTTTCGCCGCGGCCGATCCCGCCGGGTACACCGCCAGCAAGACCACGCTCGCCCCGGAGGAGACCTTCGTGCTCACCGCGACCTTCACCAACCCCGAGAGCACGCCGGTGATCTTCCTGTGGCAGGGCATCCACCCGGCGGTCAACGGCGGCGCCTGGACTCTGGAAGCCTGCCTCGGCTGCACGCCCTCGGGCGCCAACAACGCGGTCGCCGCGGACAGCACCCCCGTGCTGCCAGGGGAAAGCCGCTCGATCCAGGCCACCTACAAGGCCAAGGCCGGCAGCACCGGCTACTCCACCTTCGACGGCTACGTCTACTACGAGTCCGGCGGCGCCGGCAAGGACAAGCTGACCCCGGCCGCGGTCGCGGTGACCATCGCGAACCCGTGATACCGCGACGGCCGCCCGCACACCTGGGGTGCGCGGGCGGCCGTCGTTTCCGCTCTGGTCAGCTCAGCCCTCGGCCAGCGCGGCCAGGTCCATCCACATGACCTCCCAGACGTGGCCGTCCAGGTCGCGGAAGCTGCCGCCGTACATGAAACCGTGGTCCTGGAACGGCTTCCACTCGGTGCCACCGGCGGCCAGCGCGGCGGCGACCAGCTGGTCGACCTCCTCGCGGCTGTCCGCGGACAGGGCGTTGAGCACCTCGGTGGTGTCGGGGTCGCTGATCTCCCCGTTGATGAACTCCTTGAACTTGGCCTCGCCCAGCAGCATCACGGTGATGTTCTGCTCGACCACCATGCTGGCCGTGTTCTCATCGCTGAACTGCTCGTTGGCGGTGAAACCGAGCTTGGTGTAGAAGTCGCGGGCCGCGGCGACGTCCTTGACCGGCAGGTTGACGAAGATCATGCGCATGACGGGATTCTCCTGATTTGTCAGCTTGTTCGTGGGCGATTCAGGCAAAAAGATCAAGCGGATCGGCGCGGGCGGCGGGCCCAGGCGACGATCCCGGCGAGCACGCCGAGGGTGACCGTGGTGATGGCGAAGACCGGGGTGCCGAAGACGACCACCTGGTAGTAGGTGGCGCCGACCATCAGCAGGGTCAGGCCGAGTCCGGCCGCCGCCGCCAGTCGCGGGATGACCAGGCCGATCGCGCCCGCCAGTTCGACCACGCCGATGAACAGGCGGAACCAGTCGCCGCCGATGGTCTCGAAGATCCCGACCGCGGTGGCCTCGCCGACCAGTTTCGGGATCGCCGCGGCGACCAGGAAGAAGGCGCCGAGCAGGCCCTGCAGGGTCCAGAGCGCGATGTTCCCGGCGCGGGAGGCGGGCTTGGCGGTGCTGGTGGCGGTGGCGATGGTGGTCATGGCTGGCTCCCCGGATGCTGTCCTCGTTGTGCTGTCACCCGTACTGACCACGGTCCCTGGCGAAACTCATCGCACCTCGCCGAACTTTTTTCCGGCGGGCCCGTCTGTACAGGTCAGGGGCCATGAAGCAGACTGGGGCCGCTTGCCGAAGAGCTGTCTGGGGAGAGGAAGAACGGTCGTGGTGTCCACGGAGAAGCCGGTCGAGGACGAATTCCTCGGTCAGGCCGGCCAGTACCGGCGGGAGCTGCTCGCGCACTGCTACCGCATGCTCGGCTCGGCGCACGACGCCGAGGACCTGGTGCAGGAGACCTACCTGCGCGCCTGGCGGGCCTACGACAAGTTCGAGGGCCAGTCCTCGCTGCGCACCTGGCTGCACCGGATCGCCACCAACACCTGCCTGACCGCGCTGGAGAACCGGGCCAAGCGCCCGCTGCCCACCGGCCTGGGCCAGCCCGGCTCCCAGGCCGAGGACCCCCTGGTGCAGCAGCCGGAAGTGCCGTGGCTGGAACCGATCCCGGACAGCGCGGTCGGTCTGGACAGCGCGGACCCGGCCACCATCGTCACCGACCGGGAGACCATCCGGCTGGCCTTCGTGGCCGCCCTGCAACACCTGCCGCCCAGGCAACGCGCGGTGCTGATCCTGCGCGATGTGCTGCAGTGGAAGGCCGCGGAGGTGGCCGAGGCGGTGGACATCTCGGTGGCCGCGGTGAACAGCACCCTGCAACGCGCCCGCGCCCAGCTCGAAGCCGTCCAGCCCCGCCAGGACACGGTCGCCGCTCCCCTGGAGGCCGATCAGCGCGAGTTGCTCGAACGCTACGTGAAAGCCTTCGAGGACAAGGACATCAACGCGATCGTGGCCCTGTTCACCGCCGACGCGGTGTGGGAGATGCCGCCGTTCATCGGCTGGTACCAGGGCGCGGCCAACATCGGCAGGCTCATCGACACCGCCTGCCCCGCCGAAGGCCCCGGCGACATGAGACTGCTCCCCATCAACGCCAACGGCCAGCCCGCCTTCGGCCTGTACATGCGCGAGGGCGACGTGTACAAACCCTTCAACCTTCCGGTGCTCACCTTGGGCCGCAACGGAATCACCCACGTCTCCAGCTTCTTCGACCTGTCCCTGTTCGAGAAATTCGGCCTGCCCGCACAAATCCCGGCCTAACTCGGCGTCCGAACTCCGCCAGACCAGGACGGTCCGCTCGACCAGGCTGAGTGTCATGAACGAACTCACTGGCCGGACCGCCCTGGTCACCGGCGGCAGCCGGGGCATCGGCGCCGCCATCGCGCTGGCCATGGCCGCCAAGGGCGCCGAGGTGGCCATCACCTACAACACCAGCGCCGACGCCGCCGCCCGGATCGTCGAGGAGATCAAAGATCGCGGCGGACGTGGCCTGGCCATCCAGGCGGACAGCGCCAACCCCGTGGCGATCACCACCGCCGTGGCAACGACGGTGGAAACCCTTGGCGCCCTGGACATCCTGGTCAACAACGCGGCCGCGTTCGACTTCGCCCCGCTGGAGGAGCTCAGCGCGGAAGCAGTGAACCGCACCCTCGCCGTCAACGTCCGCGCGCCCCTGCTCGCCGCCCAGGCCGCCCTCCCCCACCTGCGCGAAGGCGGCCGCATCATCAACATCGGCAGTAACGTCGCCGACCGGGCGGTCTTCCCCGGCTTCGCCCTGTACTCGATGAGCAAAAGCGCCCTCACCGGCCTCACCAAGGCCCTGGCCCGCGAACTGGGCCCCCGCGGCATCACCGTCAACCTGGTCAGCCCCGGCCCCACCCACACCGACGCCGCCCCCACCGACCCAGCCTTCGTCGAAGCCATCAACGCCTTCACCGCCCTGGGCCGCTTCGCCACCCCAGAAGAAATCGCCGCGGTAGCAACCTTCCTCGCCACCCCCGCGGCCCAATACGTCACCGGCGCCACAATCAACGCCGACGGCGGCTTCACCGCCTAACCCACCCCCACCCACTGCGCGTGTTGGCCGTTGTCGTACGCCGAGTTGGCCGTTATGGACGGTGAGTTGGCCGATGTTGTACGCCACGTTGGCCGTTGTGGGACGCCGTAGGTCGCCGCGACCGGGCGAAGCCCGAGGCGGGGGGCGGGGTGGCTTTTCGAAAACCCCATCCGAGCGGTTCCCCATCCCCGTCAGCCTGGAGAGGACACACCGCATCTCACCGAGTGGCCCCTGCAACACAAACCGCCGCCGACACCACCCAACGCGACGGGGGCCGCTCGGTGAGATGTGGTTTGGTATCGGAGGGCTGACGGGGATGGGGAACCGCACACGAGCACTGCTCTTGCTCTTCGTTCTTCCCCCCCCATCCTTTGATTCCTGCCCGTCCGGCGAGGACGCCCTTGATCTTGATCTTTGGTTTAGATCAAAACCCGAAGATCAAAAAAGGATGGCCTCGCCGGCCGGGCAGACCACCGGAGGGGTGGGGCAGATCAACACCCGGGTGAGCGGGTTGCGGGGCGGGGTTTGGGCTGCCGGGGCCTGACCCAGCGTGGCTCCGAGGGCTCGCGTGTTCTCCGTACGGCCTTCCGCCAGCCAACCACACCCCGATGAGCGGCCCCCGTCACGTTGGGTGGGTTCGGTGGCGGATTGTGTTGCAGGGGCCACTCATCGGGGTGTGGTCTGCATGCTCCAGGCCGTACGGAGAACACGCGAGGGCCCTCGTCGTGGGGGTTTCACCCCAACCCCACCTCTTGCCCTGTCCCACAACGGCCAACGTGGCGTACGAGTTGGGCCAACTCGCCGTCCATAACGGCCAACTCGGCGTACGACAACGGCCAACACGCCGTCTGGGGGGGCTTCTCGACGGGGTCGGGCCGTGGCCTGCCTGCGCTCGCCTACGTCATCTGGCGGAGGGCTTTTGGCTGGCGGGCGTGATCCCATTGGTCGGTGGACTTCCCGGTCTTCTTCGCCCAGACCTGCCCCGGCATGCTCGCGCGCGCCCTCATGCTCACCCACAACCGCCAGGACGCCGAGGACGCCATCCAGGAGGCCTATGCCGAGGCCATGCGGCGCTGGGCCGAACTCGCCGACCGGGCGCCGGAGGAGTGGGTCTATCAGTCAGTGAAGCGGCGACTGTGGGCGGCGGCGCGGCGGTGGCGGATGCACCGGCCCCTGGAACTCGTGGTGTCGCTGCCCGCCCGGTGTTCCACCGAACAAGCCGCCGAGGTCCGCCTCGTCCTGGACGCGTTGTCCCGGTTGCCGCGCAAGCATCGCGTTGTCGCCTACCTGCACTGGGCCGAAGGGCTCAGCGCACGCCAGATCGCGGCCGAACTCGACACCAGTGAAAGCGCGGTGACCGGCATGCTCGGCAAGGCCAGGGTGGCGCTGGACAGCCTGCTCGGACTCACCGGCGTGCGGGACCGGGAAGCGCTCACCGGCAAGGTCCGCCGGGTCACCCTGCCCGGTCAGCCGGGCGAACCGGCCGACGCGGTCGCGGAAGCCTTGCGGCGCACCGAGAACCAGCTGCGGGCCGGAGCCTCGGAGGACGCCGCGGCCCTGGACCGGATCTCCGGGAGGCTGGGCCTGTCGTGATCTCCCGGGTGCTGGCGACCGTGCGCGGGCTGCTCGCCGTCGGGCTGCTCGCCGGCTTCTACGTGCTCGCCGCCTGCCTGGTCCTGGGCTACCTCGCCTTCGTCGTGCTCGCCCTGCACACCCTCACCCTGCCCACCAACACCTTCCCCACCAACTTCCACCTGCCCGTGCTCATCGCGGGCAGCAGCATCCCGGTGCTGCTCGGCGTGGTCCGCGGCGTGCTCGCCACCAACTCCCCCGGCCACCTCGACCTCGACTCGGTCATCCTCACCCGCGCCCAGGCCCCGCTGCTCTGGAAAACCGTGGCGGACCTCGCCGAACGCGCCGGCGCGCCCATGCCGGACGAGATCCGGCTGACCGCCGAGGCCAACGCCGCGGTCACCGAGGACACCCGGATGCTCGGCCTGGTCGTCGGCGAACGCCGCCTCTACCTCGGCCTGCCCCTGCTCACCGGACTCCCCCTGGACGAGCTGAAAGCCATCCTCAGCCACGAACTCGGCCACTTCGCCGGACGGCACAACCGGTTCGGCGCCGTGGTCTACCGCGGCGCCCTCGCCCTGGACACCGCCACCGAGGAAATGCGCAGCGCGATCAACACCAACGCCCTGGCCAGGATGTACTCCGGACTGATCTTCGGTGTTATCCGGCTCTACGGCTGGTGTTACGTGCGGATCGCCTTCGCGGTGCTGCGCCGCCAGGAGATCGAGGCCGACCGCGCCGCCGCCGCGGTCGCCGGACCCGCGGTCACCGGCGAGGCGCTGCGCTCCGCCCTGGTGCTGATGGCCGCCTGGACCGACTTCCGGGACCGCTTCCTCACCCCACTGGCCGCCGCCGGGGCCGTGCCGGATGACCCGTTCAGCGCCTTCGAGGCCATGCTCGCCGACCCCGACTACCGCGATGTGCTCGCCCAGCACCGCGCCGCGCCACCCGAATCCGCCCGCGCCGCCCTGGACACCCACCCCAGCCTGGCCGACCGGCTCACCTACCTGACCACCCTGCCGCCCAGGGACCTGCCGCGCGAACTGCGGCCCGCGCTGAACCTGCTCGGCGCCGACCCGGCCGAGGCCGCGCACCGGGTCCGTGAAGCCATGTTCCCCAAGCAGCGCAAGACCATGCCGTGGCGGGAATGGGTGGCACTGGCCGCGGGCAGCCACGTCGAACGCCAGCTCGCCTGGCTGCGCCCGGCCGTGCACACCCTGCGCGGCGGCACAACCACCGAACTCACCATCAACGCGGTGCTGGAACTCCTCGACGCCCGCCGTGCCGGGGAACTCGCCGACCAGGTCGCCAAACACGCGGGCGTCCCGGCCGAGCGCGGCCCGGACCTGCTGCGCGCGTCCCTGGTCAGCCTGCTCGGCGCCGCCCTGGTCCGGGCGGGCTCGGCCAGCTGGACCGCGCCCTGGGCAGGCACCCCGAAACTCATCGTGCGCGATCCGGCCATCGAACTCGGCGACCTGGTGCAACGCGCCCTGGACAATCCGCGCGAGGTCCCCCGGCTGCGACTGCACCTGGCCGCACTCGGCGTGGACAGTCACAAACCCCGCCCCGCCCCCGCCGCCAAACCAGGCAAGACCGAGCTGCGCCTGGGCATCGCCGACCCGGAGATCCGCGCGAACAGCAGGCGCAGCCAGAAACTGAGCCTGTGGACCGCCTGCATCGTCGCGGTCGGCGTGCTGCTCGCGCTGTTCGTCTTCCGCGAGGAATACCGCCCCTACCGCCCGCCGCTGAACACCCACAACCCATTCCGCACCCCGGCGTACCAGCAGCCGGTGTACCCGGTGCTGCCCAGCCTGCGGCTGCCGACTTTCGTGCTGCCCACGATCCGGATCAACCCGAATGACCTGCGACCGGTGACCCCACGGCGCACGGCGGGCCAGCCCTGAACTGGGCGTTGGCGTCAAAGAAGAGAAACGGCTATATTTGCCATTCCTGAGCGCATCAGACTGTGCGCATGGGAAACGGACACTGAAAATGTGTCTGGCACGAGCTTAGTAGAGGGGAAGCCCGCTTGTCAACCGACGAGGACCTGCGGACGGCGGAGCTGGCTCGGGAGCAGGAGCACGTCTCCATGCTCTACGGCAGGCTCGACGGGTTGCGCGCCCGCGCGAAGACCGGGCTGGCCAAAACCCTGCGCGAATCCGCGGGCGGCAGCCTGTCCGCGGGCACCGAACGCGATGTCTCCGCCGCGCACTTCAACCGCCAGCTCGCCCAGTACAGCGCGGTCGAGGCCGGGCTGTGTTTCGGCAGGCTCGACTACGACAACGGCGAGGCCAGGCACATCGGCCTGATCGGCATCTTCGACGAGGACAACGAGTACGAACCGCTGCTGATGGACTGGCGCGCGCCCGCCGCCCGCCCGTTCTACCTCGCCACCGGCGCCAATCCCCTGGACGTGCACCGGCGGCGGCACATCAAGACCCGGATGCGCAAGGTCGTCGACATCGACGACGAGGTCCTGGACATCACCGCCGACAACAAGGGCCGCCAGTCCAGGCACGGCGACGGCCTCACCGGCGAGACCGTGCTGCTGGCCGCGCTCAACGCCAGCCGCACCGGCCGGATGAAGGACATCGTCCAGACCATCCAGGGCGAGCAGGACCGGATCATCCGCGCCGACCTCTCCGGCGTGCTGGTCGTCCAGGGCGGGCCCGGCACCGGCAAGACCGCGGTCGCCCTGCACCGCGCCGCCTATCTGCTCTACACCCACCGCGACATGCTCACCCGCCGCGGCGTGCTCATCGTCGGCCCCAACCAGACCTTCCTGCACTACATCGGCGAGGTGCTGCCCTCCCTTGGCGAGACCAGCGTGCTGATGGCCACCATGGGCGAGCTGTACCCCGGGGTCACGGCCACCGGCCAGGAATCCCCCGAGGCCGCCGCGATCAAGGGCGGCCTGGATTTCCTGGGTGTACTCAAGGCCGCGGTCAGGGACCGGCAGCAGCCCCCGGAGGAGTCCGTCGAGATCCTCTTCGAGCGGCAGCGACTGGTGCTCAAACCCGCCGACTGCCGGGGCATCGTCAGCCGCGGCCGCCGCTCCCGGCGCCTGCACAACCTGGCCCGCCCCCTGGTCGAACGCGAACTACTGGAACGGCTGACCAGCAAGGTCGCCGGCAAACTCGGCCGGGAGTTCCTCGACCGCGGCGACCTGGCCGACATCAGGGCCGAACTGCGCGCCGAGGACGAGGTCCGGGCCGCGATGGACCAGCTCTGGCCGGTGCTCACCCCCGAACAACTGCTGCGCGACCTGTTCAGCGACCCCGACCGCCTGGAACGCGCCACCCCGCACCTGTCCGAGGCCGAGCGCAAACTGCTGCTGCGCGAACCCGACGCGCCGTGGACGCCCGCGGACGTGCCGCTGCTGGACGAGGCGATGGAACTGCTCGGCGTGGACGACCGGGCGGAGAAGGCCCGCGAGCGCAAACGCCAGGAACAGCGCCGCGCCTACGCCCAGGGCGTCCTGGACATCCTCGACCTCGACGACGACGCCGACCCCGAGATGCTGATGGCCTACAACCTGATCAGCGCCGAACAGCTCGCCGACCGCTACGACGAAGTCGACACCCGCACCGCCGCCGAACGCGCCGCCACCGACCGCACCTGGACCTTCGGGCACATCATCGTGGACGAGGCCCAGGAACTGTCCCCGATGGCCTGGCGGCTGCTCATGCGGCGCAGCCCCAGCCGGTCGATGACCCTGGTCGGCGACATCGCGCAGACCGGCGACCTGGCCGGGGCCAGCTCCTGGCAGGACGTGCTCGGGCCCTACGTGGCCGAGCGCTGGAAGCTGACCCAGCTCACGGTCAACTACCGCACCCCGCGCGAGATCATGGACATCGCCGCCGAGGTCCTGGCCGAACTGCCGGCCGGGCTCACCCCGCCCAGCTCGGTCCGGGACAGCGGACAGGCCCCGTGGAGCCGCCGGGTCGACCGCGGTGAGCTGGCCAAACAGCTCGCCGACACGGTGCTGCGGGAACTGGCCGAGATCGGCGAGGGCCGCCTCGGCGTGATCGTCCCGGCCGCCGAGCTGGCCGAACTGGGCGAGGCGGTCCTGGAGGTCGTGCCGGGCGCCGCGCTCGGTGAGAGCCCCGAACTGGAGAACCAGGTGGTGCTGATGAGCACCCGGCAGGCCAAGGGCCTGGAGTTCGACGGGGTCCTGGTCGTCGACCCGGCCGAGATCCTGGCCGAGTCCCCGCGCGGCGCCAACGACCTCTACGTGGCGCTGACCAGGGCGACCCAGCGGCTCGGCGTGCTGCACACCGCGCCGCTGCCGCCCGCGCTGAGGGGCCTGACACAGGTCGAGGCCAGCTAAGTTACCGACTGGTAGCCTACCGGGGATCTTCTTCCAGGACGAAGGGACCCGACCGTGGGCAACGAGGTGCTGTTCAACCCCGACAGCTACGACCCGACGCACCTGGACGCCGAGTCCCGGCGCCTGCTGCGGGCCACGATCGACTGGTTCGAGGCCCGCGGCAAGCGCAGGCTGCTCGCCGACGCCCTGGATCGGGTCTGGTACACGGAGTTCCTGGACTTCGTGCGGCGGGAGAAGCTGTTCGCCACCTTCAACACTCCCGCCGCCGACGCCGCCGGGGACGAGCACAAGCGCTGGGACGCCGCGCGCAACGCCGCGCTGAGCGAGATCCTCGGCTTCTACGGCCTGCCGTACTGGTACACCTGGCAGGTCAGCGTGCTCGGCCTGGGCCCGATCTGGATGAGCGAGAACAAACAAGCCCGCGACCGGGCGGCCGAACTCCTGGACAGCGGCGCGGTGTTCGCCTTCGGCCTGTCGGAGAAGGAACACGGCGCGGACGTCTACTCCACCGACATGATCCTCACCCCGGCCACCGACGGCGGGTTCACCGCGACCGGGGACAAGTACTACATCGGCAACGGCAACGTGGCCGGGATCGTCTCGGTGTTCGGCCGACGGTCCGATGTGGACGGTCCAGAGGGTTACGTGTTCTTCGCGGCAGACTCCCAGCACGAGCGGTTCTCGCTGGTGCAGAACGTGGTCGACTCGCAGATGTACGTCTCCGAGTTCCGCCTGGAGGACTATCCGGTGCGGGAGCAGGACATCCTGCACACCGGCCCGGACGCCTTCAGCGCGGCGCTGAACACGGTCAACGTGGGCAAGTTCAACCTGTGCACGGCATCGATCGGTATCTCTGAACACTCATACTATGAGGCAATCACGCACGCGCACAACCGGATCCTCTACGGCAAGCGGGTCACCGAGTTCCCGCACGTGCGGCAGAACTTCGTGGACGCCTACGCCCGGCTGGCCGCGATGAAGCTGTTCGCCGACCGGTCGGTGGACTACTTCCGCTCCGCCACCGCCGAGGACCGGCGCTACCTGCTGTTCAACCCGATCACCAAGATGAAGGTGACCTCCGAGGGCGAGCAGGTGATCGACCTGCTGTGGGATGTCATCGCGGCCAAGGGTTTCGAGAAGAACACCTACTTCAACCAGGCCACCGCGCACATCCGGGCGCTGCCCAAGCTGGAGGGCACGGTGCACGTCAACCTGGCCCTGGTGCTCAAGTTCATGCCCAACTACCTGTTCAACCCGGCCGGGTACGCCGACGTGCCCACCCGGCACGACGCCGCCGACGACGAGTTCTTCTTCCGGCAGGGCCCGGCCCGCGGCCTGGGCAAGATCCGCTTCCAGGACTGGCGCGCGGTGTACGAACGCTTCGCCAAGATCCCCAACGTGGCCCGCTTCCTGGAGCAGGCCGACGGCCTCAAGACGCTGCTCACCACCGCCGCCCCGGATGAGGCGCAGCAGAAGGACCTGGACTTCCTGCTCAACCTGGGTCAGCTGTTCACCCTGGTCGTCTACGGCCAGCTGATCCTGGAACAGGCCGAGCTGACCGGATCCTCGCCGGACCTCCTGGACCAGGTCTTCGACGTGCTGGTCCGCGACTTCTCCGGTTACGCGGTGGCCTTGCACGGCAAGGCTTCCGCCACCGACGCGCAGCGGTCCTGGGCCCTGGCGCACGTGCGCGGCCCGGTGGTGGACCGGGAGCGGTTCGAGCGGCTGTGGGGCGAGGTGGCGGAGCTGTCCGGCCGCTACGAGATGCGCCCCTGAGCCTCCGGCGCCCAGACACCGGCGGCCGTCCCCGCGCGGACGTGCCGCCGGTACGCGCTGACCTTGCCCTGGATCACCGCCAGATTCGCCTCCAGGTCGGCGATCTTCTCCCGCACCGCCCGCTCGTGTTCCTCCAGCAGGGCAAGGCGTTCCGGCTCGTTGCCGGGTCCGAGCCGGACCAGGCGGGCGAACTCCTTGATCACCGTGATCGGCATGCCCGAGGCACGCAGCCGGTTGCACAGCACCAGCCAGTCCACATCGGACTCCTCGAAGAGCCGCTGGCCGCCACTGGTGCGCGGGATCTCGCGCAGGAACAGCCCTTCGCGCTCGAAGAAGCGCAGCGCGTGCACGCTCAACCCGGTCGTCTCGGCGACCCGTCCGATCGGCAGCCCGCCGCCACTCGTAGCCACGGCACTCCTTGACCTAGAGAACACTCTAGATTTTAGCGTCGTCGCATGTCCTTCACCGCGCAGCACACCGCCGCCGAAGTCCTCACCGGCATCGACCTCACCGGGCGCACCGCCCTGGTCACCGGCGGCTATTCCGGGCTGGGCCTGGAGATCACCCGCGCGCTGACCGCCGCGGGCGCACACGTCCTGGTCCCGGCCCGCCGCCCCGAGATCGCCCGCACCCACCTCCCGGACACCGAGGTCGAGGCCCTGGACCTGGCCGACCAGCACGACATCCGGGACTTCGCCGCCCGGTTCCTCGACTCCGGCCGCACCCTGGACCTGGTGATCGCCAACGCGGGCATCATGGCCTGCCCGGAAACCCGGGTCGGCCCCGGCTGGGAAGCGCAGTTCGCGGTCAACCACCTCGGCCACTTCGCCCTGGTCAACCAGCTCCGCCCGGCCCTGTCCGGCACCGCTCGGGTGGTGTCGGTCAGCTCCTCCGGCCATTTCCTCGCCGACATCCGCTGGGCCGACCCGCACTGGCGCACCGGCTACGATCGCTGGCTGGCCTACGCGCAGAGCAAAACCGCGAACGCCCTGTTCGCCCTGCACCTGGACACCCTGGGCGTGCGGTCCTTCGCCGTGCACCCCGGCAGCATCCTCACCCCGCTGCAACGCCACATCCCGCGCGCGGAACAGCTCGCCCTGGGCTGGTTCGCCGCCGACGGCACCCCCGCGCCCGGGTTCAAGACCCCGGCGCAGGGCGCGGCCACCGCCGTGTGGGCGGCGACCGCGCCCGAACTGGACGGGCACGGTGGCGCGTACTGCCAGGACAACGCCCTGGCCCGGCCCGCGGACACCGAGGACATGCTGATCGGCGGCGTCAAAGCGTGGGCCAGGGACCCGGCGGCCGCGGCCCGCCTATGGGACCTCTCCGCCGAGCTGACCGGGGTGGGCTGAGGTCAGCGGAAGGCCCCGGCATGCTCGGCCACCCAGTCGGCGAAGGTCCGCGCGGGCCGCCCGAGCAGCTGCTCAACGTCCGGGTGCACGGTGTAGCCCTCCCGCGGCGGATCGGCGTACCAGCCGATCACGTGCTCGACCGCCTCGGCCGAGTACCCCCCAGCTCCGCATCCGCTCCTTGGCCTGTTCCTCGGTCAGCTCGACGAACCGGAGGTCCCGGCCCAGCGCGGCGCCCAGCTGCCGGACCCGGTCGGCGAAGGTCAGCACCTCGGGTCCGGTGAGCACGTAGTCGCGGCCGGCGTGCCCGTCCTCGGTGAGCGTGCGCACCGCCACCTCGGCGATGTCGTCCTCGTGCACCATGGCGCTGCGCAGTTCGGGAAAAGCCTCCCGCACCACGCCTTCGTCCCGGATCGACTGGACCCAGGTCAGCGTGTTGGACATGAACTCCACCGGCCGCAGCACGGTCTGGGCGAGCCCGGCCGCGTCGATCGCCCGCTCCACCGGCCCCGGCTCACCGCCCCACAGCGTGCTCACCCGGCGCACCCCGGCCGCGGCGATCTCGGTGGCCAGTTCGGGGCCGGTGCGCAGCGGGGCGCCGGTGGCCGCGTCGTAGGTGAGCAGGAACAACGCGCTCGCCCCGGCCAGCGCGGGGCGGAGGCTGCCGGGGTCGGCCAGGTCGCCCACGGCCACCTCCACCCCGTCCGGGAACGCCGCTCGTTCCGGACTCCGGGTCAGCGCCCGGACCCGGTGGCCCCGGCGACGCAGTTCGGCCAGCACCCGGCCGCCGATGTTCCCGGTCGCCCCGGCGACCACGGTGATTCCGTTGTCATAGATCATGATCCGGAGGCTATTTCCTCCATTTAACTGGAGGTCAACGGCCGAATCGCGGGAGCTGCGGACCGCCGCCTACGATTCACCTCGATATGAGCGCCACACTCGTCGCCAAGGGTCTCGCCGCAGGGCATGGGGACCGTGTTCTGTTCTCCGATCTGGACCTGGTCGTCGCCCCCGGCGATGTGATCGGCCTGGTCGGGGTGAACGGGGCGGGCAAATCCACCCTGCTGCGCACCCTCGGCGGGCTGCTCGCCGCTGAGGAGGGCTCGATCCGGCTCAACCCGCCCAGCGCCGTCGTCGGCCACCTCCCCCAGGAACCGGAACGCCGGGCCGGGGAATCGGTGCGGGACTTCCTGGCCCGCCGTACCGGGGTCGCCGCCGCGCAGACCCGGATGGACACCGACCTGGAAGCGCTGACCGCGGGCGCGCCCGGCTCCGACGACGCCTACTCCGACAGCCTGGAACGGTGGCTGGCCCTCGGCGGCGCGGACCTGGACGAGCGGATGGGCGAGGTGGTCGCCGACCTGGGACTCACCGTCGGGCTGGACGCGCCGATGACCGGGCTCTCCGGTGGGCAGGCCGCGCGGGCCGGACTGGCCTCGCTGCTGCTGAGCCGGTACGACATCTTCCTGCTCGACGAGCCCACCAACGACCTCGACCTGGACGGCCTGGACCGTCTCGAAGCCTTCGTCACCGGGCTGCGCGCCGGGACGGTCCTGGTCAGCCACGACCGCGAGTTCCTCACCCGCACGGTCAACCGGGTGGTCGAACTCGACCTGATCCAGCAGCAGATCCGCAGCTACGGCGGCGGCTACACCGCCTACCTCACCGAACGCGAGGTGGCCCGGCGGCACGCCCGCGACCAGTACGACGACTACGCCGACACCGTCTCCGCCCTGGAAGCGCGGGCCCGCACCCAGCGGTCCTGGATGGAGAAGGGCGTCAAGAACGCCCGCCGCAAAGCCGGGGACAACGACAAGCAGGGCCGCAAGTTCCGCAGCGAGTCCACCGAGAAGCAGGCCTCCAAGGCCCGGCAGACCGAGCGGCTGATCGAACGCCTGGACGTGGTGGAGGAACCACGCAAGGAGTGGGAGCTGCGCATGGAGATCGCCGCCGCACCCCGCGCGGGGGCGGTGGTGGCGACGCTGCGGGCGGCGGTGCTGCGGCGCGGCGGCTTCACCCTCGGACCGGTGGACCTGCAGGTCGACTGGGCGGACAAGGTCGCCATCACCGGCGCCAACGGGGCCGGGAAATCCACCCTTCTGGCCGCGTTGCTGGGCCGCGCAGAACTCGACTCGGGCCAGGCGTCACTCGGTCCGGGCGTGGTGGTCGGCGAGGTCGACCAGGCCCGCGGCCTGTTCCTCGGCGGCGAACCACTGGTGGACGCCTTCAACGCGGCCGTGCCCGAGCAGGCCCCGGCCGAGGTGCGCACGCTGCTGGCCAAGTTCGGGCTGAACGCGGTGCACGTGACCCGCCCGGCCGCGACCCTCTCCCCCGGCGAACGCACCCGCGCCGCTCTCGCCCTGCTCCAGGCCCGCGGCGTCAACCTCCTGGTCCTGGACGAGCCGACCAACCACCTGGACCTGCCCGCCATCGAACAGCTCGAACAGGCCCTTGCGAACTATCCGGGCACGTTGTTGCTGGTCACGCACGACCGGCGGATGCTGGACACGGTCGCCACCACCCGGCACCTGCACGTGGACAACGGCAAGGTCACCGACCGCTGAAACCCGGGCCGCACCGGGGATTCCCGGCGCGGCCCGGTCAAGCTCAGCGCGGCAGGTGCGACTGCACCCACTGCTCGATGCCGTCGGCGGTGATCGGCAGCGCCTGGGACAGCACCTCGTTGCCGGTGTCGGTGACCAGGAGGTCGTCCTCGATCCGGACGCCGATACCGCGCAGTTCCGGGGGCACGGTCTCGTCGTTGGGGTGGAAGTACAGGCCCGGCTCCACCGTCAGCGTCATCCCGGCCTCCAGGGTGCCCGCGTGGTAGGCCTTGGCGCTGGAAGAGGCGCAGTCGTGCACGTCCAGGCCCAGGTAGTGGCCGGTGCCGTGCACCATGTACCGCCGGTGCTGCTGGCCGTTCTGGTCCAGGGCCTCGGCCACCGAGACCTTCAGCAGGCCCCACTCGTGCAGGCCGGTGGCGATGACCTCCATCGCCTTGTTGTGGAAGGCCCGGTACTCCGCGCCCGGCTTGACCTCGGCCATCGCCGCGGTGTGCGCCTGGTGCACCAGGTCATAGATCCGCCGCTGCGGCTCGCTGAACGTGCCGGAGACCGGGAAGGTCCTGGTCACGTCGGCGGTGTAGAGGGTGCGGACCTCGACGCCGGCGTCCATGAGCAGTGCGCAGTCCTCGGGCACCGGGCCGTCGCAGCGCACCCAGTGCAGCACCGGGGCGTGCGGTCCGGCGGCCAGGATGGAGGCGTAGCCGACGCCGTTGCCCTCGGTGCGGCCGCGCCGGTCGAAGGTGCCCTGCAGCCAGCGCTCGCCGCCGCGGCTGATCGCGTACGGCAGTTCGCGGGCCACGTCCTGGAAGCCGAGCACGGTGGCGTCGATGGCCTGCTGGAGCTGGCCGATCTCCCAGTCGTCCTTGATCCGGCGCAGTTCGGACAGGGTGCGCCGCAGCTGCAACGTCTCACTCACCGTGCCGGGCGCGAGTGCGTCCAGGAGTGGTTCGACGCCGCTGGTGACCAGCACCGCCGGGATCGCCCCGCGCAGCGCGGAAGGCAGTTCCTCGATCGGCCGCACCGGGATCTCCAGCGCTGCCGACCAGTCGGGCAGGCCGGGCACCGGGCCGATCCACAGTTCGCCATCGCGGGCGTTGGCGAAGAAGTCCGGCTCGTCGGCGCGGGCGGGCTGCCGCAGGTGCAGCACCGCGTCGTGGCCGCCGCCGGAGGGGGTCATCACCAGCACCGCGCCCTCGGCCTGGCACCCCGTCAGCCAGACGAAGTCGCTGTCGGCGCGGAAGTCGTAGTCGGTGTCGTTGGCGCGAACCGGGGCGCGGCCCGCGGCGACCGCGATGCGCTTGCCCGGCAGGGCGGCGGAGAGCCGGGAGCGGTGCGCCGCCGAGGCCTTGGCCAGGCCCTCGGGCACCCGGACCGCGCGGTCCGCGGGGCCCCAGCCAGTGCCGATGAGGGCCCGGAAGCCCTCGGCATCAATCGGCCGGATCGGGTCGCGCCGGGCGGGTTCCTCCGCCTCGTTCTGGGTAGTCACTGCTCCTCCTGCCGTGTTCACGCCTGTACCTGCACAGTACGGTCCCTGGTGTAGAACCGGACGGCGGCCTTGCCCTGCTCCTTCTCGCCGTACCCGGAGTGTTTCTCGCCACCGAAGGGCAGGTGGAAGTCGACGCCGTTGGTGGGCAGGTTGACCTTGACCATGCCGGACTCGCTGCGCCGGACCGCGGTCAGCGCCGCGCCAAGGTCGGCCGTGTACACCGAGGTGACCAGCCCGAACTGGGTGCCGTTGGCCCGTTCGAAGGCCTCCGCCACGGTGGCCACCCCGGCGAGGGCGGCGATGGGGCCGAAGACCTCCTCGTGGAACAGCGGCGCGTCCGGGCCGATCCGGTCGACGATCACCGGGTTGAGGTACCAGCCGTCGGTGGCCTCGGTGTAGGGCGTGGTGAGCAGCCGGCCACCGGCGGCCTCGGCCTGGGCGGCGGCGGTGAGGACCTGCTTGCGGGCGCCTTCGGTGATCACCGGGCCGAGGTCGGGGCTCTCGGCCGGGTCGGCCACCCGCAGTCCGGTGACCGCGGCTTCGAGGCGTTCGGTGAACGGGCCGGGGTCGCCGACGACGAAGATCCGTTTGGTGGCGGTGCATTTCTGCCCGGCGTAGCCCATGGCGGCGCGGGCCACATCGTGCGCGGCCCGGTCCAGGTCGGCGTCGGGCAGCACGATGGTGGCGGAGAGGCCGCCCATCTCGGCCTGCACCGGGATGCCGCGCTGGGCGGCGGCCACCGAGATGATCCGGCCGACCGTGGTGGATCCGGTGAAGGACACCACGTCCACGGTGTCCAGGAGGGCCGAGCCGGTTTCCGCGCCGCCGGGGGTGACGGCGAGGAGTCCGGCGGGCAGCACCCGGTCGAGCAAGGTGGCGAACCGCTGGGCGACCGCGGTGGCCTCCGGCGCGGGCTTGATCACCACCCCGTTGCCTGCGGCGAGCGCGGGGGCGAGCTTCCACACCGGGATGGCCAGGGGGAAGTTCCACGGGGTGACGAGTCCGGCGACGCCGCGGGCGCGCCGGGTGGTGAAGGCCAGGCCGCCGCCGGTGGGGTAGTTCTCCCCGGCCGGGTCGTAGGCCTGCTGGGCGTAGTAGCGCAGGATGGCGATGGACCGGGCCACCTCGGCGACGGCTTCCTGCCGTGGTTTGCCGACCTCGCGCACGATGAGGTCGGTGAGGTGCGCGGAGTCCCGCTCGAATTCGGCGACGGCGGCGGTCAGCGCGGCCGAGCGCACGGCGGGTCCGGCGTCCTCCCAGTCCCGGCCGGCGGCGCGGGCGCGGGCCACGGTGGCTTCGACGGCGGCCCGGTCGGCGGCCGCGGTCTCCACGACGATGTCGCCGGGCCGCTGCGGACTGGTGGACACGATGGTGCTCACAGCACGAACCCCCTCGGGAACGGATCGGTCGGGTCGAGCAGGTACTGGCCCATCCCGGTGATCCACGCGCGTCCGGTGACGGCGGGGATGATCGCGGGCCGGTCGGCCACGGTGGTCTCCCCGGTGATCCGCCCGGTGAAGCGGGTGCCGATGAAGGACTCGTTGACGAAGTCGGCGCCGACCTCAAGCTCGCCCCGACTGTGCAACACCGCCATCCGCGCGCATGTTCCCGTGCCGCAGGGGGATCGGTCGAACCAGCCGGGGTGGATGGCCATCGCGTTGCGGGCGTGCCCGCCGTGCCGGCCGGGTGCGGTGAATTGGACGTGCTTGCAGCCGTTGATGCCGGGTTCCAGGAGGTGAACCGGGCGGTCGGTGGCGTTGATGGCGTCCATGATGGACAGTCCGGCGGCCAGGATGCGGTCTTTTTCGGTGCGCTCGAACGGGATGCCGAGCTGGGCCAGGGGCAGGATGGCGTAGAAGTTGCCGCCGTAGCCGAGGTCGTAGCGAACCTTGCCGTAGCCGGGCACCTCGACGGTGGCGTCCAGGCGGTCGGTGTAGGCGGGCACGTTCTGGATGGTGACGTGCAGGGCCCGCCCGTCCCGGACCTCGACCTCGGCCACGACCAGGCCGACCGGGGTGTCCAGGCGGACCCTGGTCATGGGTTCGCTGACCTCGACCATGCCGGTCTCCACCAGCACGGTGGCCACGCCGATGGTGCCGTGCCCGCACATGGGCAGGCAGCCGGAGGCCTCGATGTAGAGCACACCCCAGTCGGCCTCCGGGATGGTGGGCGGTTGCAGGATCGCGCCACTCATCGCGGCGTGCCCGCGGGGTTCGTTGACCAGCAGTTCGCGAAGGTGGTCGAGGTGGGTGATGAAGTGTTCGCGGCGCGCGGCCATGGTGTCGCCGGGGATGACCCCGACGCCGCCGGTGATCACCCGGGTGGGCATGCCCTCGGTGTGCGAGTCGACCGCGCTGAAGTACCGGGCCGCGCGCATGTCAGCCCGCCCGCAGCGAGTCGACGGCCCGGATCATGTCCGCGCGCAACCGGTCCAGCTGCTCGGGTGCGAGCGGGCCGCGGGGCGGGCGGCAGGGTCCACCGTAGCGGCCGACGTGGTCCATGCCGTACTTGATGGCCTGCACGAACTCCACCCGCGAGTCCCAGCGGAACGCGGCCACCAGTGGTTCGTACAGCTCCCGCGCCTCGGCGAGTTTCCCTTGGGTGGCAAGCTCATACAGCCGGACGGACTCGGCGGGGAAGACGTTGGGGAAGCCGGCGAACCAGCCGGTGGCGCCCATCAGCAGGCTTTCCAGGACGACGTCGTCGGCCCCGGCGACCACGGTCAGTTCGGGGGCCTGCTCGCGGATCTCCAGTACCCGCCGCACATCGCCGGAGAATTCCTTGACCGCCACGATGTTCTCGATCTGGGCGATCTCGGCGAGGAGTTCGGGGGTGAGGTCGACCTTGGTGTCGATGGGGTTGTTGTAGACCATCACCGGCAGTCCGGCCTTGGCCACCTCGCGGAAGTGGTGCAGCACCTCGGCCGGGTTGGCCCGGTACATCGTGGGCGGCAGGCACAGCACCCCGTGCGCACCGTCCTCGGCGGCCAGTTCGGCCCAGTAGCGGGCCTGGTGCGCGCCGACGCCGTGCACGCCGACCACGACGATTCCCTTGCCGCGCACGGCGTCCACCGCGGTACGGGCCACCACGCGGCGTTCGGCGTCGGTCAGCGAGGAGTACTCGCCGAGCGAGCCGTTGGGTCCGACGCCGCGGCAGCCGTTGTCCACCAGCCAGCGGCAGTGTTCGGCGTAGCGGTCCAGGTCGGGTCGCAGTCCCGCGGGCGCGGCGGCGTCCTCGGTGTAGGGCAGCGCGGTCGCCACGATCACGCCGTCCAGTTTCTCGGTGCTCAACTCAGCTCTCCTCCTCGTCCTCGACGGCCGCCAGGTCCCGCAGGCGCACCGGAACCGCGATCGGCCGGTTCTGGGTGAACGGGGCGCCGGTGAGTTCACCGACGATCCGCCCGCAGATCCGTCCCTGACACAGTCCGAGCCCGGCTCGGCTGACGAGCTTCACGGCCCGCATCCCCAGCGCACCCTGTGCCACGGCGGCACACAAGTCGGACATCCGGACCTCTTCGCACCGGCACACCACGGTGTCCGCGGAAACCCAGTCCCGCCAACCGGATCGCACCGGATAGGCGGTCGCCAAAGCCCGCCCGAACCGCCGCCCGGCGCGCACCATCCGCAGCGCGTCCCGGGGCACGGCGACCGCCCGCCCGACCCGCGCGGCGGCCGCGTACCCCGCCACGGTCCCTTCGGCGGCGGCGGGCCCGGCCCCGGCGATCCCGGTCACCTCGCCCGCCGCGAACACCCCGGCGACGGAGGTCCGCTGCGCCGGGTCGACGGCCACGGCCCCGTCCTCGATCCGGCACCCGGCCGAGACGGCCAGTTCAAGCTGCGCGGTGAACCCGAACCCCAGGCACACCGCGTCAACCTCAACAACCCGCTCGCTCCCGGCTACCGGGCGCCACTCCCGGTCCAGCCGGGCCACGGTGACCGCCTCAACCCGCGATTCCCCGTGCGCCGCGACAACAGCGGCCCCGAACCGCACCGGCACCCGCCGCCGGGCCAGCATCCCGCCGTACCCCGCCAGCTCCCCCACCTTCCCCAACGCCCCCAACGGATCCCGCCGCCACCCCCAGGAACTGCCCACCGAGTTGGCCTCCACCACTTCCGCGACCCGGGCCCCCACCTCAACCAAGGACCGCGTCACCGGCAACAGGAACGGCCCGGTCCCGCCAACCAGCACCCGACGCCCCACCGAGATTCCCTGCCCCTTGGCCAAAGCCTGCGCGGCACCCGCCGTGTACACCCCCGGCAAATCCCAGCCAGGAAACGGCAGCACCCGGTCATAGGCCCCGGTCGCGATCACCAGCGCCGCAGTGTCCACAGTGGACATACGACGTCCCGGCGCGTCGGCGGCCCCGGTCTGCAACCGGACCCGATGCCTGCCCGCCACGGTTTCCACGGCCCACACCGAGGTCTCCGGCAGCCACTCGATCAACGGATGCACCGGCACCCGCGCCGCCCGCAACCCCGACTGCCGCCGATACTGCCCACCCACCGCGGCCCCGGAATCCACCAGCAACACCGAAGCCCCAACAGAAGCCGCCGCCCAGGCCGCCGCGAGTCCCGCGGGTCCGGCCCCGACCACCACGACCCGCGACATCAGCAGTCCTCCGGAAGCTCGGCCCCGCACTGCGCCCGAACCACGTCCCCGTCGGCGACCCGGCGCTGACAGGCCCGGACATCAGGCACCCCGTTCACCACGACCAGGCAGTCGAAACACACCCCGATCCCGCAGAACACCCCTCGCTGCCGCCCGTCCCGCCGCGTGCTCCGCCAGGAAGTCCGCCCCAGCCCCAGCAACACCCCGGCCACCGTCTGCCCAGGCACCGCCGCCACCCGAACCCCGTCCACCTCAACCCAGATCCCGCTCACCCGAGCACCGCCGCCCGATCCACCCGGAACGGCCGCGGATCCACCCGGGGTGAGCGGCCCAACACCAAGTCCGCCAGCAGTTCCCCGGTCGCCGGGGCCAACCCGATCCCCGCGCCCTCGTGTCCGGTGGCGTGCCACAACCCCGGCACCCGCGGATCCGCCCCGATGATCGGCACATGGTCCGGCGCGTAAGGCCGGAACCCGCCATAAGCCCGCATCACCGGCACCTCGCCGAGTACCGGGAACAACGCCATCGCCTTGACCGCCAGCTCCCGCAACACCCGCACCCGCAACGATTCGTCGAAGCCCACCCGCTCCCGGCTGGACCCGATCAACACGGTCCCGCCCCGGGTCGACTCCACCACCGCCGAGGTCTGCAAGGCCGCGTCGCCACTGGCCACCGCGCCCACGTAGTCGCCGTCATACACCTTGTGCCGCACCACTTCCGGCAACGGCCCGGTCACCAGGACCATGCCCCGCCGGGGCAGCACCCGGATCGGCGCACCCATCACCGCCGCGAACTCCCCGGCCCACGGTCCGCACGCGTTGACCACGGCACCGCACCGGATCACGCCCTCGGAGGTCAGCACCCCGCCCGGCGCCAGTCCGAGCGCGGTGACCCCGGAGCGCACCGGCATCCCGCGCAGCAAGGCGGTCGCCGCCAGCACGGGCTGTACCTGGGCGTCCTCCGGGTAGTGCACGGCGCCGGTGGCCCGCCGCGTCAGGTGCGGCTCCAGGTCCCAGGGATCTTCGACCACCCGGGCATCCACCCCGGCGGCTCGCTGTGCCGCCGCGAACTCGAACAACGGCCCCGGATCCCGGGTGGCGACGGTCAGTCCACCCTTGGCCTCCCACTCGACCCCGGCCAGCTCGGCCAGCGACGCCGCTTCACCCACTGGCGCCTCGGCATCGCCCCGCGCGCCCGGACCCGCCTCGCCGGGACCAACGGCCAAGCCCGCCGGACTCGCCCCGGAAAGCCCGCCCGGCCCGGTCCGCGAATCCGCGACGCCGCTGCCCGCCCGGCCCCGCGCAGCCGCCAGACCAGCCGTTCCCACCCCGCCGCCCGCGTTCCCGGCCGCGTCCGCCCGCCTGGCCCGCTCCGCCGCCCCCAACTCCGCCAGCACCCCCGGCCACAACCGCCGGGACTCCACCGCCAGCTCCAGCTCCGGTCCCGGCGCCTTGTCCGAGACCAGCACGTTCCCTTCCCCGGCCGCGGTCGTCCCCGAAGCGGGCGTGCCCCGTTCCAGCACCAGTACCCGCAACCCGGCCCGCCGCAGCGCGTACGCGCACGCCGCCCCGATCACCCCGGCTCCGACCACCACGACGTCCGCCGCCACACCCACCTCCCATCGTTCAGTAAAATGAACGATCCCGAGGCTAGGTGCCGGACCGGTCGCCGTCAACGGCGGCTACTCCGGCGGATGTTCCAGCAGCAGCACCGACCGCACCTCGCCGTCCACCGCCGCGTACTGGTGCGGGGCGCCCGCGCGGAAGCGCACATAGTCGCCTGGGCCGATCTCGTGCACCCGCCCGTGCACCGTCACCCGCAGCGTCCCGGTCACCACAGCGGTGTGCTCAAACCCCGGGTGACCAGCGGATTCCTGCACCACGCCCGGTCGCACCCGCTGGTCGTAGACCTCCACCACCGCGCCGCCGTGCTCGATCCGCCGCAGCAGGCGCAGATCAACCGCCTCGCCGCTGAGCACCTCCAGGTCGGCCGAGCGCACCACCACCACGTCCGGGTCGGCCTGTTCAGTCAGCAAACTGGAAACCGGGACATCAAGAGCGTTCGACAAACTGAACACCGTCTCGATGGTGGGGTTGCCTGAGCCGGACTCCAGCTGGGAGAGCGTGCCCTTGGCGATGCCGGATCGCCTGGCCAGTTCGGACAGCGAGATACCGAGGGCCTCCCGCCGTTCCCGCAGGTTCGCGCCCAGCACCTGACCGGCCCGCTGACTCGTCATGCCGCCTCCTTCACCGTGCGGCCCATCGCACCACACCTGCCCGCCTGGTATGCAGGAGGACATGCCAATCGTGCACACCGTCGGCGGCGCGAAGGACCCGGACCAGCTCGGTCGCACCCTGATGCACGAGCACGTGTTCGTCCAGGACCCCGAGATCATGGCCAACTACCCGCACCTGTGGGACGAGTCCGCCGAGATCGACAACGCGGTCACCCGGCTGCGGGCCCTGCGCGACACGGGCATCACCGCCATCGCCGATCCCACCGTGCTGGGCCTGGGCCGGGACATCCCGCGCCTGCTCCGGGTGGCGGCGCGGGTGCCGGATCTGACGATCATCGTCGCCACCGGCCTCTACACCTACCGCGACGTGCCGCTGAGCCTGCACCACCGCGGGCCGGGCACCACTCTCGGCGGCGAGGACCCGCTGATCCCGCTGTTCCTGCACGACCTCACCGAGGGCATCGCGGGCACCGGTGTGCGCGCGGCGTTCCTCAAGTGCGCCGCCGACATCCACGGCCTGACCCCGGACGTCACCCGGGTGCTGCACGCGGTCATCGCCGCCCACCACCGGACCGGCGCGCCGATCACCGTGCACACCAGCGTCACCAACGACACGCCACTGGAAGTCCAGGCCCTGCTCAAGGCCGAGGGTGTGGACCTGTCCAGGGTGGTGCTCGGCCACGTCGGCGACAGCACTGACCTGGATCTGTTGAAACGCTTGGCGGACAACGGTTCCTACCTCGGCATGGACCGTTTTGGGCTGGATCTGGCGATCACCGCCGAGCAGCGGATCGAGACCGTGCGGGCGCTGTGCGCGGCGGGTTACGCGGAGCGGATGGTGCTGTCCCAGGACAGTTGCAGCCACATCGACTGGTTCCCACCCGGCGTCAAGGAACAAATGCTGCCCAACTGGCGCTACGACTACCTCAGCGACACCGTCATCCCCGCCCTGCTGGCCCAGGACGTTCCCCAGTCGGCCATCGACCAGATGCTGATCACCAACCCCCGGGACTACTTCACCCCCGCCTGACACGCATATCGTCGGCATATCAAAAACCGCATACGGGCTGACAACACCGCGCTGCCTTCACTGGCGGTATGACCCTCGGCGAATCAGCACGAACGGCGCCCCGCCGTACCCGGACGGCAATCCTGGTCAGCCTCGCGATCGGCGCGGCCGCACTTCTCGTTGTCCTCATCCAGCTGTGGCCATCCGCCTCGCCCCTGTCCTCCCTCGACATTCCCCACGGCGACCGGCATGGCCCACCTGATCTCACCATGACCGACGGTTCGGTCCCGGACGGTGTGACGGTCTTCGCCAATGACGTTCCGGCCGTGACCAAACTCAGCCCCGCTCTGCTCGACGCCTTGCGGAAAGCCGCGAAGGACGCCGAGGAGAAAGGGATCCAGTTCGTCGTCAACAGCGGCTGGCGTTCCCCGGAACACCAGGAACGACTACTCCGCGACGCGGTCGCGAAGTACGGCTCGAAAAAGGAGGCCGCCCGCTGGGTGGCCACCGCGGAAACCTCGCTGCACGTCTCCGGCGACGCGGTCGACATCGGACCCGCCAAAGCCACCACGTGGCTGTCCAAGCACGGCGCCGAGTACGGGCTGTGCCAGATCTACGGCAATGAGCCCTGGCACTACGAACTACGCCCCCAAGCCATCAGGAACGGCTGTCCATCCCAGTATCCCGACCCCACCAAAGATCCGAGGTTGCAGCGATGACCAGTGAGTTCGATCGGCGTTCGGCGTTGCGGGCGATGGCCGTACTGGCCAGCACCGCCGCGGCCGCACCACTGCTGGGCGAGTCGGCCCTGGCCCAGACCGGCCCCGCCGGTGACGCGGACACCCTGTTCAAGGCCGGGAAATTCGACCAGGCCGGTCGCGCCTACGAGAAAATCCTGACCACCGACCCCGGCAACGTGCGCGCCGCCCGCCAGCGCGGCTATGTGGGGTTGCTGTCCAACAACTTCCCCGACGCCGAGAAATACCTCACCACGGCCATCACACTGGCGCCGCAGGACAAAGACGCCAACCGGCTGCTGGCCGACTGCTATATCCGGCAGGACAAGTTCGCCCTGGCGGCGCCCCGCTGGCAGGCGGCAGGCCAGGAGAACACGGCCAAGTTGTTCGCGGCATTCCGCGGTGAGCCGTATCAGATCCACGGCGACAGCGCGCGGGTGCCATGGCAGCAGCTGGACCCGGTGCCGCTGGTAGAGGCGTCAATCAACGGCGGCCCACCCAAGAAGCTCTCGTTCTACACCCGCGTCGGGCCGCTGAACCTGTCGGAGAAAACCGCCAGAGAAGCCGGACTGCAGGCCGTCGCCAAGGAACAGCACGAGTTCGAGGGCAAGCTCGTGTGGAGCTACTACGGGGTCCTGGACTCCTTCAGACTGGGCGACCTCGAACTCCGCAACATCCCCGTACGCTGGTCCGACGGCGAGGCCCGGGTCGGCGCGGACGGCTTGATCGGCACCTGGATCCTGTACCACTTCCTGACCACCATCGACTACGCGGGCCGGTCCCTGATCCTGCGCCGCCGAACCCCGGGCACGGCCAGGCAGGCCCGCGCCGCCGCCGAACGAGCGGGCGCCGAGCAACTGCCGCTGTGGCTGGCCCGCGAGCACCTGCTGTTCAGCAAGGGCAGCGTCGTCGACTCCGGTCCGCGGGTGGCAGGCCTGAACATCGGCGGAACCGGCGAGATGCTCGCCGGCATGACCCAGGAAACAGCCAAGCAGCTACGAGTCCGCATCGACCACGACCGCCCACTGGAAACCTCAGCCGGCGGCCAGTTCCTCACCACCTACCCCTGCTACCCAAAGGAAGTCCGCCTCGGCAACGCCATAGCCAAGGACAGCTACTGCTACGCGAACGACCAACCCGCCCTAGGCCGCGAAGGCTTCGACGTCCTGCTCCACTTCTCCCACTCCTTCTACAAGCCCTACCACGTAACCCTCGACTTCACCGCCATGACCCTCCACATCGCCCAAGGCCCCGCCACCTAACCGCGTGTTGGCTGTTGTTGCACGGTGAGTTGGCCGTTATGGACGCCGAATTGGCCGTTACGGACGGCGAGTTGGCTGTTGTGGGACGGGGCGGAGGGGTGAAACCCCCACGACGAGGGCCCTCGCGTGTTCTCCGTACGGCCTGGAGCATGCAGACCGCGCCTCGCCGAGTGGCCCCTGCAACCTGCCGCCGCCTGCCCGCCCAACGCGACCGGGGCCGCTCGGTGAGGTGTGGTTGGCTGGCGGAAGGCCGTACGGAGAACACGCGAGCCCTCGGAGCCACGCTGGGTCTCAAGTCGGCAGCCCAAACCCCGCCCCGCAACCCGCTGGACCCGGCTCTTGATCTGCCCCACCCCCTCCGGTGGTCTGCCCGGCCGGCGAGGCCATCCTTTTTTGATCTTAAAACCGAAGATCAAGATCGTCCTCGCCGGACGGGCAGGAATCAAAGGATGGGGGGAAATTCAAGAGCAAAGAGCAGTGCTCGTGTGCGGTTCCCCATCCCCGTCAGCCCTCCGATACCAAACCACATCTCACCGAGCGGCCCCCGTCACGCTGGGCAGGATTGGCGACGGTTTGTGTTGCAGGGGCCACTCGGTGAGATGCGGTGTGTCCTCTCCAGGCTGACGGGGATGGGGAACCGCTCAGGGAAAGTTTTCGAAAAGCCACCCCCGCTGCCCGTTCCGGGCTTCGCCCGACCGCAGTGCCCATGGCGTCCCACCACGGCCAACGTGGCGTACAACAACGGCCAACACACCGTCCATAACGGCCAACTCGGCGTACGACAACGGCCAACACGCGCGGAGGTTGAATCCTCGCTGGCGTGTTGGCCGTTCTGGGACGGGGTGTTGGCCGTTTTCGTCGCCGGAGGATCGGTTTGGCGCTTGGTTAGGGGAGGCGTTCGATGATGGTGACGTTGGCTTGGCCGCCGCCTTCGCACATGGTTTGCAGGCCGAAGCGGGCGCCGGTGCGTTCCAGTTCGTTGAGCAGGGTCGCGGTCAGTTTGGTGCCGGTGGCGCCGATGGGGTGGCCCAGGGCGATGCCGCCGCCGTTGACGTTGACCTTTTCCCACGGGGCCTTGATCTCGCGCATCCAGGCCAGCACCACGCTCGCGAAGGCCTCGTTGACCTCGAACAGGTCGATGTCGTCCACGGTCATGCCTGCCCGGCGCAACGCGTGCCGGGTGGCCCGGATCGGGGCGGTCAGCATCGCCACCGGGTCCGCTCCGCGCGCGGACAGGTGGTGTACCCGGGCGCGGGGCTGCAACTTGTAGCGGCGGACGGCTTCTGCCGAGGCGACCAGGATGGCGCTGGCGCCGTCGGCGAGTTGGCTGGACAGGGCGGCGGTGATGCGGCCGTGCTCGCGCAGGGGTTTCAGGCCGGACATTCGTTCCAGGGTGGTGTCCGCGCGGGGGGTCTCGTCGTCGGAGATGCCGTTGCAGGCCACGATCTCGCAGTCGAAGCGGCCCTCGGCCCTGGCCGCGATCGCCCGCTGGTGACTGGCGAGGGCGAACTCCTCCATCTCCGCCCGGCTGATCTCCCAGCGCAGGGCGATGTGATCCGCCGCCCGGAACTGGGACAGCTCCTCATCGCCGTAGCGGTGTGCCCAGCCTGGCGACATGGCGGTCGGGGTCGGGTCGCCGAACTGCTCACCCAGGGTCATCGCCGAGCCGATCGGGATGCGGCTCATGTTCTGCACGCCGCCGGCCACCACCAGGTCCGCGGTGCCGCTCATCACCGCCTGGGCGGCGAAGTGCAGGGCCTGCTGGCTTGATCCGCACTGCCGGTCCACGGTCACCCCTGGCACCTGCTCCGGGTAGCCGGCGACCAGCCACGCGGTGCGCGCGATGTCCCCGGCCTGGGCGCCGATGGTGTCCACGCAGCCGAACATCACATCGTCCACTTCGGACGGATCGGCGCCGGTGCGCTCGAACAGCGCGGTGATCACGTGCGCGCCCAGGTCCGCCGGGTGGATGGTGCTGAGTCCGCCGCCGCGGCGGCCGACCGGAGTGCGTACTGCGTCGATGAGGTACGCCTCGGGCACGGAACTCTCCTCCTCTGATCACCTACGCCTTGCGGACGGGACGTCGCCGGGTGGCGATGCCGTCGAGCAGGATGCCGAGGTACTGCCGGGCCACGTCCTGCGCGGACAGCGGGCCGTCCGGCCGGTACCAGTGCACCGCCACCCACACGGTGTCCCGGACGAACCGGAACACCAGCTCGACATCCAGGTCCGGCCGGAACACCCCGGCGCGCACCCCGTCCTCCAGGATGCCCACCCACAGTTTGCGGAATTCCACGTTGTGGTCGCCGAGGTAGCCGAACCGTTCCTGCTGGGCCAGGTATTTGGCCTCGTTCTGGTAGATCGCCACCTCGGCGTGGTGCGCGTCGATGCACTCGAAGGAGCTGATCACGACCTGTTCCAGGCGTTGCCGCGGGCCGAGGTCGGTGGCGGTGATCTCCCGGTAGCGCCCGAACAGCTCGTTCAGGAACCCGGTGAGGATCTCATCGGCCATCGACTCCTTCGAGTCGAAGTGGTGGTACAGGCTGCCGGAGAGGATCCCGGCGGCGTCGGCGATGTCGCGGACCGTGGTCGCCCGGAACCCGCGTTCGGCGAACAGTCGCGCGGCCAGCGCGAGCAGTTCGGCCCGGCGCTGCGATCCGCCGGTGTCGGGGGCACGTCGTGGGGTCACGCGGTTCTCCTTGGTCACGGGTGCTGGCTGCTCACCGACAGCACCTCGCCGGTGAGGTAGGTGGCGTAGTCGCTGGCGAGGAAGATCATGACGGTGGCCACCTCCCAGGGCTGCGCCGCCCGGCCGAACGCCTCCCGCCCGGCCAGTTCGGCGAGCAGTTCCGCGCTGGTCACCTTGGCCAGGAAGGGATGCGTGGCCAGGCTGGGCGCGACCGCGTTGACCCGGATGCCGTGCTGGGCCACGTCCAGCGCGGTGCACCGGGTGAACGCCATCACGCCCGCCTTGGCCGCAGCGTAGTGTGCCTGCCCGGCCTGGGCGCGCCACCCGATCACCGAGGCGTTGTTGACGATGGCGCCGCCCTCGCCCTGCTCGACCAGCAGCCGCAACGCCGCCCTGGTGCACCGGAAGGTCCCGTTCAGCGTCACGTCCAGGACCCGTTGCCACTGCTCGTCGGTCATGTCCAGGATCGACGCGGTGCCACCGAGCCCAGCGTTGTTGATCACTACGTCGAGTCGTCCGAAGTGGACGGACGCGCCGGTGAACAGGTGCTGCACCTGGGCTTCGTCGGTGACATCGCAGGGAATCCCGGTCACCCGGTCTCCGTGTTCGGCGGCCAGCCGCTCGACCGTCTCGGCCAGTCGCCGTTCATGCCAGTCGCTGACCACCACCGCCGCGCCCTCCAGGAGGCAGCGTTCGGCGGCGGCCGCGCCGATCCCGGTGCCCGCGGCCGCGGTGACCACCGCGACCTTCCCGGTCAGCAGCCCGTGTCCCTCGGGTGGCTTCACGGCCGAACCTCCTTGGGCAGCCCCAGAATCCGTTCCGCGATGATGTTGCGCTGGATCTCGTCCGAGCCGCCGTAGATGGTGTCGGCGCGGCTGAACAGGTACAGCCGCTGCCACCGGTCCAGGTCTCCCGGCGCGGTCAGCCCGGCCGCGCCGCGCACCGCCATGGCCAGCTCGCCGAGTCCGCGATGCCAGCGGGACCAGCACAGTTTGGCCACCGAGGCCTCGAATCCGGTGCGTGGCCCGGACATCGTGCGCACTGCCTGCGCCCGCATGACCTCCAGGCCGATCCAGGCCCTGGTCACCCGTTCCCGGATGCCCGGATCTTCCAGCGCACCACAGTCCCTGGCCAGTTCCACCAGCGCGGTCAGCTCCCGCCGGAACCCGACCTGCTGACCCAGGGTGGCCGCGCCGCGTTCCACGGTCAGCGTGCCCATCGCCACCCGCCAGCCGTCACCCGGTTGGCCCACAACGAGTTCCGCGGATGTGCGGGCGTCGGTGAAGAAGACCTCGTTGAACTCGGCGGTGCCGGTGAGCTGCCGGATCGGCCGGACCCGCACGCCCGGCTGGTCCATCGGGATCAGCAGGTAGGACAGCCCGGCCTGGCGCCGCGAGCCCGGTTCGGTGCGCACCAGCGCGAAACACCATTGGGCCAGATGGGCCAGCGAGGTCCACACCTTCTGTCCGTTGACCACCCACTCGTCGCCGTACCGGCGCGCGGTGGTGCGCACCGCGGCCAGGTCCGATCCGGCCTCCGGTTCGGAATAGCCCTGGCACCACAGCTCGCGCACCGCGGCGATCTCCGGCAGGAACCGTTGCCGCTGTTCGGGTGAACCGAAGGCGATCAGCGTGGGCCCCAGCAACTCCTCACCCACATGGCTCACCCGGGCCGGGGCCTCGGCCCGCGCGTACTCCTCGTGGAAGATGACCTGTTCGGCCAGGGACAGTCCGCGGCCACCGTGTTCCAGGGGCCAGCCCAGGCAGGTCCAGCCGGCCGCGGCGAGGCGCCGGTCCCAGGCCAGCCGCTGCTCAAAAGCCTCGTGTTCGCGGCCCGGCCCGCCAAGACCGCGCAGCGCGGCGAACTCGCCGGTCAGGTTGGTCGCGAGCCATTCCCTGACCGCGCAACGGAACGTATCCATGTCGGCCTCCAGGCTTCTCAAGGCGCACCGACCTGCGTAGGCTAGCCTACCAAGCACTTGCTTGGAGGTGTTCGGTGAATCCCAGCACCATCCCCGCGGCGTTGCACTCGGCGGCGCAGCACTTCGGCGCGGCCGAGGCCGTGGTGGACGGCGAGACCCGCTGGAACTTCACCGGCCTGCTGGACCGGGTGCGCGCGGCGGCCGGGGTGTTCCTCGGCGCGGGCCTGCACCCGGGCGACCGGGTGGCGGTGCTGGGGCCGAACACGGCGCACTGGATTGTGGCCGCGCTCGGCGCGTTGTACGCAGGCGGCACCTTGGTCCCGCTCAACACCCGGTTCACCGCGGCGGAAGCTCTGGACGTGCTCACCCGCAGCGGCGCGAAAGTCCTGGTGGCCACCGAGGTTTTCCTCGGCGTCGACCGCCTCGCCGAACTGCGCCGGGCCGGGTTGCCAGCGGAACTGCGCACCGTGCTGCGCATCCCAGTCGACTCCGCCGCCCCAGCCCCCGACCTGGCTCGCTCGCCGGTTTCGCCGCACGCGGTGGCGGCGCGGGCGGAATCGGTGCGGGACAACGACGTCAGCGACATTCTTTACACCTCGGGCACCACCGGCCGCAGCAAGGGCGCGATGAGCGCGCACCACCAGTCCCTCGGTGTGGCCGCGGCCTGGGCCCAGCTCGCCGGACTGCGCACGGGCGACCGCTACCTGGTGGTGAATCCGTTCTTCCACAGCTTCGGCTACAAGATCGGCATCCTGGCGAGCCTGCTCACCGGCGCGACCCTGGTGCCCCAGGCCGTGTTCGACCCGGCGACCACGGTCCGGCTGATCGAGCGGGAGCGGATCACCGTGCTGCCCGGGGCGCCGACGATCTACCAGTCGCTGCTGGATCACGAGCACACCGCGGACCTGTCCACGCTGCGGCTGGCGGTCACCGGCGCGGCCGTGGTGCCGGTGCGCCTGGTCGAGCGGATGCGCACCGAACTGGGCTTCGACACCGTGCTCACCGCGTACGGGCTGACCGAGGCGGTGGTGGCCACCATGTGCCGCCCCGGCGACGACCCGGTCACGGTGGCCACCACCTGCGGTCGCCCCGCCGCCGGATTCGAGCTGCGACTGGCCGGGAACGGCGAGGTCCTGTTGCGTGGCCCCAATCTGATGCTCGGCTACCTGGACGACCCGGTCGCGACGGCGGCCGCGATCGACGGTGACGGCTGGCTGCACACCGGCGATATCGGCCGCCTGGACGAGCGCGGCTGTCTCACCATCACCGACCGGCTCAAGGACATGTACATCAGCGGCGGGTTCAACGTGTACCCGGCGGAGATCGAGCAGGCCCTGGCCGAACTGCCCGGGGTGTCCGCCGCCGCGGTGATCGGGGTGCCGGACGAACGGCTCGGCGAGGTGGGCCGCGCCTTCGTGGTGCCCGGCCCCGGCCTCGCACTGTCCATTTCGGACGTTATGGAGTTCTGCAGGGAAAGGCTGGCCAACTTCAAGGTGCCGCGGTCGGTGGAGTTCCGGGATTCCTTGCCCAGGAACCCTTCCGGCAAGGTGCTCAAACAGCGGTTGCGCGAGGAGAGCTGATGGTGGTCGAGTACGTCCGCAAGGACGCGGTGGCGGTCGTGACGATGAACCGCCCGGAGTACCGCAACGCGCAGAACTCGGCGATGACCTACGCCATGGACGAGGCGTTCGCCCGCGCGGTGGACGATCCCGAGGTCAAGGTGATCGTGCTGGCCGGTTCCGGCGAGCATTTCTCCGCCGGCCACGACATCGGCAGCCCCGGCCGGGACGCGGACACCGCCTTCGACCGGAAAGCCGTGCTGTGGTGGGATCACACCGACCGCGAAGGCGGGGATCGACGCTATGCCAGGGAGATGGAGGTCTACCTCGGCATGTGCCGCCGCTGGCGGGAGATCCCCAAGCCGGTGATCGCGATGGTGCAGGGCGCCTGCATCGCGGGCGGGCTGATGCTGGCCTGGGTGTGCGATCTGATCGTGGCGGCCGAGGACGCGTTCTTCGCGGATCCGGTGGTGCGGATGGGCATTCCCGGGGTGGAGTACTTCGCGCACCCGTGGGTGCTGGGTCCACGCGCGGCGAAGGAGGTGCTGTTCACCGGTGACCGGTTCAGCGCGGCCCGCGCCTACGAATGGGGCATGGTGAGCCGGGTGGTGCCACGTGCCGAACTGGCCGAGGCCACCTTCATGCTGGCCGAGCGGATCGCCAGGATGCCGCAGTTCGGCCTGGCCCTGACCAAGCGCGCGGTCAACCAGTGCGAGGACCTGATGGGTCAGCGGGCAGGCATGGACTCGGTGTTCGGCCTGCATCACCTGGCACACGCGCACAACGCCGAAACCAGCCCGGACGCGCTGGCCGGGCTGGATGCCAGGTCGATGCGAGCGGACAGCTGAGGTGGACCTGACCCTGGACGCCGAAGCCCGCGCTTTCCGCGCCGAGGCAACGGAATGGCTCGCCGCACACACCCCTGCGCGGCTGCCATCCCTTGACACCGCAGCGGGTTTCGCCGCGCACCGCGAGTGGGAACACACCCTGGCCGAGGCCCGCTGGTCGGTGGTCAGCTGGCCGCGGGAGTTCGGCGGCCGGAACGCGAGTCTGCTGCACTGGCTGCTGTTCGAGGAGGCGTACTACGCCGCCGGCGCTCCGGCCCGGGTCAGTCAGAACGGCATCTTCCTGTTGGCCCCCACCCTGTTCACCCACGGCACCGAAGAACAACGCGACCGCCTGTTGCCGCCGATGGCCCGCGCCGAGCAGATCTGGGCCCAGGCCTGGTCCGAACCCGAGGCGGGCAGCGACCTGGCCGCGATCCGCTGCCGGGCAAGGCAAACCAGCGGCGGCTGGCTGCTCTCCGGTCAGAAGGCCTGGAGTTCCCGGGCCGCCTTCGCCGACCGGGCCTTCGGCCTGTTCCGCACCGATCCGGACGCGCAACGCCACCGCGGCCTCACCTACTTCCTGTTCGATCTGCGCGCCCCCGGCGTCACCGTCCGTCCCATCGCTCAGCTCGACGGCGAACCCGGCTTCGCCGAGATCTTCCTGGACGAGGTTTTCGTCCCGGACGCCGACGTGCTGGGCAAACCCGGGGACGGCTGGCGGGTCGCGATGAGCACCTCGGCCAACGAGCGCGGCCTGTCCCTGCGCAGCCCCGGCCGCTTCCAGGCCACCGCCCGCGCACTCCTCACCCTCTGGCAGCAGAACAAAAACCCGGTGCACCGGGACCGGGTGGTGGACGCCTGGATCGGCGCCCAGTCCTACCGCCTGCACACCCTGGCCACCGTCACCCGCCTGGCCGAAGGCGGCGAACTCGGCGCGGAATCCAGTGTGGGCAAGCTGTTCTGGTCCGAACTCGACCTGTCCCTGCACGAGACCGCCCTGGATCTCCTTGGCGCCGAGGCGGAACTGGACGGCGACTGGCTGCGCGGCTGGCTGTTCGCGCTGGCCGGACCGATCTACGCGGGCACCAACGAGATCCAGCGCACCGTGGTCGCGGAACGCCTGCTCGGCCTCCCCCGGAGTCCCCGATGAGATTCGCCCTCACCCCAGAGCAAACCCAATTCGGCAAAACCCTGCACGCCGCACTGGAGTCCACAAAGGACCCATGGTCGACGCTCACCGACCTCGGGGTCCCCGCCCTGCTCATCCCCGCCGAACACGGCGGTCTGGGCGCGGACCCGATCGACCTGGTGGTGGCCATGGAGGAACTGGGCCACCACGCCGTCCCCGGCCCGCTCGCCGACACCCTGGCCGCACTCCCGGCCCTGCTCACCGACCTCGACCAGCCGGAGTCGCTGGCCGAACTGGCCACCGGAACCCAGGCGGCACTGGTGCTGCCGCCGCACGTTCCCTTCGCGCTGACCGCCACCCGCTACTTCCACCTCGACCACGACACCCTCGCCACCGCGACACCCACACCCCGCCCCAGCCCCAACTCCGTCGCGCCCCGCTCCGCACTGTCCTCTGTAGACCCGCACCGCCACCTCCACCAGCTCACCCCGACCACTCCCCTCGCCCAAGGCCCCGCCGTCCGCCTCGCCGCCGCCCGCGCGTTCAACCTCGCCACCCTGGCCACCGCCGCCCAGCTGCTCGGCGCGGCCAGGGCCATGCTCGACCTCACCGTCGCGCACGCCAAGGCCCGCACCCAGTTCGGTCACCCCGTCGGCGCCTTCCAGGCCGTGCAGCACCGCCTCGCCGACACCCACGTCGCCCTCGAACTGGCCCGCCCGCTGACCCACGCCGCCGCCCTCACTGGCACCGCCCGCGATGTCTCCGCGGCCAGGGTGGCCGCCGCCGACGTCGCCCAGCGCACCGCCCGCACCGCGCTGCAACTGCACGGCGCGATCGGCTACACCCGGGAATATCCGTTGAGCCGCTGGCTCACCCTGGTCCGTGCCCTGCACACCAGCTGGGGCACCCAGGACCACCACCGCGGCCGGGTCATGGCCGCGCTCACGGAGGACTCATGGACCTGGGATTGACCGAGGATCAGCTGGCCCTGCGCGCCACCATCCGCAGCGCACTCTCCCGTGGCCACCGGGACATTGATCTCGGACTGTCCATTCCGGACACCCACGGCGGCCAGGGCGGTGGTCTCGCCGAGGTCGCCATCGCCCTCGGCGAACTCCGCCTCACCCCCAACCCCCTGCTCAGCTCCACCCTGGCCGCCCAGGCGATCCTGGCCACCGGAAACCCGGAAGCCCAGGCCCGCCTGCTCCCCCGCATCGCGGGCGGCGAACCGGCCACCCTCGCCTGGACCGACCACAAAGGACACTGGGCAGCCCCGGCCTGCGCCTACGACGGCACCCTGACCGGCACCGCGCACTACGTCCTCGACGGCGACCTCACCCTGGTCCTCGCCCAGACCGACACCGGCCCCGCGCTGTTCCTGCCGCGAACCTGTTCCCGCGTCGACGCCAACGCCCTGGACCCCACCCGCCCACTCGGCACCATCCACTGCGCGGGCACCCCGGCCGACCACCTCGGCCCGGTGGACCTCGACCGGCTGCGTGACCAGGCCTGTGTGCTGCTCGCCTACGAACAGGCCGAGATCGCCGCCGAGGCCCTGGCCCGCACGGTCGGCTACGCCAAGTCCCGCGTCCAGTTCGGCCGCCCGATCGGCTCCTTCCAGGCGATCAAGCACCGCCTCGCCGACCTGCACCTCACCGTGGAAACCGCCCGCTCGGCCGCCGCGTCCGCCCTGCACGCCCTGGCCAACCCGACCGAACTCCCCCGCTACGCCGCGCTGGCCAAGGTGCACTGCTCCGAGGCACTGTCCACAGTGGCCGGTGAGATGATCCAGCTGCACGGCGGCATCGCGATCACCTGGGAGCACGACGCGCACCTGTTCTTCAAACGCGCGCACGGCAGCGCGCACCTGTTCGGCACTCCGGCCCAGCACCTGGACCGGCTCGCCGGACTCCTGGAATTCACATCCAGTCGGTCGGCCGCGACCAGGTGACCAACGAGTCCAGGTGTCCGGGCGACTCGCCGCCGCCGTCGGTGGCCGCGTACCGCCCGCGATAGAACAGCAGTGGCCGCCCGTCGCTGACCGGCCCCAGCTCGCGCACCTCACCGACCACGATCACGTGATCACCGGCGTCGTGCTCGGCCCGCAACTCACAGTCCACCCAGGTCAGCACCCCGGCCAGCAACGGCGAGCCGCTCCCGGCCGGATTCCAGGCCACCCCGGCGAACTTGTCCGGTCCACTGCGACCGAACACAGTGGACAGTCCCTGCTGATCTTCCGCGAGCATATTCACGGCGAACACGCCCGCCTGCCGGATCAGCGGCAACGACCGCGAGGACCGCCCGGCGCAGAACAGCACCAGCGGCGGGTCCAGGGACAACGCGGCGAAGGACTGGCAGGCGAACCCGACCGGTCCCGGCGCGGTCACCACCGCCACCCCGGTGCAGAAATGCCCGAGCACCGCGCGGAACCGGTCCGCGGTCAGTCCGCTGTGGACGGTCACGACGGTGGCTGCCCGATGCTGAAGTCGTGACCCCACAGGCTCACCGCCGTGCTCTCCCTGGCGATCCAGTTCTCATCCTCGACCTGCCTGCCCTCGCAGCCGTACTCGACGTCGAACCCGCCGGGGGTCTTCATGTAGAAGGACAGCATGAGGTCGTTGACATGCCTGCCCAGGGTGGCCGACATCGGCACCTTGCGCCGCAATGCCCGATCCAGGCACAGGCCCACGTCGTCGGGTTCCTCCACCTCGACCATCAGGTGCACGATCCCGGACGGGGTGGGCATCGGCAGGAAGGCCAGGCTGTGGTGCCGCGGGTTGCAGCCGAAGAACCGCAACCAGGCCGGATCGCCGTCGGCGGGCCTGCCAACGAGTTGCGGAGGCAGCCGCATCGAGTCCCGCAACCGGAAACCCAGCACATCCCGGTAGAAGGCCAGCGCCGCCGCGTCGTCGTGAGTGGAGAGCACCACGTGCCCAAGGCCCTGCTCGCCGGTGACGAACCGGTGTCCGTACGGGCTGACCACCCGCCGGTGTTCCAGGGCCGCGCCGTGGAAGACCTCCAGGGTGTTCCCGGACGGGTCCTCGAAGCTGATCATCCCGGTGACCCGCCGGTCCGCCAGTTCCGCTTTCGCCGCGACCTTCACCGGCACCCCGGCCGCGTCCAGGCGGTCCGTGACCCCGGTCAGCTCGGCCTCGTTGGCGACCTCCCAGCCCGCCGCGGCCAGCCGGTCGCGCTCACCGGGCAGGATCACCAGGCGGGCCGGGAAATCGTCCATGCGCAGGTACAGCGCGGCCGGGTCGGCGCCCTTGCCCTCGACCATGCCGAGCACCTTGAGGCCGAACTCGCGCCACTTCGGCAGGTCGGTGGCCTCGATGCGCAGGTATGCCAGCGATCGGATGCCCATCTCAGTCCTCTCCGAGGAAGTCCAGCGCCAGCCGGTTGAACTCGGCGAACTTCTCCAGCTGCGCCCAGTGCCCGCACCGCCCGAACACGTGCAGTTGGGCCCGCTGGATCAGCTTGAGCGGCAACAGCGCGCCGTCCAGTGGGTTCACCCGGTCCTCCCGGCCCCACACCAGCAGCACCCGCTGCCGCAGCCGATGCGCCTCCCGCCACAGCATGCCGTCCTCATAGCTGTCCGGCCTGCCGAAGGATTTGCCCATCGAGGCCATGGCGCGCAACGACTCCGGCGTGCTCGCCACCGCGAACCGCTCCTCCACCAGTTCATCGGTGACCATCGCCGGGTCGAAGACCAGGGTGCGCAGGAACTCGGCGAGCTTCTCCCGGCTCGGCCCCGGCGGCGCGCCGAAGCGGGCCAGTTTTTTGACACCTTCGGTCGGGTCGGGCGCGAACACGTTGAGCCCCAGCCCACCCGGCGCCATCAGCACCAGTCGCCCGGCCCGCGCCGGATGCCGCAGCGCGAACCGGACCGCGGTACCGCCGCCGAGGGAGTTGCCGAGCAGGTCCGCCTTGCCGATCTCCAGGTGATCCAGCAGTGCCAGCAGGGCATCGGCGCTGAAGGTGAAGTAGTGCCCGGTGATCTCCGGCTTGGCCGAGTGCCCGAAACCGGGCTGGTCCAGCATGATCGTGCGATGCCGGTGGGCGAACACCGGCAGGTTGCGGCCGAAGTTGCTCCACGAACTCGCCCCTGGTCCGCCGCCGTGCAGCAGCACCAGCGGCGGGCCGTCCGCGGGTCCGGCCTCGTGGTAGTGCAGCCGCAGCCCGCCGACCTCGGCGTAGCGACTGGTGGACTCGAAACTGAGCACCGAGGCGGTCATCAGAACATCCCGTCCCGCACTGGAATGCCCAGCTCGTGCTTGCCGAACATCACCAGCGCGCGTTCCAGATCGTTGGCCGCGTGCGCCCGCGCGGCGTGCGCGTCCCGCCAGAACCGCGGGATCGGCAGCCCATTGTTGATCGCCTTTCCGCCCGCGGACTCGAACAGCCGGTCGATCGCCGCGATCGCCCGCCCGGTGCCCATCACCTGGTCCCGCCGGGCCCGCAGCCGCAGCGTCACCGGGATCCGCTCGTTCGCGGCGATCAGCGCCAGCTCTTCGTCCACAGTGGACCGCAGTTGCAGCCAGGCGGCGTCGATCTCGCCCGCCGCCTCGGCGATGCGCACCTGGGCGAAGCCGTCCTCGGCGGCCTTCTCGCCGAGGTAGGCGGCCCGGATCCGGGCCCGGGTGTGCCCGACGTGCGCCTCATACGCACCGCGGGCCATGCCGATGATCGGCGCGGTGATCGCGAACGGGTGCACGGTGCCGTAGGGCAGCCGGAAGATCGGCTCCGGGTTGACCTCCTGGCCGGGGCACACGCATGTGGCGGTGTGGCTGAAGCTGAGCGTGCGGTGCTCGGGCACGAACACGTCCTCCACCAGGATGTCGTTGGACCCGGTGCCGCGCAGGCCGACCGTGTCCCAGACGTCCACAATGGAGTAATCGGCGATTGGCAGCAGGAAGGTCCGGAAGTCCACCGGTTTGCCCTCCGGACCGATCACCAGTCCGCCGAGCAGCACCCAGGTGGAGTGGTCGCAGCCGGAGGAGAAGCTCCACCGGCCGCTGAACCGGAACCCGCCGTCCACCGGGGTGGCCCGGCCGGCCGGGGCGTAGGAGGAGGAGGCCAGGGTGTCCTCGCTCTCGCCCCACACCTCCTGCTGGGCCCGGTCGTCGAACAGGCCGATGTGCCACGGATGCACGCCGAGCACCGAGGCCACCCACCCGGTCGAGCCGCAGGCCGAGGCGAGCTGGGTGACCGCTTCGTAGAACACCACCGGGTTCGCGGCCGCACCGCCGTAGCGGGTGGGTTGCAGCAGTTTGAAGAAGCCGTTCTCCTGCAACGCTTTGATGGACTCGGTGGGAATGCGGCGCAGGTCTTCGGCCTCCTGCGCCCGGTCCCGCAGCGCGGGCAGCAGCTCGCGGACGGCGGCGGTCACCTGCTCGGTCATGAGACGATCCCGTTCTCTCGCTGGAGTTCCAGGGCGATGTCGATGAGCTGGTCTTCCTGGCCGCCTACTAGGTTGCGCGCGCCGGCCCGGACCAGGATCTGCGCGCCCGAGACCTGATGGCGGCGGGCCAGGTCGTCGGCGTGCTTGAGGAAGCTGGAGTAGACGCCGGTGTAGCCCATCACCAGGGCGAGCCGGGAGAGCAGGCATTCCTCGGGCATGGCCGGGCGGACCACGTCCTCGGCGGCGTCGGTGATGGCGAAGAAGTCGATGCCGGTGCGGAAACCGAGCTTGTCGGCCACCCCCACGAACGCCTCGGTCGGGGTGTTCCCGGCCCCGGCGCCGAACCGGCGGGCGCTGCCGTCGATCTGCCGGGCGCCTGCCCGGACCGCGGCCACCGAGTTGGCCACCGCGAGGCCCAGGTTCTCGTGCCCGTGGAACCCGACCTGGGCGTCGGCGCCGAGTTCGGCGACCAGCGCGGCCACCCGGTCACTGACCTGTTCGAGCACCAGCGCGCCCGCCGAGTCGACCACGTACACGCACTGGCACCCGGCATCGGCCATGATCCGCGCCTGCTTGGCGAGCACCTCCGGCGGCTGGGAGTGGGCCATCATCAGGAACCCGACGGTCTCCAGTCCCCAGTCCCTGGCCAGCCCGAAGTGCTGGACCGATATATCCGCCTCCGTGCAATGTGTCGCGATCCGGCATATACCGGCGCCGTTGTCCCTGGCAGCGAGGATGTCGTCGGTGACGCCGACGCCCGGCAGCATCAGGAAAGCGATCCTGGCCTGGCTCGCGGTCTCGGCGGCGACCCGGATGAGGTGCTGTTCGGGGGTGTGGCTGAAGCCGTAGGCGAAGGAGGAGCCGCCGAGTCCGTCGCCGTGGGTCACCTCGATCACCGGCACCCCGGCCCCGTCCAGCGCGGCCACGATCGCGCGCACCTCCTCGGGCGTGAACTGGTGCCGCTTGTGATGCGACCCGTCCCGCAGCGAGGTGTCCGTGATCCTGATGTCGATCATGCCCGCACCTCCGCCAGCTGTTCGCCGACCCGGGTCGCCGCGGCGGTCATGATGTCCAGATTCCCGGCATACGGCGGCAGGAAGTCACCCGCGCCTTCGACCTCCAGGAACACCGTCACCCGCGCCATGCCACCGGTCGCCGGACTGGGATCGTCGTACTGGGGTTCGTTGAGCAGCCGGTAGCCGGGCACGTACCCGGCGATCTCCGCGGCCATGGCCAGCACCGAGGCGGTGATCGCGGCCCGGTCGGCGTACTCCGGGATGGCGCAGAACACGGTGTCCCGCATGACCATCGGCGGATCGGCCGGGTTGAGCACGATGATCGCCTTGCCCCGTTCCGCGCCGCCGATCCGCTCGATGCCACGCGCGGTGGTGCGGGTGAACTCGTCGATGTTGGCCCTGGTGCCGGGTCCGGCGGAGACCGAGGCGACGCTGGCCACGATCTCGGCGTAGCGCACCGGCACGATCCTGGACACCGCGTGCACCATCGGAATGGTGGCCTGCCCGCCGCAGGTGGTGAGGTTGACATTGCCCGCCTCGCGGTGCTCGCCGAGGTTGACCGGCGGCACCACGGCGGGGCCGAGCGCGGCCGGGGTCAGGTCGATCGCGGTGATCCCGGCCTCGGCGTACCGCGGCGCGTTGGCCCGGTGCACCGCGGCGGAGGTGGCCTCGAACACCAGCTCCGGCAACTCGGGTTGGCCGAGCAGCCAGTCCACCCCGTCGGCGGAGGTGGCCAGGCCCAGGTCGGCGGCCCGCTTGAGCCCAGGACTGTCCGGGTCCACCCCAACCATCCACTGTGGACTGATCACCGGCGAGCGCAACAGCTTGTACAGCAGGTCGGTGCCGATGTTGCCGGAGCCGACGATGGCGGCGGCGGCCTTGGTCATGCCTGGCCCTCCTGGAACGTCAGGGACACGGTGCCGAGTCCGGTGAAGTCGGCGTGGAAGGTGTCGCCGGGACGGGCGTCGTAGGCCCGGGTGCAGGAGCCGGGCAGCACCACGTCCCCGGCGCGCAACCGCACGCCAAAGCCCGCCACCTTCCCGGCCAGCCAGGCCACCGCGGTGGCCGGATTGCCCAGCACCGCGTCGCTACGGCCCTTGGCCAGGACCTCGCCGTTACGGGACAGGCTGGCCCAGATCCGTTTAACGTCCACATGGGACGGTGGCACCCTGGCCGCGCCGAGCACGAACGCGGCCGAGGAAGCGTTGTCCGCCACCGTGTCCGGCAGGCTGATCCGCCAGTCGGTGATCCGGCTGTCGATCAGCTCGATCGCCGGGGCCAGCGCCGCGGTCCTGGCCAGCACCTCCGCCTCGGTGCAGCCGGGCGGCAGATCCTCGCCGAGAATGAAGGCCACCTCGACCTCCACCCGCGGCTGGCAGAACCGGCGCGGATCCACCGGCACGTCCTCGGCCAGGGCCATATCGTCCAGGAGGTGCCCGTAGTCCGGTTCGGTGACGCCCATCATCTGCTGCATGGCAGCGGAGGACAGCCCGACCTTGTGGCCCAGCACCCGCCGTCCCGCGTCCAGGCGCCGCCGGATGTTGAGCAGCTGGATCTGGTAGGCGTCCACCACGTCGATGCCGCGGTGACTGCGGATCAGCGGACTGATCGGTCTGCGCCCGGTTTCGGCCGCACGCAACAACTCCGCGGCGTCGACGCGCTGGTCAGCGGTGAGCACCGGACCTCCTGGTGGCGGCGAGGTGGGCCCCGGCGCGGCGGCCGGAGAACACGCAGTCGGCCAGGGACAGGCCGCTGACGTAGGAACGCGAGCAGAGGCCGACCGCGGAACGCCCGGCCGCGTACAGGCCGGTGATGGCCGAGCCGTCCGGCCTGCGCACCGCCCCGGTCCGCTCGTCCACGACCAGTCCGCCCAGTGGCAGCATCGGGCACGGGTTGAGCCGGTTGCGGATCGACATGTCCAGCAGGGCGAACGGCGGCCGGAGTTCCCTGGACAGCTCGGCGGGCCGTCCGGTCGGATCGGCGGCCCGGCCGCGCACCCGGTCCTGATGCGCTTGCACAGTGGCGCGCAGTCCGGCCGGGTCGACCCCGGCGCGGGCGGCCACCGACTCCAGGGTCGGCCCGGTGACCCGCGCGGCGAGCTGGGCGTAGGCCTGAAATCGTTGGAACCACAGTGCTTGCCGCGGCACCTGGCGGCGGGCCTCGGCCAGGATCGCCGCGTCCACCAGCAGCCAGCCGCGCCCGCGGTGCCTGCTGATCAACGCCTCGCCGACAGCCGCGCCGTAGCGGGACTCGTCGATCACCCTGGCCCCGTCCCGATCCACCAGCAGCCCGGACAGCAACGCGCTGGGCGGGCTGAGGAAACGCCAGGCGGACACCCGGTCCAGCAATCCGGTCGCCCCTCCCGCCTCGACGCCGAGCCGGATGCCGGAGCCGTCATCCCCAGGCGTGCCAAGGGCAAGCCCACCGCGATAGTCCGGCGCGTGCTCGCGCAGCATCTCCCGGTTCTCCGCGAACCCCCCGGCCGCGATGATCACCCCGGCGCTGGCGCCGATCCGGATCCGCCTGCCGTGCCGCCGTTCCAGCCCGGCCGCCCGCCGGTGCAGCACCCGCCGCAGCCACGGCAGGTACACCCCGGGTTTGGCCGCGTACCGGCTCAGCACCCGGTGCGCGAACCGCACCCAGCCCGGCGCGCGATCCAGGGTCCGGCATTCCACCCCGGTGACCCGCCCGCGCTCGACGATCAGTCGGCGCGCGGTGGTCTGGGTGCGCACGCGCGCTCCCTGACAGCGCACGGATTCGGCCAATGCGGTGAACAGCGTGGCCCCCGAGGTGCCGGGTCCCTTGGCGCGATGGCCGCGCGGGGCGGGCACGGCGTAGCGGCGGAAGGCGCCGGAGTTCTCGCTGCCGGAGAAGTACAGGTAGTAGCGGTTGTCCGGGTAGGAGGTCTTGTACGGGCACAGGCTGCCCTCGAACGGCACACCCTGGCGGCGCAGCCAGTCCAGGTGATCAGCGCTGGTGGCGCAGAAGCGGCGCAGGGTCTCCGGAGAGACCGCGTCACCGACCTCTTCGCGCAGGTAGGCGTGCATCGCCTCGACCGAATCGCCGACCCCCGCCTCGGTTTGGATCTTCGTGCCGCCCCCGGCGTAGACCACGCCACCGGAGATCGCGGTGGTGCCGCCGCCACTGAACCGGTCCACCACCAGCACATCCGCGCCACCGGCCGCGGCCTCGATCGCCGCGCACGCACCCGCCGCCCCGAACCCGAGGATCACGACCTCGGCACGGTCGTCCCAGGCTGTGGACACGGATCCTCCCGAAGCGCGTGTGCAACACGTTCTCTTCGCTCGATCGCAGCAATCTAAGCCAACCATAGCGTCTTGCCCCGAAAAAACTATAACCTGTTCCAGTCTGATGTTCGAGGGAGGTGGCATGGAGGTCGACCTCGTGGTGGTCGGCAGCGGGGCCGCCGGGCTCACCGCCGCACTGACCGCCGCCCAGCACGGCCTGACCGCACTGGTGGTGGAGAAGTCCGCCCGCTACGGCGGATCCACCGCCCGTTCCGGCGGCGCGATCTGGGTGCCGGGCAACTCGGTGCTGCGCGCGGCCGGGGTGACCGAAGCACCGGAACAGGCCGCGACCTACCTGGCGCACCTGCTCGGCGACTCGGTGGCCGAGGCCCGCTGGCGCGCGTTGCTCACACACGGACCCGACATGCTGGACCTGGTCCTCGCGCACACCCCGCTGCGACTGGCCTGGGTGCCCGGCTACGCCGACTACTACCCCGAGGCGCCCGGCGGAGCCCCCGGCGGCCGAACGGTCGAACCCCGGCCGGTCAGCGCGAACTCCCTCGGCGGCGAGGTCGAGGACCTCGAACCCCCTTACCTGAGCGCGCAGTACGGGCTGACCGTGACCGCGGCCGACTACCGCTGGCTCAACCTGGTGCTGCGGCATCCACGCGGGCTCTGGCGGGCCGTACGGGTGGGCGCGCGCAAACTGCGTGATGTGCTGCTGCGCCGGGAACCCGTGCTGACCATGGGCCAGGCCCTGGCCGCCTGCCTGCGCTCCGGGCTGGTCCAGGCCGGGGTGCCGGTGTGGCTGAACACCCCGCTGCTGTCCCTGGTGGTCGAGGAGGACCGGGTCACCGGCGTCCAGGTCGGCGGCGAGGAGGGCGAGCGGATCATCACCGCGCGGCACGGGGTGCTGCTGGCCTGCGGTGGTTTCGAGCGGGACGAGGAACTGCGCAGGCTGCACCACCGGGCGCCGAGTTCCGCCGAGTGGACCGTGGGCGCGGCGGGCAACACCGGCGACGGGATCGAGGCGGCACAACGACTCGGCGCGGCGGTGGAGCTGATGGACGAGGCGTGGTGGGGGCCCTCCATCCCGCTGCGCGGCGGCCCGTACTTCTGCCTGGCCGAACGCACCCTGCCCGGCTGCCTGCTGGTCAACGGGGCCGGACAACGGTTCGTCAACGAGGCCGCGCCGTACGTGGACGCGGTGCACGCCATGTACGGCCCGCCCGGCGGCCCGGCGGTGAACCTGCCGACCTGGCTGATCTGCGACCAGCGCTACCGCAACCGCTACCTGTTCGCCGGACTGCCGCCCCGCCAACCGTTCCCGGAGCGCTGGCGCACACTCGGCGTGGTCCGCAAGGCCGACAGCGTCGAAGCACTCGCCGGGCAGATCGAGGTGCCCGCCGACGCGTTGAAGTCCACTGTGGACAGATTCAACGGGTTCGCCCGCACCGGCCGGGACGAGGACTTCCACCGCGGCGAATCCGCCTACGACCGCTACTACGGCGATCCGCGGCAACGCCCGAACCCGTGCCTGGGCGCGGTGCAGAAGGGACCGTTCTACGCGATCCGGGTGGTGCCAGGGGATCTGGGCACCAAGGGCGGGTTGCGCACCGACGAGCACGCCAGGGTGCGGCGTGCCGACGACTCGGTGATCCCCGGCCTGTACGCGGCCGGGAACACCAGCGCCGCGGTGATGGGCCGCACCTACGCCGGGGCGGGCGCGACCATCGGCCCGGCGATGACCTTCGGCTACCTGGCCGCGCTGGACGCGGCACGGACCAAGGCAGGAGGAAGCTGATGACCGCGACAGCCGACGAGGTGCGGTTGATCGAATCCGGCGCGCCGCCGGCCAGGTTCGCCCGCGGCTGGCACTGCCTGGGCCTGGCCTCGACCTTCCGCGACGGCGAACCCCATCCGGTGGAAGCCTTCGGCACCAAGCTGGTGGTCTTCCGCGGCGAGGACGACCAGCTGCACGTGCTCGACGCCTACTGCCGGCACATGGGCGGGGATCTGAGTCAGGGCACGGTAAAGGGCGCCGCCATCGCCTGCCCGTTCCACGACTGGCGCTGGTCCGGAAATGGTCGGTGTGTGGAAATCCCTTACGCCAAAAGGGTTCCACTGCGGGCCCGCACCCGGTCCTGGCTGACCTTGGAGCAGAACAAGCAGCTCTTCGTCTACCACGACCCGCAGGGCAAACCGCCGCCGGAGCATGTGGTGATCCCGCGGATCGAGGGCGCGTACAGCTCCGAGTGGAGCAACTGGACCTGGGACTCGGTGCGCATCGACGGCTCGAACTGCCGGGAGATCATGGACAACGTGGTGGACATGGCGCACTTCTTCTACGTGCACTTCGCCTTCCCCACCTACTTCAAGAACGTCTTCGAGGGCCACATCGCCAGCCAGTACCTGACCACCCGCGGCCGACCGGACGTGGCGGTGGCCTCCAACTACACCGGCGATGTGCAGGTGCGCTCCGAAGCCTCCTACTACGGCCCGTCGTACATGATCAACCACCTGGCCAACGACTACAAGGGCACCGTGATCGAGACGGTGCTGATCAACTGCCACTACCCGGTCAGCGCCAACTCCTTCGTGCTGCAGTGGGGCGCGATCGTGAAGAAGCTGCCCGGCCTGACCGACGAGCACGCGGACAAGATCGCCGGCAAGTTCGCCCGCGGCATTGGCGTGGGTTTCCTGCAGGACGTGGAGATCTGGAAGAACAAGGCCCGCATCGACAATCCGCTGCTGTGCGAGGAGGACGGGCCGGTCTACCAGTTGCGCCGCTGGTACGACCAGTTCTATGTGGACACCGAGGAGGTCACCGAGGACATGGTGCGGCGCTTCGAGTTCGAGGTGGACACCAGTCGCGCGGTGGCCGCGTGGGAGCGCGAGGTGGCCGAGAACCTGGCCCGGCGGGACGGCGATGGGCAGTGACCGCGCGGACTACCTCACCGGCGGCCTGCGCCCGCTGACCTGTCCCGGCTGCGCCACCGAGGTGCTGGTGAAGAAGAACAGCCCGGAGCACACCAGCGTGCAGTGGACCACCGGCACCTCGGCCTGTCCGGTGCTCAGCGGCGCGGACCGGCCGAGTGCGCAGGTGCCCGGCTGTCCGCGGTTGCGGGCCGGGATCGAGGCGGCGGTGGCCCAGGGCGGGCTGGCGGTCTCCGATGGCTGACCGGGGCCACCGGCTCCGGGTGTCCACTGTGGTCAGTGAGACCGCCGACGCCCGCACCCTGGTGTTCGAGGTGCCACCGGAACTCGCCGAGGTGTTCCGGCACCGGCCCGGCCAGTTCCTGACCCTGCGCATCCCCGGCGAACGCGGGGAGATCGCCCGCTCCTACTCGCTGTGCAACGGCCCCGGCGAACCACCGGCGGTCACGGTGAAGCGGGTGGCCGAAGGCTACGGCTCGAACTGGCTCTGCGACCGGATCACCGCGGGCGCCGAACTGGACGTGCTGCCCCCTGCTGGGGTGTTCACCCCGCCCTCGCTCGATGAGGACCTGGTGCTGTTCGCGGGCGGCAGCGGCATCACCCCGGTCATCTCGATCATCGAGGCGGTGCTGGCCAACGGCTCCGGCCGGCTGACCTTGTTCTATGCCAACCGGGACGAGCACTCGGTGATATTCGCGGCGCGACTGCGGGCGCTCTGCGCCGCCCACCCGGACCGGCTGCGGGTGCTCCACTGGCTGGAGTCCGTGCAGGGCCTGCCCACCGTGCCCGCCCTCCGCGCCTTCGCCGGGCCACTGACCCGCTGCCGGGTGTTCCTGTGCGGGCCGGGCCCGTTCATGACCGCGGTGCTCGACGCATTGTCCACTGTGGATATTCCTGAAGACCGGATCCACCGGGAGATCTTCCTGTCCCTGGCCGACAATCCGTTCGCCACCGCACCCGAGGCGGACGCGGACGCCGCCGTGGTCGAGGTCGACCTGGACGGCGAGACGCACACCCTGCCCTGGCCACGGGAACGCAAACTCCTGGACGTGCTGCTCGATCACGGCCTGGCTGCGCCGTACTCCTGCCGCGCGGGCGCGTGCAGCGCGTGCGCCTGCCGCCTGCTCGACGGCAAGGTGACCCTGGCCAGCAACGAGGTCCTGGACGAGGAGGACCTCGCCGAGGGGATCATCCTGGCCTGCCAGGCCCTGCCCGCCGCCGATTCGGTCCGGATCAGCTACGAGTGACGGGAGCGCCATGCCCATCGACCCCGACCGCGCGATCGGCGCCGAGCTGCCGCCGGTGGAGTTCTCCTGGTCCGCCACTGACGTGCTGCTGTACCACCTGGCCCTGGGCGCGACCGAACTCCCCTACACCTACGAACCCGGGCTGCGGGTGCTGCCCACCTTCGGTGTGGTCGCGCCGACCCTGCACGTCACCGCCCCGCCCACGGTGTCCTACCCCGGGGTCGAACTGGACCTGACCAAGGTGCTGCACGGCGAGCAGTCGATCACCCTACGCCGGCCCATCCCGGTGGCGGGCACCGCGCGCGTGGTGACCAGGATCGTCGCGGTCTACGACAAGGGCGAGTCCGCGGTGGTAGTGCAGGAGTCCACAGTGGACATCGACGACGACCCGCTGTTCAGCACCCGCTCCAGCATCTTCGCCCGCGGCGCGGGCGGCTTCGGCGGCGACCGCGGCCCGTCTGCCCGCTTCGCCGCGCCGGAACGCGAGCCGGACGCGGTCCTGGACACCCCGACCCTGCCCCAGCAGGCCATGCTGTACCGGCTCTGCGGCGACCGGAACCCACTGCACATCGACCCGGCCTTCGCCGCCAAGGCCGGTTTCCCGCAGCCGATCCTGCACGGCCTGTGCACCTACGGCATGGTGGCCAAATCCATTGTGGACGGCATGTTGTCCGGTCGGACAGATCGCCTGGCCGGTTTCGGCGCCCGGTTCACCGGCGTGCTCTACCCGGGCGAGCCGGTGCGCACCCGGGTCTGGCGGTCCCCGGAGTCCTGGACCTTCGTCACCACCGCGCCGGAGCGTGCGGAATCGCCGGTGCTGACCGGGTCGCTGATCGCACTCTAGCCGCCCCGTATCCAGCCAAGGTCACGATCCTGTTGCGGGGCACCGGACCAGGCAAGAGCGGGCAGGCTACCCCGCCCGCTCGGGCAGGTGCAGAAAAATTCACTTGACCTCCACCACGCTGTAGCTTCTAGCGTCAACGGCATGAGCTTTCTGGTGGTCGGCGAGCCCGGTCCGATCAGTGACGAGGTCGAGCGATTACTGACCGAAGCGGGTGTTCCGGTCACCCGCCGCGGCCTGGGTTCGGCCGAGGAACTGCGGGCGGCCGCGATCGGCTGCTTCGCGGTGTTCCTGGACTGGCCCTACGACCGGGCGAGCGCGGAGTACGCCGCCGCTGACTCCGCCGTGGACGTGGTGGGCGCGCTGGCCGGGGAGGGCCGCCGGTTCGTGCTGCTGTCCACGCACGCCGTCCGCGACCACGAGCCGCCCGCCTCCTTCCACGGCACCCTGGAGTTGCTGGTGCGGGCCGCCACCGAGGACTGGACCGCGTTGCGGATCAGCATGCCGGCCTCGATCACGCTGAGCTGGATCGAGCAGCTGCGCGCCACCGGTGTGGTGCGCGGCCCTTATGCCCAGGCGGCGCGCACCCTGGTCGACGAACGGGATGTCGCCGAGGTGGCGGCCCGGGTCCTGCTCGACGGCGGGCACGCGGGCCGGGCCTACTACGTCACCGGCCCGGCCGCGCTGACCCACGCCGACCGGGCCCGCATCCTCGGCGAGACCTTCGGCGAATCCTGGCGGTACCAGGAGGTTCCGCGCGCGGAGTTCCGCGAGCAGCTCCTGGCCACCTGGTCGGCCGAGCACGCCGACGGCATCCTGGACCACATGGCCGAGCAGGTGGACAATCCGGAACGCCCGACCGACGTGGTCGAGCGGATCACCGGTCACCCGGCGCGGTCGCTGGCCGAGTGGGCCCGCGCGCACGCCGCCGCGTTCACCCGGTGAGCACCAGCGCGCTGGTCGGCACCCCTGTCCCCGCGGTGACCAGCACATTGTCCACTGTGGACACCTGATTCACCGCGGTGCCGCGCAGCTGGCGCACGCCCTCGGTGATCCCGTTCATACCGTGCAGATAGGCCTCGCCCAGCTGGCCGCCGTGCGGGTTCACCGGCAGCCGCCCGTCGATCTCGATGCCGCCGTCGGCCAGGAAGTGCCGGGCCTCACCGGGTCCGCAGAATCCCAGTTCCTCCAGCTGCACCAGCACAAACGGCGTGAAGTGGTCGTAGAGCACCGCGACCTGGACGTCCGCGGGCCCGATCCCGGCCTGCCGCCACAGCTGTTCGCCGACCACCCGCATCTCCGGCAGCCCGGCCAGTCCGTCCCGGTAGTAGCTGGTCATCACGAACTGGTCCGGTCCACTGCCCTGTGCCGCCGCACTGATCACCGCGGGCGGCTGCCGCAGGTCGCGGGCCCGCTGCGCGCTCACCACCACCAGCGCCACCCCGCCGTCGCTTTCCTGGCAGCAGTCCAGTAGCCGCAACGGTTCGGCGATCCAGCGCGAGGACTGGTGCTCGGCCAGGCTGATCGGCCGCTGGTGGAACCAGGCGTTCGGATTGGTCGCGGCATGCCTGCGCATGGCGACCGCGACCCGCCCGAAATCCTCGGTGCTGGCCCCGTAGTCGTGCAGGTACCGCCGGGCGAACATGGCCACCATGGCCGCCGGGGTGGCCAGTCCCATCGGGTAGTGCCAGCTGTTGTCGACCCCGTTGGTATTCGGCTGTTGCGCGGCCGCGGCGTGCGCCAGGCCGAACCGGGTGCCGGAGCGTTCGTTGAACGCCCGGTACACCACCACCACCTCGGCGACCCCGGTGGCCACCGCCATCGCCGCCTGCTGCACGGTGGCACAGGCCGCACCGCCGCCGTAGTTGATCCGGCTGAAGAACTTCAGCTCCGGCAGCCCCAGTTCCCTGGCCACCGCGATCTCGGCGTTCCCGTCCATGGTGAAGGTCACCAGACCGTCCACATCGGACACATCGAGTCCGGCGTCCCCGAGTGCGGCCCGGATCGCCTCCACGGCCAGCCGCAACTCGCTGCGGCCGGAGTCCTTGGAGAACTCGGTGGCCCCGATCCCGGCGATGGCCGCCGCCCCGGACAACGGACTCATGCACTGCCTCCCAGCTCGAACCGAACGGTCCCGGTCACGTGGTCGCCAAGCCGGCAACTCCCCACCACCGACACGACAAACCCGTTGTCCCCGAAGGTCTCCTCGACCCGGCCGCGGAAGGTCAAGGTGTCATAGGCGTAACACGGCACCCCGAGCCGGATCGCGATGCCCCGCACCAGCACCCTGGGCCCGCCCCAGTCGGTGACGAACCGCTGCACCAGCCCGGTGGTGGTCAGGATGTTGAGGAAGATGTCCGGCGAACCCCGCCGGATCGCCGCGTCCCGGTCGTGGTGCACGTCCTGGTAGTCCCTGGTGGCGATGGCGGTGCTGATGATGAACGTCGGCGTGACCTCGATGGCCAGCGGCGGCAACTCGACCCCGGTCGCGATCATCACGGCACCACCCGCCAGGCCGGGATCGAGAACTCCCCCTGCCGCTGGAACTCCACTGTCACCGACTGTCCAATGAGGACTTCATCCGGTTGCACGCCCACCAGTTCGCCCACCATCCGCGGCCCCTCCGCCAGTTCCACCAGCCCGATCACGAACGGCCCCGAGTGTCCCGGCACCGGCGGGTGGTGGTGCACCACGAAGCTGTAGACGGTGCCCCGCCCGATCATCACTGCGAACTCCGGCCGCAACTCGTGACACCGCGGGCACATCGGCCCCGGCGGATGCCGCAACTGTCCGCACGCCCCGCACTTCTGCACCCGCAGTTCACCCACCGCCGTACCGGCCCAGAAGAACTCGGTGTCCCGGCTCACCAACGGCGGAATCCCGGCCGGCGGCGGTGGTGGTGTCGGCCGGTACTTGAACACCCGGAACGACATCTCCGCCACCGCCTCGGCGCCGGAGTACCAGATGTTGTGCACCGTGACGAACCAGCCCTCGCCCAGCGCCGTCCGTTTGGGCCCGGCGACCTGGTCCAGCCGGGTGCTGATGGCCAGCTCCTCCCCCGGCCGCAGGTAGCGGTGGTAGGTCTGTTCGCAGTTGGTGGCCACAATGGACGGATAGCCCGCCTCGTCCAGCGCTTCCAGGATCTGCCCGAACGGATCGTCCGGATCCCGTTCCCCGTGCAGTCCCATCATGGTCCAAACCTGGGCCATCGCCGGCGGCGCCACCTCTGGGTAGCGCGGATCGGTGTCCCCGATCGCCTCGGTCCAACTCCGGATCATCGGCTCGTTGACCGGATCCCGCCCGAACCGCACCCCGCCGACCCCGGTGGCCATGATCCGCGCCGCCGCAACCCGCACCAGCTCGTCACTGTCCACAGTGGATGTCATCCCACTCCCTTCACCGGGGCGGCCTGGGCAACCCGAGCCCAGCGGTCACGATCAGCTCACGCTGAATCTCATTGACCCCACCACCAAAGGTCAGCACCAGATTCCGCTTGGCCTGCAGGTCCAGCCACCGCATCAACTCAGCGGTGTCGGGCGCAGCCGGATCCCCATACCGCCCCACCAGATCCAGCACCACCCGACCAACCCGCACCACCAGCTCCGAGGAGAACACCTTGGTGATAGAGGCATCCGCGACATCCACTGCCCCCGAGGCCGCCGCCACCTGCCAGTTCAACAACTCATTGACCCGCATCCCCACCCGAGCGAAAGTCAGCTCCCGCTCAACTTCCCCAGCCACCCCATGCGCCGCGGCCCAGGCGTCAAAGCGATCCAGCAACGCGGCCACCCGACCCGCTGGCCCCAACATCACCCGCTCGTGGTTGAGCTGCATGGTGATCAGCCGCCACCCCGCGTTCTCCGCCCCCACCAGCCGACTCACCGGCACCCGCACATCGTTGTAGTAGGTGGCGTTCACATGATGCGCACCGTCACAGGTGATGATCGGCGTCCACCCAAACCCCGGATCCCGGGTGTCCACAATCAGAATCGAAATCCCCCGATGCCGAGCAGCCCCCGCATCAGTCCGACAGGCCAGCCAGATGTAGTCCGCGTCATGGGCCCCGGTCGTGAACACCTTCTGCCCATTGACCACATACTCATCCCCCACCCGCACCGCACTGGTCCGCAACGCGGCCAGATCGGTCCCCGCCTCCGCCTCGGTGTACCCAATGGCGAAATGCAGCTCCCCAGCCAAGATCCGCGGCAGAAAGAACTCCTTCTGCTCCGCGGTCCCCAACGCCTGCAACGTAGGCCCCACCGTCTGCAACGTCACCCCCGGCAACGGCACGTCCGCCCGGGCGGCCTCATTCACAAAGATCTGCTGCTCAATCTCCCCAAACCCCCGCCCCCCATACGAAACCGGCCACCCCACCCCCAGCCACCCGTCCCGCCCCAACCTCCGCACGATCGCCCGATAGGTCGGCCCATGCCGCTCAGTCCGCAAAACCTCCCGCTCCGCAACAGAAACCAGCCCCGAGAAGTACTCCCGCAGGTCGTCCCGCAACGCCACCTGCCCCGCACTCAACTCAATAAGCACGCAAGCCCCCCAAAAACCGCGTCAGGTCCCGCCCCAGCGCCGAGTACCGATGCAACGGATACCCCACATCCAGTCCCAACCCCCCATGCAGGTGATGACACACCTCCAACGCCCCCAACAACTTCTCCCCCACCCAATACCCCACGACATCCACATCTCCCCGATCCCCCACCCCCGCCCCCACGCTCCAGCAAGCGGCCCGGTTCACCACCTCAACCGTCCGAGCCACCACCCGAACATCCGCCACCTGCATGGCCACCGCCTGAAACTCAGCCAAAACCCGCCCAAACTGCCGCCGCGACCCCACATGCGCCACAGTCAGTTCCAACGCCCCACCCAGCAACCCCTCCCCAAAAGCACAACCCCCCACCACGCCTAGCCACCGCACCTCCGCCAAAACCCGCCCACTCCGATCCTCCCCCAGCAACCCCATCGGCTCCGCCCCGGAGAACCGCAACGTGCACTCCAACCCCCCAGCGGAGGTAGGCGTCCCCACCACCTCAACCCCCTCACCCCGAAGATCAACCAAAGCCACCCCAAGCCCCCCATCCCCAAGCCGCACCCCAACAAGCCCCCACCGAGCCCATTCCCCAAACGGAACCCCGACCTTCGTCCCCACCAATCCCCGTTCCCCCCACACCACCTCCCCACGCCCCACCGCCCCGGTCAAACCCCCACCCCCCAACAACAACTCCTGCTGGGCCGCCGTCCCCAACCGCGCCACCGGCAGTACCCCCAACGCCACATGCGCCACCCCCGGCGAAATCACCCCACCCCGCCCCAGCTCCGTCAGCAGAACCGCAGCCTCAACCACGCCAAGCCCAGACCCACCCAACCGCTCAGGAACCGCCAGCGACAACAAATCCGCCGCCCTCAACCGCTCCCACAACCCAGCCCACGACTCCCCAGCCCCGCTCTCAACTCCTGCCCCACCAACCCGCTCAACCGCCGCCAGCCCGCCAACCCCCGTCTGCCCCGTACCCGCTCCCACTTGCCCCGCCCCAGCCAACGCGGAACCCCCAGCCACCCGCCCAACCGCCGCCAGCCCAGCACCCCGCCCGCCCTGCTCTCCTTCCTCCCGATCTCCTTGCCGCACCAGGCTTCTCGTCAACTCCCGAACCGCGACCTGAGTCTCGTCAAACTCAAAATTCACCGCCCCTTCCCCTCTCCCACAGCCCCATCCCTAGGCAACCCCAGCACCCGTTCCCCCACCATCGTCAGCAGCACCTGCGTCGTCCCCCCGGCAATGCTCAAGCACCGGCTCAACAGGAACCGGTGCACCTCAGCCGCATCCCCCACCGCGGCCCTCTCCCCCAACAACTCCGCCGCCACCTCCGCCACGTCCTGCCGATGCCGCACCCCCACCAGCTTCCGCACCCCGGACTCCGCCCCCACCTCGCCACCGGCCACCGCCCGCTGGGTGGCCCGAAGATCCAGCAACGACAACGCCAACCCGTCCACCACCAACCCCCCAACCCGCTCCGCCAGCACCGGGTCCGCCAGCAGTCCCGCCCGCTCCGCGAACGCCAGCACCTCCTCCACCGGCTCCCCCAACGCCGACCCCCGGCTCATCGCCACCCGCTCATCGGCCAACGTCCCCCGCGCCAGTCGCCACCCCTCCCCCGGCTGCCCCACCACATCCGCGTCCGCGACGAACACCTCATCCAGGAACACCTCGGCGAACCGGGTATCCCCGGTGATCTCACGTAACGGCCGCACGGATATACCGTCCGACCGCATATCCACCAGGAAGTAGGTCAACCCGCGATGCCGCGGCACCGCGGAATCCGTCCGCGCCAGGCAGATCCCTCGATCCGCCCGATCCGCCAGCGAGGTCCACACCTTCTGCCCGCTGAGCAGCCACCCGCCGTCGGTCCGCACCGCCCGGGTCCGCAACGAGGCGAGATCCGACCCAGCCCCCGGCTCGCTGAACAGCTGGCACCACCGCACCTCCCCGCGCAACGTCGCCGTCACAAACCGCTGCCGCTGCTCATCAGTGCCATGCCGCAACAACGTCGGCGCCGCCCACCCCCCGATCACCAGATCGGCCCGGCCGACCCCCACCCGAGCCAGTTCCTCCGCCACCACCAACTGCCCCAAAGCCCCCAACCCCAGCCCATAGGGCCGAGGCCACTGCGGCGCGAACAACCCGGCCGCCACCAACGCCCCGCGCCGATCCCCCTCAGCCAGCGCGGCAATCCGCTCCGCCGCCGCCCGCACCCTCCCCCGAAGCTCCCCAACCCCCAGCTCACCGGCACTCGGGCCAACCCCAAACCCCATCCCACCGGCGCCGGAACCAGCCTCTCCGTCACCAACGGCCCCAAACTCCGCACCGCCAGCACCAACCCCAGGCCTCCCAACACCAACAGCCCTGCCCGTGGCAGAGCCAGCCTTCCCACCACCCGCCGTCCCAAGCCCGGCCCCGTCCGCGCTCGCCCCACCCACTTCCCCCTGATCCCCCCTCCCGCTGCCAACCCGATCCGCCCCGCCGTCATCAACCCCGCCCGCACCGCCCTGGCCCGCACTCCCGCCCGCCACCCGCTCACGGCCCACCGCACCCAGACCCTCACCCCCGACGGCGACCTCCCCCTGGCCCCCGCCGTCGCCCACCTCAACCCGCAACCGCCGCCGAACCCCCCGCCCCGCCAGCACCGCGGCCCGCCCGCGCCACCGCACCCCACTCAGCCACTGCCGCAACACAAACGCCCGCCGCAGGTACAAATGCGCGTCGTGTTCCCAGGTGAACCCGACCCCGCCCAGCACCTGCACGCAGTCCTTCGCGTTGGCCACCGCCGCGTCCAGCGCGACCGCCCCCGCGGCCGCCGCCGACAGCGACACCGCGGGCGAGTCCTCCTCCACCGCCCGAGCCGCGTCCCAGGCCACCACCGCCGCCCGCTCCGATCGGCACAGCATCTCCGCGCACAGGTGCTTGACCGCCTGGAAGGACCCGATCGGCCGCCCGAACTGCTCGCGTTCCCTGGCATATCGGCTCGCGATATATACGCACCACCGAGCTATCCCGGCCGCCTCCGCCGCGGCCAGCACCACCGCCCGGTCCAGCACCACTTCCCGGCTCAGGTCCGGCAGCACCCGGTCGGCCGGGACCACCGCCACCACCTCGACCTCGGCCAGGTCGCGGGAGAAGTCCGTCGCGGGCAACGGCCGTATCCCGGCCTCGCCCGGCGTCAGCAGGATCCACCCGGTCTCCCCACCCACCGGCACCAGCAGCACGGCGTCCGCACTGGCCCCCAGCACCGGCCCGGTCGCCCCGGTGACCAGCAGCCGTCCGGCGGAATCCCGTTGCGCGGTCAGGGTTCCCGGCGACAGCGCGACCGCGGCGGGCATGCCACCGACCACGGCGGGCAGCAGCTCGCGGACGCCCGGATGATCGGCGAGCACCAGTCCGGCCAGCGCGGTCGGCAGGATCGGCCCGGGTATCAGGGCCTCGGCAGCGGCTTCCAGGGCCACCGCCAGGTCCACCACGGTGCCGCCGGCCCCGCCCAGCTCCTCGGGCACCGCGATCCCGGTCAGTCCCAGGTCGACAAGGCCCGGCCACAGGCGCCGCCACGCCGGGTCGCCGCGTTCCTGCGCGCGCACCGCGGCGATGGCGCCCGCGCCCTGTCCGTAAGCGAGCACGGACTCGTGCAACGCCTGTTGCTCCGCGGTGACCGCGATCGGCACAACACCTCCAGGCGAACCGAAGATGTAGAACGTGTTTCACTTTGCCGGACCGAGGAGCAGGATGCCACCCTCCACTCGGACGCACCAACAACCAGACCCGAACGGGCCAGCGCAGGGCGGGATCTCACCGAGATAGCGGGTAGGTTCGACAGGCAGAACTGGAACAAGTTTCGCCTTTGTCGTGATGTTAGCCTAACTTCATGACCACTACGCCCAAGGCCCGCGCGGGCGGGGCCGAGGCACTGACCGGCCTCGCCGAAGAGGAGCTGGGCTCGGCAGCCCAGCGCGACCGGCGCAGGCGGATCATCGACGCGACCATCGCGCTGGCCTCCAAGGGCGGCTACGACGCGGTGCAGATGCGGGCGGTGGCCGACCGCGCCGAGGTCGCGCTGGGCACCCTGTACCGCTACTTCCCGTCCAAGGTGCACCTGCTGGTCACCGCGCTGGCCAGGGAACTGGAACGGGCCAACCAGAAGATCGAGCGCGCGGCCATCCCCGGCGACACCGCCTACGACCGGGTGCTGTTCGTGTTGCGCCGCACCACCCGCAGCCTGCAACGCGACCCGCTGTTCACCGAGGCGATGACCCGCGCGTTCATGTTCGCCGACGCCAGCGCCGCCGCCGAGGTCGACTCGGTGGGCCTGCTGATGGAGCGCATGTTCGTCACCGCGATGGGCGGCGAGCCGGACACCGAACGCAAGGCGATCGCCCGCGTCATCGGCGACGTCTGGCTGTCCAACCTGGTGGCCTGGGTGACCCGCCGGGCCTCAGCCACCGACGTGGCAACCCGCCTGGAACTCACAGTCCGCCTGCTGCTCAAGGACTGACCACCACGGTGGCGCGCCGGCGACACCCGTCGATGCGCCACCGTCAGCAGCCGCTCCGGTCCGTCTGGCCGTCCGGTCCGGTCCGGTCCGGTCCGGGATTCAGCGCACCGATCTCGCCCCCAGGCCCCGCCCCTCTTCCCCGAATGAGAGCCCGCCCCCGCCCGCACCCGAATCGCCACGGCGTCGGCGGCCACGGGGTCCCGGTAAGGCCCTGCGGGCGACAAGCCGCACTGGCCGCAAGTCGACCCGGGCGCCGCCTACGCCACGAGTACCGGATCCAGTTGTCCGGCAACGGCTCCACCTGCTGGACCACCGCGTTCGAGACATACTCCGGCGCCGGAGGTATCGAGGACATCCCCATATCCGGCAACGCGACATATATCGGGACGCAGGGTATTCGCCACGCAATGCCATACCGCTTTTCCCGGCGAGAACTGGAGGCGTTCGACGCCTGCCCCAGCGAAACATGGGCGCCGAGCACGGCCTCCCCGCGGGAACCGGTCAGGCGACCGGGAACCTGGTATGGGGAGTGACGGCTCCCCACCCCTGATGGTCACCCACGACGCTGGTACTTGAGGAAGAGCACTCCGCTGTCGAACCGAGTCAGGTCGGCCAGCTCGAACCGATCCGGGCTGAACCCACCGTTGAACATCGGGATCCCCTGGCCCATCACGGTCGGATGCTGCTTCACGAAGATCTCGTCGATCTCCGGCAGCAACGTAGCTGCCAGCCCACCCCCACCAACCAGGAAGATCCCCAGCCCCTCCTGCTGCTTGATCTCCTTGACCTTGGCCAAGGCGTCCCCGGCGACCAACTCCACGGTCGGCGCGGCCTCGGTCAACGTCGAGGAGAACACGTAGTGCTTGAGATGCGTGTAGGCATCCGGAATCCCCTGCACCACACCACTTTCGTAGGACTTGCGCCCCTCCAGCACGGTGTCGAACCGGGTCAGCTCCCCCGCGATCCCCAGCGCCTCCCGCGCCATGAACGGCAAGGTGTCCCCGTAGTGCTGGAACAGATGCCCCATATGGTCACCCTCCATGAGGAAGTGACCGGACTGCGTCGGATCGGCCCCACCGGACTCCGCGATGAAGCCATCCAGAGTCGTCGCCACGAAATAAGTCAACTTACGCATATATCGCCTCCCAGAATATCCGCGGGAGCACCCCGCACCCCTAACCACTGCAACCATAGTACTCCACCCATAGTGGTTGCAAACCTCTTGTCCCCACCCCCAGCCAGCCACACCTCCACCCGGCGCACGAGCACCCCGCAGCTACCCCAGCAACAACCGCGACACCGGCCGGCCACACGGAACGATGCCTGCTCAACGGCCACAACCCACGGGCCCTACGCAAGACCACACCCAACTCGCGGGCCCCACCCCACCCCCGCCCCGCCCACGACCTCACAGGCCTCACCGACGTTTCCCGCCGCTCAGCGCACAGCTCGGCCGGCCGCCCCCAGTCCCGGCCGGTCGCTCCCCGCCCCAGCCGGTCGCTCCCCGCGCCGGCTGACCACTCCCAGCCTGGCGACCAGACCCCCGCCGGACGGGTCGTGGCCGTCACCCCAGCACCCAACCTGCCCCCCAGTACCCAACCTGCGGTCGCCGCCTGGCCCCGCGTCGCTCCGTGCGCAGGCCCGGCCCCCCGTCGCTCCGTGCGCGGATCGCGCGGCCGGTCGCCACGCCGCGGTCGGCGGCCTGCCCACACCCTGCCCGGCGAGCGCCTGGCCTACCCATGCCATCTCGGCAGCGCCCGGCTTCCAGCTCGGCAGCGCCCGGTCTATCCATCTCGCCGGTCCGTCTCGCCAGGGTCCGTCTCGCCAGTCCGGGTCCGGCTCGGCGCTCGCCTCTCCCCGCCCCGCGCACCGCTTCTTTCTGCGGAACGAAACGATCAGCGACCGAAGTTCCACGAGCCATTCAGCTCTGAGCGAACAGCCCCCAGGGCACCGACCGCAGCCTGGCGACCAGCAGGAACCAGTCGCTGACCAGGGTAGTGGCGCGGGCTGACGCAGCGAACCGGCGCAGCGAGCCGGGTGCGGTGGCGCGGCCCGGTGGCGCGGGCTGACCGCACGGCCACCGGGTAGGCCACACAGGCCGGGCGAACCGCGCTCGGTGGGGCGAACCGCGCTCGTCGGGGCACCCGGACGCCAGACTCGATCCACACTCGGCGGTCCGAACCGGCGGCCGGCTCGCACCCGAACCCGACCACCCGTGCACGCCGCAAGCCGATCTACGCGCGCGCCGCGCCGCGAGCCGATCTAGCGGTGTCGGGCGGCAGCTCGGCGGTCTTGTTTCAGCTCGTGCATGTACGGGTGGAAGTCGACCTGGATGGTGTGGCGTTTCGAGGCGATGTAGCGCTTGCGCTGGGCGCGGTTGTAGTCGGTGATGCTGCGGCGCATGGACTCCGGCGCGGGCAGGGTGGTGGTGCCGTCCAGGAGGTCGGCCACCCAGGCGGATTGGGCTTCGGCCAGGGGCATGATGGCGCCCAGGGGCTGGACCAGGCCGATGAAGTAGAGGCCGGGGTGGTCTACCGAGGCGATTCGGCGGTACAGGTCGATGTGGTTGTCGACGGGTTTGACGATGTCCTCGCCCAGGAAGGGGAAGGTGATCCGGTAGCCGGTGCAGTAGACGACCACGTCCACGGGTTCGCTGGCGCCGTCGGTGAAGTGGACCGTGTCGCCGTCGAACCTGGCGATGGTGGGGCGGATCTGGATGTCGCCGTGGCCCAGGCGGCTGAGCAGGTCCTCGGAGACCGTGGGGTGGGCGGCGAAGAGTTTGTGCTCGGGCTCGGGCAGGCCGTAGTCGGACATCTTGCCCAGCTTCAGCCGCAGGAAGGCGCCCAGTAACCACCGGCGGGCGAACATCGGCAGGGTTCTGGTGACGAAGGGGCTGCTCAACGTGTCGGTGGGGCGGCCGAAGAAGTACTTGGGCAGCACGTATTCGCCGCGACGGAAGGCCAGCAGGGTGCGGTCGGCGATGCGGGAGCTTTCCACCGCGATGTCGCAGGCCGAGTTGCCGAATCCGAGTACCAGCACGCGTTTGCCGGTCAGGATGTCCGGGGTGCGGTAGTGGTGGGCGTGCAGCTGGGCGCCGGTGAAGGTCTCGGCGCCGGGGAAGGCCGGTTCGGGCCAGCGCGGGTCCCAGTGGTGGCCGTTGGCGACCAGGACGGCGCGGAAGGTCTCGCTGTGTTCGGTTCCGTCCACTGTGGACCGGGTGTCGACCTGGTAGCCGCCGTCGGGCAGCGGGCGGACGCTGGTGACCTCGGTCTGGAACCGGATGTGCTCGCGCAGGCCGAAGTGGTCCGCGAACGAGTCGAAGTAGGCCGCGATCTGGGCGTGGTTGGGGTAGTCGGGCAGGTCGGCGGGCATCGGGAAGCTGGCGAACTCCATCTGCTGCCTGGAGGTGTTGATGTGCAGCGAGCGGTAGGCCGAGGACATGCCGTTGTCGTTGTCGTAGCGCCAGTTCCCGCCGACCTGCGAACCGGTCTCGAAGCAGGTGAACTCGATGCCCCGGGCCTGGAGCACCTGGGCGGCGGCGATCCCGGATGATCCCGCGCCGATGACACAGACCCGCTGCATGATCATCCCCTGTGATTGTGACCGGGTGGTCATGGCAGCATGCTCTGTGTCGGGGGGCCAGGGCAAGACCGCGCCAACGGAGATCGCCATGCCCACACAGACCTGGACCAACCTGCCTGCGCCACGGCGGGAGCGGGTGCTGGCGGCCGCGATCGCGGAGTTCGGGCGGCACGGCTACTCCGGCGGCAGCCTCAACGTGATCGCGCAGGCGGCCGGGGTCGCCAAGGGCTCGCTGTTCCAGTACTTCCCGGACAAGTTCGACTTCTTCCGGCACGTCACCGAGCACACCGCGCTGCGGGTGCGGGCGGCGCTGGACCCGTGGCTGGACCGCCTCGACCCTGGCGGCGGGTTCGCCGAGACGGTGCTGGACGCGGCGCAGGCGTGGATGGCCTACTTCGCCGCGCATCCGGCCGACCGCGGCATGATCGCCGCGATCAACCTGGAGCTGGACCCGGCGATCCGCGCGGTGGTGCTCGGGCCGGTGCACCAGCGGTACCGGGAGGCGTTGCTGCCGCACTTCGTCCGGGCCAGGGAGCACGGGACGTTGCACCGGGCGGCGGATCTGGACGCGTTGCTGGCGTTGTTCCTGTTGTTGTTGCCGCACTTGGCGCTGGCGCCGTTCGAACCGGGGATCGACGGCGCGCTGGGGTTGCACGGGCGGCCGGTGGCGGAGTTGCGGGCGGAGGCGGCGCGGTTGATCCGGCCGGTGCTCGCCGGATTCGGGGTGGCGGAGGCGGGGCAAGCCGGCTGACCCGGGGGCGCGACGGGGCGAGCCTGGCGGCGGTGCCGTGCCGGTGGGGTGGCGACTATCGGCGGATTGACCGGGCGGGACCACCTCTCGAAGATGGATGAAAACGTATTCACCACGCCGGGGTCGCCGCCAGCCCGGGAGGGAGAGTGGGCGATGGGGCCGTCTCGGCGGGACTTCCTGAAGGTGACCGGGCTGGCCGCCGGTGGCCTACTGCTCCCCGGCGCGGCGTTCGCGCACGCTGGTGAGTCGGCCCCCGCGCCCGAGCCTGGCGCCACGGCCGGGCCGCGCGCCTCGGCTGGGCTGGGCGAGGCAGCTGGACTGGACGAGGCAGCTGGACTGGACGAGGCAGCTGAGCTGAGCGAGGCGGCTGAGCTGGACGAAGCGGCAGGGCTGGACGAGGCGGCTGATCCGTGGGACGCGGTGCCGGGGATCCTCGCCCGGATCGTGCCGCCGACCTTCCCCGCCCGCGACTTCCCCGTCACCGGTTACGGCGGCAAGGGCGACGGGAAGGCGGACAACACCGCCGCGTTCCGCGCTGCCATCGCGGCCTGTGCGCAGGCCGGGGGCGGCCGGGTGGTCGTGCCCCCGGGGACGTTCCTGACCGGGGCCATCCACCTGGCAAGTAACGTGAACCTGCATATACAGTCCGGCAGTATAATCAGGTTCAGCACTGATCCCGCCAAGTTCCTGCCGGTGGTGCGTACCCGGTGGCAGGGGATCGAGTGCATGAACTACTCCCCCTTCATCTACGCCTACGAGGCCACCAACGTGGCGCTCACCGGGTCGGGGCGTATCGACGGGCAGGCCGCCAACGGGCCCTGGTTCGACTTCGACCCCAAGCGCCAGCCCGACTGGGAGAAGCTGCAGAAGCAGGCCTTGGACAACGTGGCGCCGGACAGGCGGGTCTTCGGCGGTGGGCACTTCCTCAAGCCGAACATGATCCAGTTCTACCGCTGCCGGAATGCCCTGGTGGAGGGCCTGGACATCCGCAATCCGGCGATGTGGACGGTGCACCCGGTGTTGTGCCGCAACGTCACCGTGCGCGGGGTCACCATCTACAGCCGGGGCGGGATGGTGGACGGGGTCGATCCGGAGGCCAGCTCGGACGTGCACGTCACCGGGTGCACCTTCGACACCGGCGACGACGGGGTCGTGATCAAGTCCGGGCGGGACATCGACGGGCGGCGGGTCGGGGTGCCCAGCGAGAACATCGTGGTGGAGAAGTGCACCTTCCTGGGGCGGTGGGGCGCGATCGCGGTGGGCAGTGAGATGTCCGGCGGGGTGCGCAACGTCTTCGCGCAGGACATCACCATCCGGCCGGGGCCGAACTACAAGACCTTCCACGCGGTCTACATCAAGACCAACAAGCGCCGCGGCGGCACCGTGGACGGTGTGCACGTGCGCAGGCTCACCGCGGACAAGATCGACCGGGGTGCGGTGTTCATCACCATGAACTACAGCCTCACCGGGCCGGGGTTCGGGCCGATCGCCAACCCGTCCGTGCGCAACGTCACGTTGGACCAGCTCACCGTGCGCGGCACGCCCTGGGCGGTGCGCCTGGACGGCCTGGCGGAGAGCCACATCCAGGACGTGCGGATCTCCAACAGCACGTTCACCGAGGTCAAGGACACCAACATCTCGATCAAGAACGCGGACCGGACCGTGTTCGGCAATGTGAAGGTGAATGGCAAACCGGTGTCCTGACGTGGCATTCTGCCCGAACGTTCGCACGAATGGGTGTGATGCGCGCCGAACCGCGTAAAGCTGGGAAGCCTCAGACGTCCCCCCACCGCACGCGACGGGCGAGACGGAAGGGCAGCAGCCATGCGCGAGGACCACGCGGAGATCGAGACCACCACGATGTTCAACCTGCTGGTGGCGCCTCCGGTGCCGGTCGAGGTCGAGTTGGGGTACTCGACCACCGACCCGTACGCGGTGCGCGCCGTGTTCAACCCCGGCGGCAGTCAGAGCGTGGAGTGGATCCTCGCCCGCGATCTGCTGGCCGACGGGCTGATCAGCGACAGCGGCGAGGGCGATGTGCGGATGTGGCCGATCCTGGACCAGGTGGACCAGGTCGTCATCGAGTTCACCACCCCGGCCGGGCACGCGCGGTTCACCGCCGACGCCGAGGAGCTGGCCGACTTCCTCAACCGCAGCTACGAGCTGGTCGCCCCAGGCAGCGAGCACGAGTGGTTCGACTTCGAGCACGAACTCACCCACCTGGGCAACGTGAACTGAGGGGCGCTCTCACCCCCGGGTGAAGCAGGTCCGCCTGTCGGGCGAACAACGACGCGCGGACACCCGGCCCGGCATCCGGCCGCCTAGGTTCGGCAGGCGAGAGCCGAACCGGGCAGGGCGCTGGTGCTGTGGGACAGCCTGCTCGTGGTGGGCGGCGCCATCGGCGTCAGCGTGCTGGCCGCCTACCTGGTGGACCGGGCGGTCAGCCGGGAGTCACGGGCCCGCTATCACGATGTGTCCGGGCATTTCTTCGCCGCGGTCGGCGCCTTCTACGCGATCCTGGTGGCCTTCGTGGTGGTCGCGGTGTGGGAGGACATGGAGTCCGCCCGCCGCAACACCTACATCGAAGCGTGGCCTACGCGCGTGCGGTGATCACCGAGGAGTGGCCGTTGCTGGCCACCGGGCAGGCCAGTCCGCAGGTGGAGGACGCGGCCAGGCGGATGTGCCGGGCGATCGTGTCCATCGACGTGTCGACCCCGCGCCAGGAGGGCCTGTACTCGGCGATGATCGAGCGGGTCAACACGATCAACACCACCCGTCGTGAGCGGTTGAACGAGGCGAGACCCTCGGTGCCGCGGTTCTTCTGGGTGGGTCTGGTCATCGGCGGCATCCTGGTGATCGGGTTCGCGTTGTTCTCCGGCCCGCCAGGTTTCCTGCCGCACGCGTTGATGATCGCGGTGCTGGCGGCGCTGGTGTCGGCCTCGCTGTACTTCACCTACCTGATGGATCACCCCTTCCGCGGACAGATCGCGGTGGCCCCGGACGCTTTCCGCACCGCGCTGGTCCAGATGGGACAGACGCCGCCGTGATGAGTAACCGAGGAGAAGTCATGCCCGCCAGCCCTTCCCGCCGCTGGTTGCGCCTGACCGTGCTCGCCGCGGTGGCCGCGCTGCTGCCGCTGGCCGGCGCCCTGCGGGCCGTTGTTCCACAGCAGGCCGACCGGGTCGGCGCCGGGGATCCGGGACCAGAGGTCGGCGCAGGTGCGGGCGATGTCGTCCAGGCCCCAGCAGAAGTGGAAGGCCGTCGGCGGGCAGGTGGCGCGGTGCACCTGCCAGGGCAGTGCGGTGGACAGGAAGGTCAGGCCCAGTTCCGCGGTGGCGGCGGCGAGCGCCGGCAGCACGGTGGTGCCGCCCAGGGCCACGACGAGTCGCGCGCCGTCGCGGGCCAGTTCGCGCACCGCAGCCCGCGCTCAGTCCACTGTGGACTGAGCGCGGGCTGCGGTGCGGAACTCGATCGGGCGACCGTGCGCGGTCAGCCGCAGCGCGCGGAAGTGTTGGGCCACATAGTGCAGCGGGTCGCCCAGCGGGGTCAGGCGGCCGGTGCGGGGCAGCGCGACGCCGATCCGCGGTGGGTCAGTCACGGGCGCTGCGCAACTCGCGGATCTCCGCCCGCAACGCCCGGAGTTCCAGCAGCACCGCCTGATCCACCGATTCGGCCGCGCGCGGTTCCGGGATGGCCGCTTCCTGCTCCGAGGCGATCTGGGACTCCATCGCGCTGACCATGGTGGCGATGAACAGGTTCAGCACGGTGAAGGTGCCCACCAGCACGAAGCCGACGAAGAAGATCCAGGCCAGCGGGTCGTCGGTCATCACCTCGCGCATGACGTCGGACCAGGCGTCGCCGGTGATGATCTGGAACAGGGTCAGCATGGAGGAGCCCAGATCGGTGAAGTAGCCGCCGGGCGCGGTGCTGTACAGGTTGGTGGCCATCACTCCCGCGACGTAGAGCAGCAGGCTCAGCACGGCGACGATGGAGAGCACCGCGGGGATCGCGCTGAGCAGCGCGGCCACCACCCGGCGCAGGTTGGGCAGCACCGAGAGCAGCCGCAGCACCCGGACGACGCGCAGCGCGCGCAACGCCGAGGAGCCGTGCGCGAACGGGGCCAGGGAGACGGTGACCACGAGCAGGTCGAAGCAGTTCCACGGGTCGCGGAAGAAGTCACGACCGTGCGCGTAGAGCCGCAACACCAGCTCCACCACGAAAATCACCAGCGCCCACCGGTCGATGGTGTCCATAATGGACCCGTACTCGCGCGCCATCGCGGGCGCGGTCTCCAGGCCGAGGACGATCGCGTTGAGCACGATGACGGCGACGATGAGCTGCTGGAAGCGGGCTGAGTCGACGAGGCTCCGAACCTGGCTGCGCAAGCAGTTCCCTTCCCGGACGGGTGTGCTGTGCGGCGGGAGCCTAACCCCTCACCCGGTCCAGGCGTGCCATTCCCTGACGCTGCCGCACTTTCCGGTGAATCCGGCGGCCGAGGGCTCAAGTCAGGCGATGCGGTCCAGTTCGCGCGAGCGGGTCTCCGGGGCGGCGAAGGCCAGCCACAGCACGGCGAGGCCGACCAGAGCGCCGACGACCAGGAAGGTGGTGGTCAGGCCGAGCAGCGGCCACAGCACCGAACCGAAGATCACCGGCACGAAGCCGGCGCCGATCCGGCTGATCGTGGAGGCCCAGCCGAAACCGCTGGCGCGCAACGTGGTCGGGTACACCTCGGAGACGTAGGCGTACAGCGCCGGGATGGTCACCTGGATCACCAGGCCGTAGGCGGCGATCCAGGTGTAGGCGCTGGCGGGCAGGTCCAGGTGCAGGGCGAAGAGCACCAGGGCGAACGCGGCCAGTGGGGCACTGAGGCCGATGACCCACTTGCGCCCCACCGCTTCCACCAGCCAGGCTGAGATCAGCACGCCGAGGGTGCCAACCGCGGTCATCAGCGTGGTGACCATGAAGGCCGCGTAGTCGCCGTACCCCTGGGCGCGCAGGATGCTGGGCAGCCAGGTCAGCGCGCCGTAGTAGAGCACGAACACGGTGAGGAAGACCGCCCACATGGCCGAGGTGATCCGGGCGCTGAAGGTCCACAGTGCCCGGAACTGGCTCAGCATGGCGCGCACCGACAGCGCGGGCACGTCCTGTTTGTCCGGCAGTGTCCAGGGTTCCGGCGTGGCCCCGGTGCGCCGGACCAGGTCGTCGATCACCGCGCGGGCTTCCTGTTCGCGGCCGCGGCGCACCAGGTACATCGGCGATTCCGGCACCGAGCGCCGCACCCAGAACACCAGCAGCGCGGGCAGCACCATGACCAGCAGCAGCAATCGCCAGTTCTGCAGCGGCAGCAACGCGGTGGACACCAGTCCGCACAGGGTGGCGCCCAGCGGCCACCAGATGTCCAGCGCGGTCAGCACCCGGCCGCGGACCTTTGCCGGGGTGAACTCGCCGACCAGGGCGTAGTCCACCGGGATGCAGCCGCCCAGCCCGATCCCGGCCAGGAACCGGAACACGCAGAAGGTCACGTAGTCCGGGGAGGCCGCGCCCGCCACGGTGAACAGAGAGAACATCAGCAGCGTGAGACTGAAGGCTTTCTTGCGGCCCACGAGGTCGGCGATCCCGCCCCAGGCGAAGGCGCCCACCGCCATGCCGATCAGGTTGGACGTGCCGACCCAGCCGCGTTCGGCGGTGGACAGGTTCCACTCGGCGCCGACCAGGGGGATCAGGTAGCCGTTGAGGGCCACGTCCCAGGCGTCGAACATGAACCCGAGGCCGCCGATGAGGAAGATCGTGCCCTGGGTGCCCCACCGCCACGGCAGTTCCTGCACCACCTGATCGCCTGTTCGCACGCCGAGCAGTCTGTCATTCAGGCCCCCGGGTAGCTGCCGAAGCTCCACAGATGGCCCTCGGGGTCGCGCACGGTGAACCCGCGGGAGCCGTAGTCGGTGTCGGCGATATCGCGCACCAGTTCGGCGCCGGCCGCGGTGGCGCGGGCGAGCACCTCATCCGGTGTCGCGGTCACCACGTAGACCGAGCCGTGGGCGCTCCAGCAGACCTCGCTGTCGCGGGTGGTGCCGAGCATGACGCCGCCGCCCTCGGGCCAGCCGAGTTCGGCGTGCGCCACCTCGCCGTCGGCCTCGCCGGGCACCACCAGGGTCTCGGTGAAGCCGAAGGCGGTGGTGAGGAAGCGGATCGCGGCCGGGGCGTCGGTGTAGGCGAGGCCGGGCCACACGGTGGGAGCTGGAGTCGTCATGCGCTCAGACTGGCGGCCGGTCCGGGTCCGGGTCTTGAGCGAATGGAAGCTCCTCGGCCAGCCAGACCGTTGGCGACAGGCCGCTGAAGGCCCGCCAGTCCCGGCTGAAATGGGCCTGGTCGGCGTACCCGGTGCGGGCGGCGATCTCGGCCAGCGCGGGACGATCCGGGCGGATCAGCAGGTCGCGGGCGTGCTGGAAGCGCACCACCCTGGCCAGCACCTTGGGGCTGACGCCGAACTCGCGCTGGAACCGGGTGCGCAGGTGCTGGCGGCTCCAGCCGACCTCGGCGGCCAGTTCGGCCACCGCCACCGCGGAAGGCGCGGCGGTGAGCCGCCGCCAGGCCCAGCCCAGTTCGGGCGCGGGGATCGCGGCCGGGCGGGCGACCCGGTCCAGGATGTCGGTGAAGCAGGCGAACCGGTCGGTCCAGGTGCCCGCCGTGCGCAGTCGATCCAGCAGTTCGGTGGCTGGAGGGCCCAGCAGGTCGCCCAGGTGCACGTCCAGCCCGGCCAGTTCGCCAGCGGGCAGGCCGAACAGGGCCCTGGCGCCCAGGGGGGTCAGATCGGCCTCGATGCCGTGCTGGAGGCCGTCGTGCTCGATGGTCACCGGGGTCTCGTGCAGGCCGCCGACCAAGGCTGCGTAGCGGCGCGGCGGGCCGTCCGGCGCACGCAGGTCGATGGTGCCGGTGACGGTGGCGATGAAAGTGAGCTTGCTGGAGGGCAGGCCGCGGTGCACTCCCGGCGCGGACCGGTAGTGGTAGCCGATGTAGCGGTTGACCAGCGGGCGCAGCCGGGGCGGCGGCAGTCCGATCACCTGGGTGGCCTGCTCCACCCGGTCAGCCTAAGCGCAAACCCCTAACGTGACCCCATGAAGGTTGCAGCCACAGTGGGTTACTGGAGCGCCGGCCCGCCCGCCGACGCCGCGAAGATCATCCAGATCGCCGACGAGCTGGGCTTCGAGTCGGTGTGGACCGCCGAGGCCTACGGCAGCGATGTGCTGACCCCGCTGGCCTGGTGGGGCGCGAGCACCAACCGGGTCAAGCTGGGCACCGGGATCGCGCAGATGGCCGCCCGGCCGCCGACCACCCTGGCGATGGCGGCGATGACCCTGGACCACCTGTCCAACGGGCGGGCGATCATCGGCATCGGCGCGAGCAACCCGCAGGTCGTGGAGGGCTGGTACGGGGTGCCGTATCCGCGGCCACTGGAGCGGACCAGGGAGTACATCGAGATCATGCGCAAGGTCATCGCCCGGGAGGGGCCGGTGACCTATGAAGGCAAGCACTTCCAGCTGCCGCTGGCCGGGGGCAGCGGGCTGGGCAAGGCGTTGAAGTCGACTTTGCACCCTTTGCGGACCGATATCCCGATTTTCCTGGCGGCGGAGGGTCCGAAGAACGTGGCGCTGGCGGCGGAGATCGCCGACGGGTGGCTGCCGTTGTGGTTGTCGCCCAAGACGAGCGACGAGTTCCGGGTGTCCCTGGAAGAGGGGTGGGCGCGGGAGGGCGCGAGGCATACGGCGGAGACGTTCGAGGTGGTGGGCGGGCCTTACTCGATCATCGTGCACGATGACGTGGAGGCCGCGGCGGACTGGTTGCGGCCGGTGCTGGCGCTGTACGCGGGCGGGATGGGGGCCAAGGGGCTCAACTATCACCACAACGTGATCGCCAAGGCGGGCTGGCACGACGAGTGCGAGCGCATCCAAGATCTTTATCTGGCCGGGGACAAACAGGCCGCCATCGCCGCGGTGCCCACCGCCATGGTCGAGGACTTCGCCATCATCGGACCGATGCCGAAGGTGCGCGAGGAGATCCAGCGCTGGAAAGAGACGGTGATCACTACGTTCTCGATCAACACCATGCAGACCCAGCACATCCCGCAGCTCGCGGAGTTCGTCCTCGGGTGATGGGACTTTTTCCAACGCTGTAAGGCCACTCGGGCGGGTCCAACCTGCCGACCCCACTAGCTCTGATGGGTGCCCTCAGTTGTGCTTCGGCCCGAGTTTTGCCATCCTGCCCCTGACTGCGCGATCGTCCGTTCCATCCCCCCGGGCGGACGGAACGCGTCAAGTCGATGCGGGGAAGGCGTTCTATCCGTCTTCCTGCGCCCAGGTCGCCGGCCGCGACTTCCTCCCCCCTAGGTCCCGGCCGGCGACCTCGCATCGTTCATGAGTGAACTCTGCTCGCGCGGAGCGCTCGCCGAGTTCACTCATTGATGTCTTCTGGGGGCTCAGCCCCCAGGCCCCGACCGGCGGGCTCCGCCCCCGGACCCCCGCCCACATGTCCGGGACCTCGATCCGCGTCCCCGTGTTCGGGACCTCGATCCGTCAGCCTCTGTGGTCACTCGGCTTCGCCGTCGGATTGCCTTGCTGGGTAATGGATTGCTTGCTCTTGTTTGTGCGAACGGGGCGACTCCGGGCACGCAAGCGACCCCCAGTCGCTTGGTGCGGGGAGTCGCCCCGTCTGGTGAGGCCCGGTGCTGCGGGACTCACGTGTCGCAGCTTAGGGTCAAAACGAGCGCTTTTGCAACACAGTGGAACGGGATGGTGCTAGTTTCCACTTCAGTGTTCTAAGGGAGGTGGGTCGTGGAAGAGCGGGAAGTGCCGGGGCAGCGGGCGTCCGATGGGGTCACGGCTGCGCGGTCCGCCTTCGTGGAGCGGTTGCGGTATCTGCTGGAACAGCATCCGGCGGGGCCGCACACCCCGGCCGAGGTGGCGGCGGGGACTGGGTTGTCGCAGTCGGGGATTTATGCGTTGTTGTCGCCTCGGGCGAACCCGACGGTGGAGACTATGGCTACGTTGGCCTCGTTCTTTGGGGTGCCTTTGGGGTACTTCGTGGATGAGCAGATCGCTGAGCGGACCCGGGCTGAGCTGGGGTTGTTGAGTCGGTTGAAGGATGCGGGGGCGCAGAAGGTGGCGTTGCGGTCTACCGCGCCGATGGAGTCTGCCTCGTTGCCTGAGCTGCTTGATCTGATCGGCGCTGCTGTTGAGCAGGCTCGGCGGTTGAAGGAGACGGACGGCCCTCGACGGCCGGATGAGTCCCCGACAGAATGAAGGTCGCCAGGTGGCGTCGCGGGGACGTCAGGCGGGAAGGCGACTCGGGGTTGCGGCGCACATACCGGGAATGCACAGCGATCGTGAACGGGCTGGATCTGCCCCAGCCCTTTGACGTGCAGGTGCTGTGCGACCGGATCGGCGGCGACCGGGGGCGGCCGATCTTCCTGGCGCCGATCAGCCTGCCGACTGGCGGGCCGTGTGGGTTGTGGATCAACACCGAGCCCGCCGACTACATCTTCTTCGAGGCCGACACCTCGCCGCTGCACCAGCGGCACATCGTGCTGCACGAGCTGGGGCACCTGCTGTGCGATCACCACGCGGCACCGGTGCTCACCCCGGATGCCTCCCGGCTGCTGATGCCTTCGCTTGACCCGGCCATGGTGCGCCGAGTGCTCGGGCGGGGCTGCTATTCGGCGGTGGAGGAGCAGCAGGCCGAGATCATCGCGTCGATGATCATCCAGCGGACCAGTTCGTGGGTGGCCGAACCGGTGCGGCCGGTGCCCCCGGAGGCCGCGGAACTGGTGCGCCGGATCGAACGCGCGCTTGAGCGAACGGTGCCCTGACCTGGACGCCGTCAGCCTGATCCTGCCGCCACTGTGCGCGCTGGTCTCCTTCATCGCGCTGCTGTACAAGCTGCGCGATCTTCGGCGTGACCGGCGGGAGCCTGGGCTGCTCGCGTTGTGCGCCACGTTCGCGGTGCTGACGGTCACCTACACGCTGTTCATTCCGGTGGTGTGGGCCTGGGTCGACCGGGTGCTGGGTGTGCCCAACATCGGCGGGATCATCAATCAGGGCATGGTGATTCTGCTGACCATGGCCCAGTTGAGTGTGGTGCTGCGGTGGTCCGCGCCTGCTGAGGTGGCCTGGCCGCGGATCCGGTATCGGTTGTGGCTGTACAGCCTAGTGCTGGCCGCGATGGCGGTGTTGTACGTGCTGGCGCTGGCTACTGAGCCGCAGGATCACGAGTACGTGCTGGCGCTGGTGCGGTCGCCGTACTACCAGGTGTATCTGGTGCTGTACCTGGGTGCTTACACGTTGGGGCAGGCCGATGTGATGCGGCTGTGCTGGCGGTACGCGAAGGTCGCGGGGCGGCCCTGGTTGCGGCGTGGGCTGCGGCTGGCGGCGGCATCGTCTGCCTTGGGGCTGGTGTACTCGGCGGGGCGGACCGGCGACCTGGTGGCCGCGTTGTTCGACTACACCGGACAGTGGTGGGAGCCGGTGGTGCAGGTGTGCATCGGGCTGGCCGCGCTGTTGAAGGTGGTGGGCTGGACCATTCCGGGGTGGGGGCCGCGGTTGTCGGTGGCGCTGGGCGCGCTGGACCGGCGGCGGGCGCTGCGCGAGCTGACTCCCCTGTGGCAGGCCCTGTACCGGTCCGCGCCGGATATCGCGCTGATCGACCCGCTGGGTGGCGGGCAGCGGCAGAAACTGGACTTCCGGTTGTACCGCAAGGTGATCGAGATCCGGGACGGGCAGCTCGCGCTGCGACCGTACCTGGATCCGGCGGTGGCGGAGACCGCGCGGCGAATCGGGACCGAGGCCGGGTTGCGCGGGTCTGAGCTGGATGTCGTGGTGGAGGCGGCCCGGTTGCGGGTCGCGTTGCGGGATCAGGCCGAGGGGTACCGGCCAGAGCACTCGGGGTCGGTGGGCTCGGACGGGGTGGGTGATCTCGCCGAGGAACTTTCCTGGCTGCGTCAGGTGTCCAGGGCGTTCTCCGGGTCGCCGGTGGTGGCCGCCGTGCTCGCCGAGACCAGCAGGGAGCACGCGTGACCATCCCGGCCTGCCCGTTCGACCAGGCGTTCTTCGCCGACCCGTACCCGGCCTACGCGGCCTGGCGGGCCGAGGCCGCCGCGGTGCCCGCGCGCACCCCGGACGGCGCGCCGGTGTGGCTGGTCAGCCGGGAGTACGACGTGCGCGCGGCGCTGGCCGATCCGCGATTGTCGGTGAGCAAGCGCAACTCCAGCGGCACCGGCTACCGCGGCTTCGCGCTGCCGCCCGCGCTGGATGCCAACCTGCTCAACCTGGACGCCCCCGACCACACCCGGCTGCGCAGGCTGGTCACCGCCGCGTTCACCCCGCGCCGGATGGCCGCGATGCGCCCGATGATCCAGGCCGAGACCGCGCGGCTGCTGGACCGGATCGCGGTGCAGGGCGGTGGCGACGTGCTCGCCGACCTGGCGTTCCCATTGCCGCTGAAGGTGATCGGCGACCTGCTCGGCGTGCCCGAGGCGGGACGGCACGACTTCGACGGCTGGACCACCACGCTGATCGCGCCCGACCCGGACGATCCGGGCGCGGCGGTCAAGGCGATCGGGAACATGCAGGCGTTCCTGGTGCATCTGGTGGCGGAGAAGCGGAAACGGCCTGCCGAGGACCTGCTGTCCGCGCTGGTGTCCGCAAAGGACAGTGGGGAGCGGGTCAGCGAGGACGAGCTGGTGTCGCTGGCGTTCCTGTTGCTGTGGACCGGATACGAGAACCCGGTGCACCTGATCGGCAACGGGGTGCTTGCACTGCTGCGGCATCCGGAGCAGCTGGCGCTGCTGCGCGAGGGCGAGGTGGACCCGGCGCAGGCGGTGGAGGAGCTGCTGCGCTACGACCAGCCCTACCAGTTCGCCATCCGCCGCTTTCCCATAGAAGACATCGAGTTAGGCGACACGACCATCCCGGCAGGCGACACCGTGCTGCTGGCGATCAACTCGGCCAACCGGGACCAGACCTGCTTCGCCGAGCCGGACCGCCTGGATTTGCGCCGCGGCCACAACCCGCACCTGGCCTTCGGCCACGGCCCGCACCACTGCCCGGCCGCGCCACTGGCCCGGATCGAGGCCGAGGAGACGATCACCGCGCTGGTGCGGCGCTTCCCCAAGCTGCGGCTGGCGGTCAGCGCGGACGACCTGCGCTGGCGGCCGTCCTGGCGCAGCCACTCACTGCACGCGCTACCGGTGGAGATCTAGGCTTCCCGCACCGGCTCGGTCACGATCCCCATCACTGTGAGCACGGTCACGCCGCGGATGTGCGGTTCTGGACAGACTGTCGTGATCATCAGGAGCAGTCTGTGCCCGCCCGACTCCGCCGCCGAAGTTCCCGGAGCACCAGGATGAGCCAGCACCAGCCGCCACCGTTGCCGCCCTACCGGGCTGTGCTGGTCGCGGACAGCCGGGACCACGGCGGCCAGGGACCGCCGCGGCCACCGGATGAGGCGGTGCCCGAGGTGCTGTGCGCGACCTTCGCCCGCATCGGCCACCCCGGCCTGTGGCAGGAGCTGACCTTCCAGGACAGCACCGCCGACGGCCACACCCTGGCCCTGGACACCCAGCACCTGCCCCTGCTGATCGATCCCTACCTCCAGGGCCTGCACCAGGAACTCGCCTTCCGGCACCGCAGCGCGCACGGCCCCGCCCTGCGCCACCCACTGCGTTTACGGATCAGCCTCAGCGTCGGCCCACTCGCCGAGTCCCCCCAGGCCACCGCCAGGGGCGAGGCGCACAACCTGGTCAGCGCCCAGTCCGTGCGCAACCTGCTGTGCCGCACCGAACCCGGCGTCGGCTTTGTCGCCGCGATCCTGTCCGACCGGGTGTTCACCGATGTGGTGCGGGCCGGCTACACCCGGCTGACACCGGCGGAGTTCACCAGGACCGAGGTGCGGGTGAAGCAGTACCACGGCACCGCGTACCTCCATCTGCCCCAGCACCGCCCGTGAATCCGCACCGGGGCTTCCGGCAGATGACCGGCGAGGCCACCTGGGCCGAGCTGCTCGGTCTGGGCCGACCGCACCGGTTCCCACCTCGGGCGGAACTGGTCCGCCAGGGCGGTTGCGACGATTTCCTGTTCGCGGTGACCGAGGGCCGGATCAAGGTGCTGCACCGGGACGAGGACGGCGAGCAGTTGCTGATGGCCGTCCGCGGACCGGGAGACCTGGTCGGCGAACTCGCCAGGACCGGGTCGACGCCGCGCAGCGCCACCGTGCTCGCGGTGGATCCCTGCTTCGCGCACCGGATCGGCTCGACCGAGTTCGACCGCTTCGTCAGCAGGCACGGGCTGACCGGCAAGGTGCTGGACTACTCCTACGGCAAGTTGCGGGAAAGCGTGGCCAACCGCACCCGGCTGGTGCACGCTCGGCCAGGCGCGCGGATCGCGCGACTGCTGGCCGACACCCTGGACCTGGCCGGTCCCCGGCTGGCCGACCCGCGACGACTGCCGTTCACCCAGCAGGAGCTGGCCACCGATCTCGGCCTGTCCCGCAGCAAAGTCGCCACGGTGATCGCCGAGCTGCGTTCGACCGGCGTGCTCGGCCGGGGCCCGCGGCTGCGGGTCGCCGACCCGGTCCGGCTGCGCGAACGCGCGAACCGGTCCTGTCACGATCCTGATGATCTGTGACCCCAGTCACGCCAATTGTGTCCAGCGGTGGACAAAATCCGTCGCTGGGCCCGGCGACGCTGTGCCTGTACCGGCCTCGGCCACCACCTTCGGCGACACCACGGAGCCATCAGCATGTCCCAGCACCAGCCCAGTGACCTGCCGCCGTATCGCGCGGTGCTCGTGGTCGACATCAAGGACTACAGCGGTTACCAGGGCGTCGAGCACCAGTCGCTGAGCGAGCAGGTGCCGGAGATCCTGGCCGCCACCTTCGCCCGCATCGGCCGCCCGGAGGTGTGGGCGGAGAAGAGCTTTCACGACAGCACCGGCGACGGCTACGCGGTGGGCCTGGACCCGCGGCGGCTGCCTCTGCTGATCGACCCGTTCCTGACCGGACTGCAGCAGGAGCTGGCCGGCCGGCATGAGCTGGCCACCGGCGCTGCGGCCCGCACCCCGGTGCGCATGCGGGTCAGTCTCAGCGTCGGCCCGCTCACCGACACCGGCCACAACCTGCTCGGCGACGGCAAGGGCGCGCACCGGGTCGAGGCGCACCGCCTGGTGGACGCGCCGGCGTTGAAGGAGCTGCTGGAGCGGACCAACCCGATGCTCACCTTCGTGGCCGCGATTCTGTCCGAGCGGGTGTTCACCGACGTGGTGCGGGCCGGCTACACCCGAGTGCAGGCCAGCGAGTTCACCCCGGCCGAGGTGCGGATCAAGCAGTACCAGGGCACCGCGTACCTGTACCTGCCCCGATCCTCGGGCGACGCCCTGGCCAACGGCCTGGTCCCCGGGACAGCACCGGTGACCTCGCCGACGGAGACCCCGCCCACCCCGGCAGCTCCCGCCGCCGAGGGGAACCGGAGCCGCGGTGGCATGGGCGACCTGCACGAGGTCAGCGGCACGATCATCGCGGGCAATGACGGGGCGGTACAGACCGGCGACGGCCAGCAGATCATCGGGGATCCCGGCCTGGCGGTGCACAACTCCGAGTTCACCGGGGGCATCCACCAGTCCGCGCCGCGCCGGAAGCGGGGACGGCGACCGTGACCGAGCCGTCCTTCGCGGACCGCGGCCGGGGTGGCATGGGCGATCTGCACAACGTCAGCGGCCAGGTGCTGGCAGGCAACGACGGTCCCGTGCAGGCCGGCAGCGGCATCCAGATCATCAACTACAACCAGTTCCGCGAGGAATTGGACGACCGGCAGGCCCAACGGCATCGCTGGGTGTCGGCGGAGCAGGTGACCTGGTTGCGGGCCCGTTTCGTCGAACCGAGGGGTTTTGGCGAGGCGGCCGGTCGGCTGGACCTCGGGCGGACCGTGTTCGTGCACGGCTCCCCGGGGTCCGGCCGCCGGAGCGCGGCGATCATGCTGCTCGCCGATGTGGACGTGGCCGGTGACATCCGGGAGATCTCCGTGATTCCCGGCGAGGCGGCCATCTTCGACCCCATGGACGTCGGTGAGGCAGAACGACTCCTGCTCGATCTGTCCACTCTGGACGGACCCGATCTGGTGCGGGCGGGCGAGCTGCTCGGCATGCTCACCGGCCAGGTCCGGCAGCGGCACGGCGCGCTGGCCGTGGTGCTCCCGGAACGCGGCACGGCCAGGGTGGACGACTGGTTCCGGGAGTCGCTGGCCGCGGTGGCCCTCGACCCCCACCACCGGAGGCTGGTGCTGGAGCGCCACCTGCGAGAGAACGGGATCGCCGTCACCCCCGCCGATCTCGACGATCCCCGGCTCGGCGTGGTGCACCGGGCGGACCCCGCCGCTGAGCTGGCCCGGCTGGCCGACCTGCTGACCACCGAACTGCCCCGGCACCGGGACTTCACCGACACGGTGGAGACCGCGCTGGCGGCCTATCGGAACTGGGCGGAGGAACTGACCCAGCGGTTCAAGGACAACACCGATCCGCGCTGGCGGGCATTGATCGTGGCCGCGGCGTTGCTGGAGGGAACCCGTCTCGAAGCAGTGCACCACGCGTGCGCGAGCCTGCTCGTCCACGCGGGTGATCCGATCTCAGTGGAACACCCGCTGGCCGCCGAGCCGCTGACGCACCGGCTTACCCTGGTCGGCGCGCAGGTGGTGGCCGGCCGGGTGTGGTTCACCAAGCTGGCCTACGGCGAAGCGGTGCTGAACCACGTGTGGCGGGAGCTGCCAGGTCTGCGCGAGCTGCTCACCCGATGGGTCGAGCAGTTGCCCACGGCGCCGCGCACCATGATGTCCGCCGCCGACAGGCGCGGCATGGCCGACCGGTTCACCGAGCTGACCCTCAACTCCGGCGAGCGGACCGATCTGCGGTGGCTCACCCGGCATTGGGCGGACTCCACCAATCCGAGGGTGGTGCCGCTGGCGCTGAGCACGCTCCGGCTTTCGGTGTTCGACCGCGGTTCCGGCGGCTACTTCCGGCAGATGCTCGCCGACTGGTCCCGGGCGACCAGCGGTTCGGCCAATCGCGCCAGAATGATCATCACAGCCTGTGCCGAGTTGCTGAACGAATCCCATCTGCCACTCGCCCTGTCCATGTTGCAGAACCTGTTGGCGCACCACGATTCCGCGGTGGTCGCCGATGCTCGCGCGGCGCTGCTGGAGCTGGCCGTCACGACCAGTGCCCGGTTCTCGGTCCTGCGGCGGGTCACCGAAGCGATGGCCCGTGGCGACGCGGTGCTCGCCAACTCCTCGGTGTTCCACACGCTGACCGCCCCGCCGGAACTGTTCGCCCCGGACGGCGTGTCGGTGCCGTTGTGGTCGACACCAGGCATTCGGGACCTGCTGCACGCCGGCTGGCGGGCCACATTCGGACATGGCCTCACCGGCGAGGCCGTCGAGGCGGTGCGGGCGTGGCTGCGACTGGTGGATGGCTCCATTGTGGACGGTGACAAGGTGCCGGTTCTGGTGCAGCTGCTGGTGGATGCCTGCGACGGCGACTACCGGCTGCTGGCCGTGTTGCGGCGCATCGCCGCCGACTGGGTCGGCGACGAGACGGAGCAGACCCCGGCCAACCAACGGGAATGGGTGCTGGCCTGGGTTGACGACAAGATCGAGGACGCGCAGGACGACGCCTGGGCACGGATCCGTGAAGAGGGGAATGTTAGTGGTTGAGCCAGTCCGTCCCGGTGAGCCACAGGGGTGTCTCGGTCAGCTCACGGCCTGGATGCGCAAAGCGGGTCAGCAGCTGCCACCGCCGGAGCCGCCGAACCCGGTGCGGGGAATCGAGGTCCGGGACTGGCAGGTGCGCAGTTCGGTGCAGGGCGTCGACTTCCACCTGACCTGCCAGATCTACTGGCAGGTGTTGGCGGGCAAGAGCTTCCACCCGGACCTGGAGGGGATCGCGCGACACGCGATCCTGCAACGGGTGAGCGCGGTGACCACCAACGGGTACCCAGGACACCACGTGTCACTGCAGATCCGGTTGAACGCCGAACTCGGGGAATCCATGGTGGACCCGACCGGACGGATCGCGGCCCGCGCCGAAGAGCTGACCCTGACCATCGCCGACGGCACCCTGGAACGGATGCAGCGGTACAAGGATCTGTTGCTGGCCAAGGCGGTCTGGGACCTGGAGTCCCAGCTGGAGCGCGATCGCAGCCGGTACTTCCAGCAGGAGGTGCTGCGCGACACCAGCGCGGCCGCCGCCTGGTGGCTGGCCCGGAACCCGGACCGCACCGAGGCTGCCCCGGACATGGTCGAACACCTCGGCCAGTGGGTGCGCGCGGCCAACGGCGCCGCCCACCCCGGACCGCCACCCGCCGGGCCGCCACTCACGACCGCGGTCGTCGAGATGGCCGCGGACATGGACGAGACGAGCCGCGAGTTGTTCGTCAACCACCTGACCCGCTTCCTCGACCAGTACGGGCGGACTAACGCCAGCGCCGAACTGCGGCAGTCGCTGTTACGGCCCGCGAACGGCCGGCACGCTCCGCCACAGTGAGGCCGTTCTCACGCTGGCATCCGGGTTAGGCGGCCCTCTGCGTGACAAAAGTCACGCTCGCCAGGCGTACGACCCTCCACACTGCTCCGGCGGGTCCATTGCCAAGGAGGGTCGTACATGACCGGATCCACACCGGTGCGGCGGACGGTCGGACCGTTCGCCGGGGTGGGCACCTGGTGGCGTTCCCGCCAGCTGCAGAAGGAGATCGGCGCTGCCGTGGTGGCCCCGGCGGTCAGTCCCGCCGCGGTGGCGCGGTATGAGGTCGCCGCCTGCCGGGTGCCCAGTTCGACCGCGGAGTTCACCTTCAGCTTCTCCTGCACCGTGCGCTGGCGCATGGTGACCTCGGACGGGCCTCGGCATCCGAATCCGGCCGGGGTGGCGGTGAACGCGGTGCTGCACCGGGCGATGGCCATCACCGCGGTCGCCGAGCTGACCGACGGGGAACGGGTCAACGCCGAACTCGCCGCCGAACTCGGCACGCCCAAGGCCGATCCGGGTGGCTGGGTGCAGGGCTGGGCCGAGGACATCGGGCTCTCCGCCGACGCCGAGGACCTGACCCTGGTCGCCCAGTTGCAACGCTTACGCCGCAAGCGGTTGGCCTGGGCGGCGGAGCGGGAATGGGAATGTGATCAGCGGCAGTATCTGACCGACAGTGTGCTTCGCGACCCCGGTTCGGCGGTCGCGTGGTGGCTGGCCCGCCACCCGGACGAGATCGAGGAAGCCGTCCGGTTGGTGGGCCCGCTGGCCCGGCTGGTCTCCGCCGTGCACCAGACCGAGATCCACCCGCTCTACCGCGAGTTCGAGCCCCGCCACCAGCTTCCGGGCCCGCGGAATCAGGACGGTTCCGGTCCCTCGCCGATCACCGGCGGCGGGACCGTGGGCAGGTCGTCCAGTCCGTAGATCTCGTCGCTGAGTGTGCGATACCTGGTGTTGTGCTCGACCTCGTCCTCCCGCCGGGCGCCGGGGGTGACTGGCGGCTGGAGCAGTGAAGCCCCTGGGGCGCCTGGCTTTCCGGGTGCACTGGGGGTCGCGCGCTGGGTGGGGGCGGTGGCCGGGGCTGGGGTTCGGGGTGTTGAGCCACGGTGGCCCTGGCCGCCCGGCACGCCGGGAAGTCCTGCGGCGGAACCGAATCCGACACTGGAGCCGCCGGAACCGGTGCCGCCACCGGCTGCCGCGCCGCCCGGGATCGGCGGTTCCGGACGGAGTGCGGGCGAGGCGGCGGCCTGCGGGCGGGTGGCGTCCGCCGGTCTGGTGGGATCGGCCGGGTCCGCGGGATTGCCTGGGACAGCGGGGGTTCCGGGATTGGCGGGGCCGGGCTCCGCGCCGGTGGGTGGCTGGGTGCGGGCGGGGTCCTCGGCGCCGCGGGCGGGTGGGTCGGGCACGGGTGGTTCCCGGCGGCCGCGGTCGCGGTCGCGACCGCCGGGTGGTGCCGGGGGCGGGCCCGCGGGCACCGCCTCGACCGCGATCCGCGGTGGGTCGGGCAGTGCGGGCGCCGACTCGGCCTGGGCCCTGGCCGCGGTCTCGAAGGCGTAGAGCGCGCGGTTGGCCGCGTCGTCGCGGGCCTTGTTGGCCGCGAGCTGCTCGTGCATGTCCTGCTGGATCTGGAGCAGCGCCAGGGGGTTGAACGTAGCGGTGGCCCCGTCGGACAGGCCGGGCTGGCGTACCGCCTGGGCCGACTCGATCCTCGGTTTGGTCTCGGCGAAGTCGATCCCGTGCGCGGCCACCCCGGCGAGGTTGGACTGGGCGGCGGTCATCGCGCCCATCGCCCACTCCAGGGACGGCCGGGCCGCGTCGAACAGGGCACTGGCCGCCGCGCCGTGCCAGTCCAGGCCGAGGTCGGCCAGCGCCCTGGCCACCCGGTCCCGGCACTGCTCCGCGGCCTCGTGCACCGCGCGCAGCGTGTCCACGGGCTGGTGCACCGCGCCGCTGCCCGCGCCCTGCTGCATCCAGTCGTACTTCACCTCCAGCGGATAGCCCTCGAACCGGTTGTGCCGTATCCGTGGCCCCTCGCTCATCCCCGCCCCCTTGTCGTCATCGTCTGCCGCGCAGCTCCACCAGGTTCCGGGTGGCCAGCTCGGCCATGGCCACCGCGCGCCCGCACAGCTCGGCCGCGGTCAGCGGCACGGGCTCGGTGTCGTAGGAGTACTGGATCCCCAGCCGCTGGCCGTCCGCCACGCTGACATCCACGAAACAGCCGCGGCCGTCGGTGCTCCGGCGGTTCTGCACCGCCGGGAACCCGGCCACGGTGACCACCTGGACCTCCAGGTCGGTCGCCCCCGGCCGCAACCAGACGTCCGCGCCTTCCTGCGGCACCGGTGTCACCCCGTAGGCGTACCGCGGCTGTCGGCCCGCCCTGGAGAAGGAGCAGCCCCGGTTGTCGAAGCGGTCTCCCGCCTGCGCGGCCATCACGAAGTCCAGGCCGAGTTCCCGCTGCTGTGCCTCGGTGAGCAGCGCGCAGACCTGTGCCCCGGTGAACCCGTCCAGGCGGATCTCCCTGGGCCGGGCCGACACCAGCGCCTTGGCCGCCGCGCGTGCCGACGCCTCGTCCATGGCCACCGGCGAACCCGGCACCGAACATCCCGCCGCGAACACCAGCGCGGCCAGAACCAGCGCGCGCGGCGCGATCATGACGGATACCGTGCCAGGGACTCGGCGATCTCGGCTTCGGTGAATCCGTATTCCTCGGCGGCGACCCGGAGTTCGACCGCCGCGTCCAACAGGGTCTGGCTGTACTTCCGGTACTGCCGATAGATCGAATCCGGGGCGTCGACGAACTTCCAGTTGTACACCTTGGCGGTGTCAATGCTGACCGGATCACCGCCGCAGGGTTGCAGCCGGAGTCGATCCTGCAACGCCCGCAACTGCTCGCGGAGCCACTCGCCCTCGCGGTAGAGCACCGCGTACGCCCTGAGCACCTGTTCCCTGGTGACCCGTACCCGATCGTCCAGCCCCACGACTACTCCCCGATTTCCACCCATAACGATCAGTAACCGTGAATGAGGAAAGCAAGTGTCACCGTGACTATTCGCACACAGCTCCGGACCTTCACCCGGATGTTTGAATCAGGTGGAAAAAATGCTTGTGTCCGCCTGCAATTTGCCACCGTTGGCCGGAATTCTATGCGCCCACCAGCCTAGTGCCACCACTGCCATTACCTCGGTGAAGGCGAGCAGGCGTTCCCACAGGCCGAGCGGGAAGATCTCCCACCAGGCCACGCCCAGCGGCCCGTAATAGGCGATCACCGCGATCAGCGGCGGGAACCACAGCAGCGAGGCCAGGCCCAGCCACCACACCACTCTGGCGAAGCCGCGCGCGGCCGCGTCCCGCAGCCAGGGCCGGGCCAGCAGCAACGCCGCGATCGGCAGGCCGAGGAAGGCCAGCGCGCTGCCGATCCGGTGGATGTCGCCGCTCATGCTCGGCCCCACCGTCCAGTCGTGCTTGGGGAAGAGCACCACCATGACCAGGCCCACCACCCACAGTCCGAGGAACACCGTGGCGGGCGCGGCGGGCCGGGTCACGCCCTTGCGCACCAACCCGAACAGGATCACCGCGGAGCCCGCGGCGAGGATCAGCAGGGCCAGGTCGAAGACCCAGCGCGCGTCGGTGAGCGCGTAGTGGCTGATGGTGCGGCGCAGCGGGGCCGAACTGGGCAGCAGGTCCAGCAGGCCGACCAGGGCGATCCCGGCCAGCACCAGCACGGTGCCGAGCGGGGCGGCGGCGCCCAGCACCCGTTCGGGGAGGGGTCTGGGCGCCGCCGCGACGGCGGTGCCGGCCGGTTCCGTCGGCATGGGGGGAACCTCGGGAACCAGCACGGGCACCTCCGCGGCAGGGCGCCGGGGTCTGCACTCCGCCGGCGCCAGGTCGTTGCGATCTGTCCTCCGGTCAACGCGGGGGCGGGCAGTGCCCGTTCCCACCCGCGGCTGTCGACATCCTGAAGACAGCTTCGGGTGCCGCCGACTTGAGGGTGAGCAACCCCACCACCCGACCGGAGCAGTGCCGCGACCAGGGCTTTCGTCCGAGCAACCGATTACCTATACACAAGGGTTTCGAAATACGGGTTAATCGATCTCACGACGCAACGTCGACGGGTTGGCCACACACAGTCAGATGTCCTAGCGTCACCCGGCATGGCGGTAAAAGACCTGTACCAGGAGTTAGCGGACGTACCGGACAAATTCGACTACACCGCGGACCACGCGTGGATCGAGTTCGGCGAGGACACGGTCAAGCTCGGCCTGACCGCGCCCGCCTCCCGATGCCTCGGCACGGTGCGCTACCTCAGCCTGCCCCCGCGTGGCGCGCGGCTGGAGGCGGGTGAGCGCTGTGGCCTGATCGCCTCGATCCGGCTGTGCAGCGATTTGTTCGCGCCGGTCAGCGGAGAGGTCGTCGAGGTCAACACCGAGGTGCTCGACGACCCCTCCTTGCTGTTGTGCAGCAACGATTCCGATGTCTCGTGGCTGGTGAAGGTGCGGCTGACGGCGTGGCCGGAGCACGTGCTGACCCCGGAGGAGTACCGGGAGTGCGTGGACGCGGCCTACCCCAGCCACCGCAAGGACTGACTCAGCCGACCGCGGCCGCCGCGGCCCGGCCCGCCGTGCGGCCGGAGAACAGGCAGCCACCTAGGAACGTGCCCTCCAGGGACCGATAACCGTGCATGCCGCCGCCGCCGAAGCCCGCCACTTCGCCCGCGGCGTACACGCCGGGCAGCGGCTCGCCACCGGCCTGGAGCACCCGGCCGTCGAGGTCGGTCTCCAGGCCGCCCAGGGTCTTGCGGGTCAGGATGTTCAGTCGCACCGCGATCAACGGCCCCGCCTTGGGGTCGAGCAGCCGGTGCGGGCTGGCCACCCGGATCAGCTTGTCCCCCAGGTAGTTCCGGGCGCCGCGCAACGCGGTCACCTGGAGGTCCTTGGTGAACGGGTTGGCGATCTCGCGGTCCCGCGCCACAACCTGACGCTCCACATCGGACAGTTCGATCAGCGGGTCGCCGCCGGTGAGTTCGTTCATCCGGCGCACCAGCGCGGGCAGGGTCTGCTCGACGATGAAGTCGATCCCGTTGCGCTTGAACGCCTCCACCGGCGCCGGCGCGCCCGCGCGGGCCCTGCCCAGCACCTGACGCACGCTCTTGCCGGTGAGGTCGGGGTTCTGCTCGGAACCGGAGAGCGCGAACTCCTTCTCGATGATCTTCTGGGTGAGGATGAACCAGGTGTGCTCGTGCCCGGAGCGCATGATGTGCTCCAGGGTGCCCAGGGTGTCGAAGCCGGGGAACAGCGGCACCGGCAGCCGTTGCCCGCGCGCGTCCAGCCAGAGTGAGGACGGGCCGGGCAGGATCCGGATGCCGTGCCTGGCCCAGATCGGGTTCCAGTTCTGGATGCCCTCGGTGTAGTGCCACATCCGGTCCGGGTTGATGATCCGCCCGCCTGCGGCCTCGGTGATGCCGAGCATGCGGCCGTCCACGTGCGCGGGCACGCCGGAGAGCAACTTGGCCGGCGGGGTGCCCAGGCGTTCCGGCCAGTTGCGGCGGACCAGATCGTGGTTGCCGCCGATGCCCCCTGACGTGACGATCACGGCCTGGGCGCGTAGCTCGAAGTCGGCGATCGGGGTGCGTGAGCTGCCTTCGCCGCGGGCCACCGAGCTGGGTTCCAGGACCTGGCCGCGCACGCCGTCGACCACGTCGCCGGTGACGGTCAGCTCGTCCACCCGGTGCCGGAACTTCAGCGTGACCAGGCCGCGGTCCACCGCGGCGCGCACCCGTTTGACGAACGGGGCGATCACGCCGGGCCCGGTGCCCCAGGTGATGTGGAAGCGCGGCACCGAGTTGCCGTGGCCGTTGGCGTCATAGCCGCCGCGCTCGGCCCAGCCGACCACCGGGAAGATGCCGATGCCCTGCTGTTTGAGCCAGGACCGCTTCTCCCCCGCGGCGAACTGCACATACGCCTGCGCCCACTTGCGCGGCCAGTGGTCCTCGTCGCGGTCGAAGCCCGCGGTGCCCAGCCAGTCCTGCCAGGCCAGGTCGTAGGAGTCCCGGATGCGCAGCCGCCGCTGCTCGGGCGAGTCGACCAGGAACAGGCCGCCGAAGGACCAGAACGCCTGTCCGCCCATGCTCGTCTCGGGTTCCTGGTCGAGCAGCAGCACCCGGCGGCCCGCGTCGGCGAGTTCGGCGGTGGCGACCAGACCGGCCAGCCCGGCGCCCACCACGATGACATCGGCATCGGCAGCCATTGACGACCCTTCTCCCGGAGCAGGTGACGCGATGCGCCGATCATGCCGCGTCGGCGGGGGCTGGTCCTAGTGACGCGCGCGGATTTCTACTCGCGGGTAGCGGATTGGCCGGGTCGCCGGACCCGCCGCTCGCCGACTTGGGCCAACCCGGCGTCCCAGTTGGGCCAAACCGGCGTACGACTTGGGCCAACCCGGTGTCCGTAACGGCCAACTCGGCGTCTGCAACGGCCAACTCGGTGTACGAGAACGGCCAACACTCGGTCAGGGGGTCCAGGCGGTGGCCAGGACGGCTACCAGGGGGGCCAGTTCGGGGAGGGCCTGGGCTTCGGTGAGGGCCTCGGCCAGGGCGTCGTCGTGGATCGGGCGGGCCTGGTCGAGCAGGCGCTGGCCGGCCGCGGTGACCTCGGTGTAGATGCCGCGCCGGTCGTCGGCGCACAGGTAGCGCTCCAGCAGGCCGCGCTCCTCCAGCCTGGTGACCAGGCGGGTGGTCGCGGACTGGCTGAGCACCACCGCGTTGGCCAGCTGGTTCATCCGCATGTGGTAGCCGTCCTGGCGGGACAGGATCGAGAGCACGCTGAACTCGCGCACCGACAACTCGTGCTCCTTCTGCAGCGCCCGCTCCAGTTTGTCCTCGATCCGGCCGTGCAGGGCCGCCAGGGTGCGCCACCCCTGAGCCCGCGCTTGCACCGCGTCGTCGGCCAGTCCCATCGCCTTCACCCCGTCTGAACTGCTCGGCTTGCGCCGTCCGGTCTACCGGTGCATCATACAGCTCGCGCAATAACCGGCGTGTGCAACTATCGCAGACGCGGGTTATTGTGAACGCCGCTAGTTGAGAACGCTACCTACCTGGGAGCTGGACATGCCCGTTGCACTGCTCGCCCTGGCGATCAGCGCGTTCGCCATCGGCACCACCGAGTTCGTCATCATGGGGTTGTTGCCCGAGGTGGCGGCCGATTTCGGGGTGACGATCCCGGCCGCGGGGCTGCTGATCTCCGGGTACGCGCTCGGTGTCGTGGTCGGTGGCCCGGTGCTCACCGCGGTGGGCTCGAAGCTGCCGCGCAAGACGATCCTGGTCAGCCTGATGGCGCTGTTCATCGCCGGGAACCTGGTCTCCGCGCTGGCCGAGACCTACGGGGTGCTGATGACCGGGCGGGTGGTCGCCGCGCTCGCGCACGGCGCGTTCTTCGGCGTCGGCTCGGTGGTGGCCGCGGACCTGGTCGCGCCGGAGCGGCGGGCCAGCGCGATCGCGATGATGTTCACCGGGCTGACCATGGCCAACGTGCTCGGCGTGCCCCTGGGTACCGCGCTGGGTCAGCAGCTCGGCTGGCGGTCCACCTTCTGGGCGGTGACCGTGCTCGGCGTGCTCGGCCTGATCGGCATCCTCGCCCTGGTCCCGCGCACCCAGGCCGCGCCCGGCGGCGGACTGCGCCAGGAGCTGGCCGTGTTCCGGATCCCGCAGGTGTGGCTGGCGCTGGCGATGACCGCGCTCGGCTTCGGCGGGGTGTTCGCCTCCTTCACCTACATCGCGCCGATGATGACCCAGGTCGCCGGGTTCACCGGCGGCACCGTGACCTGGCTGCTGGTGCTCTTCGGCGCCGGGCTGTTCGTGGGCAACCTGCTCGGCGGCAAGGCCGCGGACCGCGCGCTGATGCCCAGCCTCTACCTGATCCTGGCCGTGCTGGCCGCGGTGCTGTTCACCTTCACCTTCACCGCGCACTCCCAGCTCGGCTCGGTGCTGACCATCGCGGTCTTCGGCATCGCCGGGTTCGCCACGGTTGCCCCGCTGCAGATGCGGGTACTGACCAAGGCGGCGGGCGCGCCCGCGCTGGCCTCGGCGGCCAACGTGGCCGCGTTCAACCTGGGCAACGCCGGTGGCGCCTGGCTGGGCGGACTGGCCATCGAGCACGGGCTGGGCTACACCGCGCCGAACTGGATCGGCGGCACGCTGACCGTGGCCGGGCTGGCGGTCGCGTTGTTCTCCGGCTGGCTGGACCGGCGGCGGCGCGCGACGATCAGCACCGGATCGATCGAACCGGCCACCGCCCTGGCCCGCTGAATATCCGTCTCCACCGCATATATCGCCGTACTGAATATCCTCGCCCCGAAAGGCAGCAAGCAGCGATGAAGATCGACCTGACCGGACGCACCGCCCTCGTCACCGGCTCGACCAGCGGGATCGGCTACGCCGTGGCCGCCGGATTCGCCCAGGCGGGCGCCGCGGTCGTGGTCAACGGCCGGAGTGCGGACCGGGTGGACGCGGCCGTGGCCACGCTGAAGGCGGAGACCGGCTCGGACACCATCACCGGCGTCGCGGCCGACATCGCCACCGCCGAGGGCGCCGAGGGCCTGTTCGCTCAGCTCCCGGACGTGGACATCCTGATCAACAACACCGGGATCTTCGAGCCGAAGCCGGTCTTCGAGATCACCGACGCGGACTGGCTGCGCTTCTTCGAGGTCAACGTGCTCTCCGGGGTGCGGCTGTCCCGGCACTACGCGCCGCGGATGGCGCGGCGCGGCTGGGGCCGGGTGATCTTCGTCAGTAGCGAGTCCGCGGTGATGATCCCGCGCGAGATGGTGCACTACGGGATGACCAAGACCGCGCAGCTCTCGGTGGCCCGCGGCCTGGCCCTGGAGGTGGCGGGCACCGGGGTCACGGTGAACAGCGTGCTGCCCGGCTCGACCCTGACCGAGGGTGTGCGCACCTTCATCGGCGAGCTGTACCCGGACCTGCCCTTCGAGGCGGCCGAACGCGAGTTCATGGCCACCGACCGGCCGACCTCGCTGCTCAAGCGGCTGATCCGGCCGGAAGAGATCGCCAACCTGATCGTCTACACCGCCAGCGAGGGCGCCTCGGCCACCACCGGCGCCGCACTGCGGGTCGACGGCGGCCTGATCCCCACCATCTGATCCACCCCCTGATTTTCTGGCACGCCACGAAAGGAAGATCGATGAGCACCGTTCCGTCCCTCACCCTCAACAACGGGGTGGCCATGCCGCAGCTGGGCTTCGGCGTGTTCCAGGTGCCGGACGCCAAGACCGAGGCCGCTGTCACGCACGCACTGGCGGCCGGGTACCGCAGCATCGACACCGCGGCCATCTACGGCAACGAGGCAGGCGTCGGCGCCGCCCTGGCCGCCGCGGACCTCCCCCGCGAGGAGCTGTTCATCACCACGAAGCTGTGGAACAGCGACCAGGGCTACGACAGCGCGCTGCGCGCCTTCGACGCCAGCCTGGACAAGCTGAAGCTGGACTACCTGGACCTGTACCTGATCCACTGGCCCGCCCCAGCCAACGGCCGCTACGTGGACTCCTGGAAAGCGCTGACCAAGCTGCAGGCCGACGGCCGGGTCCGCGCGATCGGCGTGTCCAACTTCCAGCCCGGCCACCTCAACGATGTCATCGACGCCACCGGCGTGGTCCCCGCGGTGAACCAGGTCGAACTGCACCCCCGCCTGGTCCAGTCCGAGGTGCGCGCCGCGCACCAGGACCTGGGCATCGCCACCGAAGCCTGGAGCCCCCTGGCCAAGGGCGGCCTGCTCGACCACGACCTGCTGACCAGCCTGGCCACCAAGTACGACCGCAGCCCCGCCCAGGTCGTCCTGCGCTGGCACCTCCAGCTCGGCAACATCGTCATCCCGAAGTCCGTGACCCCGTCCCGCATCAAGGAGAACCTGGACGTCTTCGACTTCGACCTGACCCAGGACGACCTCACCGCCATCACCGCCCTGCACGACGGCCACCGCACCGGCCCCGACCCCGACACCTTCAACGGCTGACCCACAACGGCCAACACCCCGTACGACAACGGCCAACACGCGACACGCATCGCGTGTTGGCCGTTGTCGTACGCCGGGTTGGCCGTTGTGGGTCAGGTGCAGTGGGGGCGTTGCGGGACGCCGGGGAAGTACTGGTCCCATTCCTGCTCGGTCAGCTCCGCCCCTGGCAGGCCGCACACCGCCGCGGCCGCCTGCTCCGGATCGGCGTCCCACAACAGCACCACCCCGTCATGCCCGCCACTGACGACCGTCCTGCCGTCCGGGCTGAACTGCGCGCTGTACACCCGGTCCTTGTGCAGGGCCAGCACCGCGGACTCGGTGAGCCTGCCCTCGGCGGAGATCTCCCACAGTCGCAGCGTCTGGTCGGCGCCGGTGCTGGCCACCGTGCGGCCGTCGGGGCTGAAGGCCACCGAGTAGGTGGTGTTGCCGTGTTCGGTCCTGGCATCCACCAGCTTGGGGTCGGCCGGGTTGCGGATGTCCCACATGCGCACCGAGTGGTCCGCGCCGGTGGAGGCGACCAGGGTGCCCTCGGGGTTGATCGCGACCGAGTAGGGCAGGTCCAGGTGTCCGGTGGCGGTGGCCAGCGCGGTGGCGCGCTGGTAGTTCTCGATCCGCCACAGCCGGATGGTGCGGTCGGCGGCCGCGGCGGCCAGAATGCGGGTCTTCTCGTTGTAGGACACGCCCATGATGGCGTCGGTGGGGCTGGTCAGCTGGGCGCCGCGGCGGGGGTTGGCCGGGTCGCGGATGTCCCACATCAGCACCGTGCTGTCGATGCTGCCGGTGATCAGGGTGGCGCCGCCGTCGGCGAAGGCCACCGACAGCACCCCGTCCTCGTGGCCTTCCAGGGTGCCGCGCAGGGTGACCTCGGTCAGGTTGGTCACCGACCACAGCCGGACCTTGCCGTCCAGGGTGGCGGTGGCCAGCACTGAGCCGTCGGGGCTGAACCGGACGTCGTAGACCATGTCGTGGTGGCCTTCGAGCACCTTGATCAGTCTCGGGTGCCGCTGGTCGCGCACGTCCCACAGCCGCACGGTGTGGTCGGCGCCGCCGGTGACGAGCAGTTTCTGGCTGGGGTGCAGCACCGCGGTGCGCACCGGCCCGCTGTGCGCGCTCAGCTCGGGCAGTTCCACCGGGCGTTCCGGGTCGGCGAAGTCCCACAGTCGCACGCTCTGGTCCAGGCTGCCCGAGGCCAGGGTGGTGCCGTCGGGGTGGAAGACCACCGAGCGCACGATGTCGGTGTGCTTGCTCAGCACCGCGCCCGCCCTCGGCCGGGCGCGGTCGCGCAGGTGCCAGACCCGGAGGTCGTTGTCCAGCGCGGCGGAGACCAGGGTGTCCCCGGTCGGGCTGAAGGCGAGGTCGAAGACGGTGTCCCGGTGGCCCTCCAGGCGGGGCAGCGCGACGGGGTTGGCCGGATCGCGCAGGTCCCACACCCGCACGCTGCGGTCGACCGAGCCGGTGGCGAACAGGGTGCCGTCGCGGTTGAAGGCCGCGCCGAAGGCGGTCTGCCGGTCCACCGGCAGGTTGCCAGAGCGGGCCACCTGCAGGCTGCCCATCGGGCGCGGGTCCGCCGGGTCGCGGATGTCCCAGAACCGCACCGGCTGATCGCCGGAGCCTGCGATGGCGAAGGTGCGCTCGTCCGGGCTGAAGGCCATGCCGTGCACGGTCCTGGCGTCCTTGAACTTGGCCCGTGGCTTGGCCGCGGCCGGATCGCGCACGTCCCAGAGTTCGACCACGCCGTCCACCCCGGCCACCGCGAGCAGTCCGCCGCTGCGGTCGAAGGCCAGTGCGCTGACCGGGGCGCCCTGCCACGGCAACCGGCCGATCTCCTTGCTCTGCCGCGGATCGCTGACATCCCAGAACAGCACGCCTGCGCCGCCGGAGGCGACCAGGCCGCCGCCGGGCCGGTAGGCGAGCGCGGCCACCGGGCCGCTGTGCCCGTGCAGGGTGCGCAGCCGGTACGGGTGCCTGCGGTCGCTGACATCCCACAGGCTCAGGGTGCTGTTCTGGTTGGCCACCACCAGGTGCCTGCCGTCCGGGCTGTACATGGCCGCGCCGATGGTGTTGCCCTGTTCGGTGAGCGGGCTGGCGTAGTGGATGGCGTTGGTGCTCAACAGGTTGCCGCGGGTCTCCGGGATCGGCGCGAGCCGGTAGGCGGCCAGGCTGAGCCGGGCGGCCAGGGCGGGATTGGTGCCGCGTAAGGAGATCGACCGGTCGGAGACCTGCTGGGCGAGGGTGGTGGTGCGTTCCTCATCGGCCATCCGCTGGGAGTCCACGGCGAAGCCGGTGGCCACCACGCTGAGCACGAGCATCACGGTGAGCAGCGCGACGGCCTGCCACAGCCGCCGGGTGCGCCGCCGGTCCACCTGGTCCTGCCGGGCCTGTTCGGCCAGGCTGGCGTCGAGGAACCGCCGTTCCCCCGCGGAGAGGGTGGAGTCGTTGCGGCCCGCCCAGTCCTTGGCCACGGCCAGCCGGGAGCCGCGGTAGAGCGCGCCGGGATCGCGGTGGTCGGCCTCCCAGCCGGCGGCGGCCTCGGTGAGCTGGCGGTGCACCCGCAGGCTCTCCCGGTCCTCGGTGAGCCAGCCGCGCAGCCGGGGCCAGGACCGGATGAGCGCCTCGTGGGTGATCTCCACGGTGTCGCCGTCGCGGGTGAGCAGGCGGGCCGCGGTGAGCCGGTCGAGCACCAGCGCGGTGTCCGGGTCGGCGGTGTCGAGTTCGCCGCGGTGGATGCGGCGTTTGGTGTCCTCGGTGCCCTCGCCGAGCGCGGTCAGGCGCAGCAGGATCTGCCGCAGCAGGGCGCGCTGGTCCGCGGTGAGTCCACTGTGGACTTCCTCGGCGGTGCGGGCGACGGCGTGTTCGATGCCGCCGACGGCGTCGTAGCCGGTCAGGGTGAGGGTGGTGCCGCGGCGGCGGCGCCAGGTCTCCAGCAGCGCGTGCGAGACCAGCGGCAGCACGCCCGGCCTGCCGGAGGCGTCCGCGACCAGGCGGGTGACCAGCGCGGTCTCCACCGTGCAGCCGGATCGGACGGCGGGTTCGACGATGGCGGCGCGTAGTTCGTCGGTGCTGAGCCTGCCCACGACGATCTGCGCGTCCTGCAGGATCCCGGCGAGTTCGGGGCGTTGCAGGCAGTGGGTGTAGAAGTCCGAGCGCACCCCGATGACCACGCGGGCCCGGCCGGTGATGTCGTCGTCGGTGGCCGCGCGCAGGGCGGCCAGGAAGGCGGAGCGTTCGGCTGGGTCGGCGCAGAGGGTGAACAGTTCCTCGAACTGGTCCACGACCAGCAGGAACTCGGCGCCTGCCGGTTCGCGCTCGAGGAGCTGGCGCAGTGCGAGCCCGAGGTTGCGCGGCTGGTCCCGCAGGTCGGCGGCCAGTCCGCCCGCGGGGGTGCGCAGCCGGGCGGCCAGGGCCACCGCGCATTCCTCCAGCGGGCGGGCGCCGGGGGTGATCACCAGCGCGGGCCCGGCCTTGGGCAGCACGCCGGCGCGCAGCACCGAGGACTTGCCGGAGCCGGAGGCGCCGACCACCGCGACGAAGCGCCGGACGGTGAGCAGGTCGAGCAGTTTGCGCACCAGGTCGGCGCGGCCGAAGAACCGGTCGGCGTCCTCGGCCTGGAAGGCGGCCAGTCCCGGGTAGGGCGGCTGGTCGGTGTCGGTCTCGCGTGGACCGTCGGGTTCGAGTTCGGCGACCGTGTCCCGCCACCGCTGTTCCCAGTCCTGCTCCACGCCGCCGCAGGCCCGGACGTAGGCGCGGGTGACGGCCAGGCTGGGCAGCCGGTCGCCGCGCGCGGCCTGGGCGAGGGTGGCCATGGAGAAGTGCGCCCGGCGGGCGAGTTCGCGGTAGCTCGGGTTTCCGGCCTGCTGGCGCAGCACGCGCAGCTCCCCGGCGAATCGCTGGATCGGTCCGGCAGCCGGATCCAGCGGACGTTCTGGACGTGGCATAACCCCCACCCCGGATTGTGTGCGGGTTGATTGTGTAGTGGGTGCGGCGAAGCCACACAACAACGGAAGGGCTAAAACTGTTCGTGAGGGGCTGACACGAGTGCTGGGGGAGTACTGGGGTCACGCTGAGCGCGAGCACTGGGGGTCGCGCACGGGGGGCCCGCACAACCGGAGGATTGTGCGGGCCTTCCCTCTCTTTCCCAGCCCGGTTCAGCCGGCCAGATTCCAGGTCACCGTGTCGGTGTGGGTGCGGCCGTTCTTGAGGCCGGTCACGGTGACCGTGTTGGCGCCGGGTCGCAGCGTCACCGGCCAGGTGTGGATGCGGTCGGCCGAGGTCTTGGCGCCGTGCGAGACGCCGTTGACGGTGAGGGTGACCGAGTCCAGGTTGGCGTAGGCCTTGACCGTGGTGGCCGCGGTGCTGCGCTGGGTCCAGCGGCGGCTGGCCAGGTACACGGTGGGCGTGTCGGTCCAGTTGGCCTTGTAGTAATAGAAGGCGTCCTTGCGGGTGTGCCGGTCGTAGGTGACCAGGCCCTTGTCGTTGCGGCCGTCAGTGTCGCCCTCGGAGCGGCTGTCCACGGCGAAGTCGAACATGTTCCAGACGAAGCTGCCCCACAGGTAGCGCCGGGTGTCCAGTTGCTTCCAGTGGTTCTCGTGCAGCAGGTTCTGGTATTCCTCCGGATGCCATTTCCCGGTGGTGACCGGCGGTTTCGGGTTTTCCTCGTGCTGGTGCACGCTGGCGCCCGCGCCGTATTCGCTGATGCTGATCCGGCGGCCGGGGTCCTTGGCGTGCAGCTGGTCGGCCCATTTGCCGGGGCCGGTGTCGCTGAGGCCGTACCAGCCGTAGTACTTGTTGTAGCCGATCACGTCGGTGTGCCCGGCGAGTCCGTCGGTGTCGCCCTTGTGCGTGGCGTAGGTGGACAGCCTGCCGGAGTCCTCGGCCTCGACCTGGGCGGCGAGGGTGTCCAGTATCCCGTTGGTGACGGCGTTGTCGCTGGCCTGCTCGTTGCCGATGCCCCAGAAGAAGACCGAGGGGTGGTTGAAGTTCTGCCGGATCAGCTCGTAGAGCTGCTGCTGGAGGTTGGCCCGGAAGCCCGCTGAGTCGGTGACCTGGTTGACCAGCGGGATCTCGGTCCACACCACGTAGCCGCGCCGGTCGGCCAGGTCCAGGACGTGCTGGGACTGCTGGTAGTGCGCGGTCCGGTAGGCGTTGACGCCCATCTCGTCCATGAGGTCGAAGTCCTGGGTCTGCTGCGCCGGGCTGACCGCCCAGCCGTGGTCCAGGCGGTCCTGGTGCGCGTTGACCCCGCGCAGCTGGAGGCGTTGCCCGTTGAGGGAGAAGCCGGTATTGGCGTCGACGGTGGCCGCGCGCAGGCCGAGCGGCTGGGTGAGCACGTCGGTGACCCGCCCGGCGCCGGCGTCGATGATCTCCACGTGCGCCTGGTAGAGGTAGGGGTCGGTTTTGCCCTGCCAGCGGCGCGGGTCGCGCACGGTCAGGCTCTGCACGGTGGTGAACTCACTGGCCGCGGCCACGGTCCTGGGGGCCGAGGTGGTCTCCGCGACGATCCGGCCGGTGGCGTCGGTCAGCACGGTCCGCACCCGCGCCTGCCGGGCGGCGGGATGGTTGTTCCAGGCCTTGCTGGTCACCTCGACGGTGGCCGCGGCCGCGGTGACGGAACGTTGCCGCAGGTAGACGCCGGGCCCGCCGTAGTCGCCGAGCCGGATCGCCAGGGGGTCGACGGCGGTGAGCCGGACCGAGCGGTAGATGCCGCCGAAGAAGGTGTAGTCGGCGGAGATGGGCGCGATATCCGGGTTGGCCGCGTTGTTGACCCGCACCGCGAGGATGTTGTCCTGCCCGATGCGCAGGGCGGCGGTGGCGTCGAACCGGAATGCCGCGTAGCCGCCGCGGTGTTCGCCGAGCCGGGTCCCGTTGAGCCACACCTCGGCCACCGAATTGACCCCGTCGAACTGCAACCAGACCCGTTTCCCGGTCCATGCGGCCGACGGCGTCACGGTCCGCCGGTACCAGCCGATGCCACGGTGGTAATTGTTGCCACCGTCCTGCCCGTCCCGGGAATTCCAGGTGTGCGGAACGGACACAGCCGACCAGGACGAGTCGTTGAATCCGGGCGCCTGCGCGCCGGGCACATCGGCGCGGGTGAATCGCCAGCCGGAATCCAGTCCGGAATGCTGACGTAGCGAAGGCGCCGCATAAGCGGCGGCGACCGGCGCCGGGACGAACAGGCCGGTCGTGACCATTGCGAGGGCGAGAACCAGGACGAACAGGCGGAACCGGGACACAACACCACCTCATTGTTCATGTGTGTGAACGGTGTTCTGCTGGTTGAACGATCCAGAAAGGTAGCCAGCGTCCGGTCCGGACAGCAAGACCCATTAGTCGCCAGAGCCATCCGCGCAGGTCAAGATGCCCGCGTTGTGCGGCGGTTGGTTGTATGCCGTCGCCCTCGAAGCCAGACAACGCGGGATCAGTTAGAACTGACCACCGAAGGCACCGTCGTGACTGGGGGTCGCGACGGTGTCCGCAGGCGGTCTCCCTCGACCGCACGTGGCGGGGCCGCCACTCCCACTGCGACCCCGCCACGACCCGCCCGCTTCCGGACTGTCTGGGGCAGTTCCGGCGGAGCCCACGCTCCGAGATGTCCGCCGCCCATTCCGGATCCCGAGTTTCCCCGGAATGGTCGGCGGACACGGATCAGCTGTTTGTCCATTCCAGGGCCGCGGCGGCGATTTCCTCGTCTGGCACGTCGCGATCGTGCCGGGCGATGCACCAGCGGATTCCCGCCGGACAGCGGAAAACACCCATCCGGTCACCGGAGAAAGCGTCGCTGACCGGGTTGACCGGGGTCGCGCCCAATTCGATCGCGCGGTCGTAGACCGCGTCCACATCAGCGGTCCAGAAGGTCATGGTGAAGGCGTTGCCCTCGGCTGGGCTGGGCAGGATGCCGTAGTCGGGCATGGGTTCGCTGAGTTGGAACATCGAGTCGCCGAGGCGGAGTTCGGCGTGCAGGACCTGGCCGTCGGGGGCGTCCATCCGTTTGACCACCTCGGCGCCCAGGGCCTGCTGGTAGAAGTCGATGGCCTTGGCGCAGTCGGGGGCGGCGAAGAAGGTGTTCAGGCGGTGGTAGCCGGTGGGGGCGGGGCCGGTGGCGGCGATGTTGTCGGTCATGTGCGGCATCCTGGCTGCCGTGCCGACCGACCGGCTTGGACAAACGCGACAGCTCGCCACGACGAGCGAGTACGGCGTGCTCGGGGTGCGCGACCTCGACTTCACCCTGACCAGGGTGCCGGTCTCGCCGGACCTGGCGCCCCTGGTGGAGCGGCATTGGCTGGTGTCCTGGGCGTTGCCGCCGGGGCGGCGGGCCTCGGTGACGTTATTGCCGCATCCGTGCGTGAACCTGGTGTTCGACCGGGGACGGCCGGCCGTGAGCGGGGTGGGCAGCGCGCGGTTCAGCTACGCCTATGAGGGGGTGGGGCGGGTGTTCGGGGTCAAGTTCCGGCCTGGTGGGTTCCTGCCGTTCCTGGGTGCGCCGGTGGCGGAGCTGACCGATCAGGTGCGGCCGTTGTCGGCGTTGTGGGGCGCCGGGGCCGAGGTGCTGGCGGGTGAGCTGGCGGCGGCGCGGGACCTGGGTGACCTGGTGGCGGTGGCGGAGCGGCATCTCCGGGCGCGCTGGCCGGGGGTGGCACCGGAGACGGCCGAGGTGGGCCGGATCGTGCGGGCGTTGCTGCACGACCGGGACATCACCAGGGTGGCCGATGTGTGCGACCGGTTCGGCATCTCGCCGCGGTCGTTGCAGCGGCTGTTCCACCGGCATGTCGGGGTGAGTCCGAAGTGGGTGTTGCGCCGGTACCGGTTGCACGAGGCCGCGGCGCGGCTCGCCGAGGGCACTGCTGGCACCTGGACCGAGGTGGCCGTGGAACTGGGTTACTTCGACCAGTCGCACTTCATCCGCGATTTCACCAGGGCGATCGGGCTGACGCCGGTGGCCTACGCCGAGGCCTGCCGGTCACGGCAGGCCCCGGTCAGCGCCTGATCTCGGCGAGCAGCTCCTGGATCTGCTCCCGCTGGGGCGCGTCCTCGGCCAGCTGTGCCAGCGCGGCCGTCAGCAGCGGCCCGGCCTCGGGTCCCCGGCCCAGCCCGACCAGCAACCGGCCGCGCAGCACGTCGGCGGTCAGCGTGGGCTCCACCGCCCCGTCCAGGCCGCGGAACTTCTCGGCGGCGGCGTTCGCCCTGGCCAGGGCCGGGTTGAGGTCCTTGTCCGCGGAGAGGATGCGGGCCGCGTCGTAGTCCAGGATGGCGAGGTTGAAGATCTCCTCGGGGTCCTGGCCCAGCCTGGTGGCGAGCTGGTCGGCGGCGGCCAGGTCGGCGCGGGCCTGTTCGGGTTCACGGGCCCAGTGCCAGGACAGGGCGGCGCGGCGGCGGTGGCCGAGTTCGCGCAGGGTTTCCCCGACCTGGCCGAGCACTTCGGCGGCGGCGAGGTGGCGCTGGGCGGCCTGGGCGTCGCGGTCGAGTTCGTCCAGGATGCCCGCGGCAAGGTCGTGCATCTGGGCGAGGCCGTAGGTGTTGTCCGCGGCGGTGCAGTGCGCGGCGACCTGGTCGAGCAGGGCCAGCGCCGAATCGGGCTGGCCGAGTTCGCGGTAGGCCTTGTGCAGCAGGAACCTGGCCCTGGCGAGCAGATCCGGGTCCTCGATCGCGGCGATGGCCTCCTCCAGTGCGTCGGCGGCCTCCGCCGGCAGGTCCACGGCCATGGCCGCGACGGCCAGGTCGATCCTGATCCGGGGCAGGGATTCGACCTGGTGGCGCAGGGCGTCGGCGACCGCGTCGGTGAGGTGCCGGTAGCCGTCGGCCGTGCGCTCCATGGCCATGGCCACCCGCCCGGCCTCGTGCCGGGCGTAGCTGCGCACGACCGGGTCGACGGCCTGGAAGGCCTCGGTGAGCAGGGTGTAGCCGGCTTCCAGCTCGCCTGCGGCGGCGGTCAGGTTGCCCGTGGTGCACAGGTGCTCCCACAGCGCGCCGGCCGGCGGCAGTTCGCGGAGCACGGCGAGACCGCGCCGCGCGTAGTCGAGTGCGGCGGGGACGTGCTCCTCGCCGAGGGCCAGTTCCTTGTGGGTGGCCAGCACGAGCATGTCGGCGGCGAGTTGCCGGTCCGGGTGCCCGTCGGTGCGCTCAACCAGGTCGCGGGCGAGCCGGGCCGCGGTCTCGTCCTCATCGAGGCGGCCGTGGCCGTCAACGAGCCGGGACTGGGCGCGGATCAGCGCTTCCTCGTCCCCGGCCGGGCGCAGCGCCTCGATGGCCGCGCGCAGCAGGGCCAGTCCGGTGTCGCCGTCGCCGTCGTAGCAGTGCACCAGGCCGAGGCGGCTGCGGCAGGTCTCGGCGCGCACCGGTTCGCCGTGCTCGGCGAAGAGCGCGATGGACTCGCGCAGGCAGTCCTTGGCCCGGTCCGGGTCGGTGTCGAAGGTGGCCATCGCCCTGGCCGCCAGTCGACGGGCGCGCAGCAGTGGCGGCGGTTGCGGGCACAGCTCGTCGAAGCGGGCCCACACCGCCGCGGCGACCTCGTCGTCCTCCCGCTGGGTGGCGGCCTCGGCCGCGTCGGCGAGGTCCGCCGGGGTGTCCGGGTAGCTGACCGGTGGCGGCGCGGCCGCGGGCAGGCGGGTGGCGGCGCGGGCCGGGCCGGACAGCGACAGGTGGTCGAGCAGGGGTCGCGCGGACAGGGTGGCGCGGATCCGGTCACCCTGTTCGGTGCTGCCGTTGCGGGCGTCGAAGCGGGCGGCCAGGTCCAGGGCCTGCTCGGCGAGTTCCTCGCGCAGCGCGGCGGCGGGCCAGTCCACGGCGGCCCGGTCGCGGTGCGCGGGCCTGCGGAGGGGGGTGTCCGGGTGTCCGGCCTCGATCACCTGGGTGAGCAGCAGCGCGCCGGCGGCGGCGAAGCGCATGGCGGCGTTGGGGTTGCTGGGTTCGTCGAGCCAGCCGAGGTGGCGGGTCAGGATGTCCAGGCCACGCGGGTGGTTGCCGGTGCGGGCGCAGAAGACGAGATGTTTGCCGATCAGGCCGAGTTCGGCGCGGTCGTGCTGGATCGCCCGGTAGGCGCCGCGGTGGGCTTGCGCGGCCTCGGTGAGCCTGCCGGTGCGCAGGTAGGGCAGCAGCAGGTCGGTGCGGATGCTGTGCGGTTGCTCCCGGCAGTTGAGCGCTCCGGTGAGCACCGGCTGCGCGGCGGCCACCGCGTCCTCGTCCCGGCCGAGCCAGACCAGGTGGTTGATCTTGCCGTTGGGTTCGCAGCCAACGCAGTCGGAGAGTTCGCCGCGCGGGCTGGCGTCCCAGAGCCGGAACTGTTCGGCCGCGGTCTCCCGGTCGCCGATGTGCCTGGCGAGCATTTCCCGGTACTGGTGCACCGGGTTCATGCCGTGTCCGGCGAGCCGGTAGCGGCGTTCCATGTCGTCGAGCACGGCCTGGGTCTGCGCCAGGGGGACCTCGGGGAAGTCGGTGAGGGCGTTGACGATGCCCTTGAAGTTCCAGAACAGGTGGTGGTCGAAGCGCCGCTCGCCCTCGCCGCGGTCGTAGGCGGCCAGGCACCAGGCGAAGGGCACGAAGGTCTTCGCCGGTTCGGCGCCGTAGCGGTAGGCCTGCAGGCTGAAGATCCGGGCGGCGTACTGGAGGTCGGCCAGGCCAAGCGCGTCGGCGTGCCGGATGACCTCCTCGACCGCGGCGGTGCGGGCCGGGCCGTAGGGCAGGTCGTGGCTGGCCCGCAGCTTGTCCTGGAGTTCCTCGGGGCTCACTGGTTGTCCTCCTGGGGCACGGCCGCGTCGAGCAGACCGAGGAACGAGCGGTTGAGCAGGGCGGCGTCGGCAGGCCGGATCGGGTGGTAGCCGAGCAGCAGGGCCTGGCCGTAGAGGGCTTCCACGGCGAGGCCGATCATGGCCGGGTCGGTGAGCGCGCAGATCCGGCGCACCAGGGGGTTGCGGTGGTTGAGCACGAGTTGCGGCCGGTCCTCGGCGGGTTTCTCGAACGCGGCGAGCACGCCGGCCCACAGCTGGTCGGCCTTGGCCCTGGTGGCCTTCAGCTCACTCTGGAAGGCGGCGTCGCGGTCGATGAGGTAGAGCACGGACAGCGCGGCCGGGTCGAAGGCACGCAGCACGACCTCGCAGCCGAGCCGGTCCAGGGCACGCTGGGCGCTGGCCAGGAACGGACGCAGGCCGAGTTCGACGGCCGGGTCGAGTGGGGCGAGCCGGGTCATGACCTCGCCGGGTTCCAGGCGCTGCACGACCAGGCCGGGGTCCAGGGCGGGCAGTCTGGTGATGATCTCGCTGTCGTAGGTGTAGCCGCCGTTGACCACCGCCAGGCCCTGCGCGGAGGCGACCGCGGCGAGCTGGCGGAAGTCCTCGGCGGTGCTGGTGTAGCGGATCCGGCCGTGCCGGGCGCGGAATTCGCCGAGGGTCATCCGCCCCATGTTGGTCTCCACCGGCAGCCATTCGTCGACCAGCGCGAGCATGTCGTCGTCGTGCAGGGCGAGGGCTTTGACGCCGAGGTGGTGGATGCCCAGGAACCGGGCCAGCCGTCCGGGGTCGGTGGCGGCCAGGCCGACCAGCCAGCCGCGGAGCTGGGCGCCGAGGGCTTCGCGCACCTCGTCGAGGAGGCCGTCGTCGTAGAGGGCTTCGCGGCTGGCGGTGGGGCGCAGTTCGGTGGCGTCGACGACGCAGCGGGCGAAGAAGGCCCAGCCGGGCAGCAGGCCGTCGGCGCTCTCGGTGAGCAGCATGCCTTTGAGGTAGACGCGGTGTCCGGCGCGTTCGGCCGGGTTGGCCTGGAACGGCAGCACGTAGGCCACGCCGGTCAGCCCGGCCTGGGGCACGTCGAGTTCGACCACGTCGAAGGGGGTGAAGCCGACGGTGTCCTGGGCGTAGCCGACCAGATCGGCCAGCCGCGCTCCGGCCGGGCGGTCGTCGGCACGCCAGGGCGGTCCGTCCCCGGCGACCCGCGCTCCCCCGACGGTGACCGGGAAGGGCAGCATCGAGCCGTAGAGGGTGGCGAGTTCGATCACGGTGGGCGCGGCGAACCAGGTTTCCGCGCCGGGCCGGGCGGACAGGGTGACGGTGGTGCCCGTGTCGGCGCGCTCGGCGGCGGCGATCCGGTAGGTGCCGTCGGCGCGGCCGACCCATTCCACCGCGGGCGCGCCGGTGTGCGAGCGGGTGATCACGGTGACCTCGTCGGCGACCAGGAACGCGGAGAGCAGGCCGATGCCGAACTGGCCGAGGAACTCGTGCCGGGCGAAGCCCAGCTCATCGCGTTTGGAGCTGCGGCCGATGGTGGCCAGCAGTTCGTGCACCTGGTCCTCGGACAGGCCGATGCCGGTGTCGGTGATGGTCAGTGTCGTGCCGGTGGTGTCGATCGCGATGGCGGCGGGCGCCCCGGGTTCGGCGGCCCGGCGGGCGGTCACCGCGTCGACGGCGTTCTGCAGCAGCTCGCGCAGGTAGACCCGCGGGCTGGAATAGAGGTGGTGGCTGAGCAGGTCGACCACGCCGCGCAGGTCCACCTGGAATGTGCGATCCAAAATGATTCGTCCCCCCTGATGTGCTCGGGCCATCCTAGGCCGGTGGACGAACGCGGCATGCAGGAATTGTCCGACGCGGTGTGGACGCCGGGCGCCCGCTGGCATCCGGGTGAGCTGACCTGGTCCCGGTTGCAGCACCTCGGCCGCGCGCCGGACTGGCCGACCCGGGTGTGGCGGCGGGGATCGACGGTCCTGGCCTGGGGCTGGGTGGACCTGCCCGGCTCGCTGTACCTGCAAACCCGGCCGGAGTCGGCGGACCTGGTCGGCGAGGTGCTGGACTGGGCCGAGCCGGTGGCAACCGGACCACTGTCGGTGCACGTGCTGGACCGGGAACGCCACCTGGTGGACTCCTTGCACGCCAACGGGTACGCCGAGTCCACAGTGGACGGTCCGTTCTTCCGGCGGATGGTCGGCGGTCTGGACGAGCTGCTGGAAGTCGTGCTGCCGCAAGGGTTCACCGTCGCCGAGGCCACCGATATCGTTGCCAGGGTGGGCATTCACCGGGCCGCGTTCCACCCGTCGCGGGTGACTGTGGACAGTTACACCAACGTCGCCAGGGCCTGGTTGTACCGGCGGGAGCTGGACCTGGTGGTGCACGCCCCGGACGGCCGCCTGGCCGCGTTCTGCCTGGGCTGGCTGGACTCGCGGTCCAGGGTCGGCACGTTCGAGCCGGTGGGCACCGATCCGGGGTTCCGCGGGCTGGGCCTGGCCAGGGCGGTGTGCCTGGCGGTGCTGCACCGGATGCGGGCGCTGGGCGCGAGCACGGCCACCGTGCTGCCCAGGGGCGATGCCGCCTACCCGGTGCCCGCGCGGCTCTACGCCGGACTGGGGCTTTCCCCGATCGGCCGAACGGTGGTCTTCACCCGAACCCGCTGAACCATTCCCTCGGCGGCGGACGTTGGCCGGAGCATGAGCACCGCATCGATCGCCGGAATCCTGGTCATGCTGCCCGCGCTGGTGGGGATCGCCATCCTGTGGCGGTGGAGCGGACCGGGCCTGACCGAGCCCAAACCCCTGCCCCAGCCCCGGGAACTGCTCGCCAAGGCCAGGCAGGCCCTGGACCGGCTGGCCCCGCCCCGGCGTCCACAACCCGCGCCGCCAGTGCGGGTCGGCTCGCACCGCAGCCGGGTGCCGCGGTACGCGCCGTTGCCCACCATGCATTCGGTGGCCGAGATCCGCGCCCGCGAGGACGCCGATCACCTGTCCTACTACCCGAGGTTGCGCCGGAGTTAGCGGCGGAACCGCCAGGTCTTGCTGTCGAAGGCCACGCAGATGCCCGGCGAGAGCACGACCACCCGCAGCGTGCCGTCCCGGAAGTCGTAGTCGATGCCCTCGACCTCGAAACTGCCGGAACACCCGCTCCGCAACGGCAACTGCCCCAGCTCCCGGACCACCCCACGGACGTCCGTGCCGCCCAGCGCGGCGTCCAGATCGACCTGGAGCAACTGTTTGCCGGGACCGTCGGAGGGGCAGAGCAGCTGCGTGGCCGAGGTGAACTCGCAGCCCTGGAGGTTGCTGACGGTGCGGTCCAGCCGGATCGCGAAGGCGTACGGCAGGTTCTTGCCCGGATCGGTGCCGGCCACCCCCGGGTTGGGGAAGACCAGCAGCCGGTTCATCTCGCCCCACTCCCCCGACACCAGCCACCGGGCGTCGGGGGACACGGCGGCGAAGGAGTTGTTGCCAGCCTCCCAGGATTCCAGCTGGTGCACGTATTCCGCCCACCGGCCGTCCGGGGTCTGCACCCGGAACATCTTGGCGCGCACCGTGCTGCTCTGGTACGGCTCGACGTAGACGCCCGCGCGGGAGCCGGGGTCGCCGACGTGGTCCCAGCCCCTGGTGCGCACGTCCAGGGGGATGGTGCCGATGCCGGTGTAGCGGATGGATCCGTTGCCGTCGCGGATGATCGTGGTCAGGCCCTGGCTCTCGTCGAGTGGGCGGGCGTAGTCGGAGCCGAGGGTCCGCCAGGGACCGACGTCGGCCGAGGCTGGCGGGGCGCCCAGGATCAGGGCGGTCGAGACGAACAGGGCGGTGGCGGCGCTGCGCAGGGCGTTCCCGCGGGTCATGCTCGCTCCTGGGGGACGGACGGATGGCGCGGCGGAGCCGGTTCGGACCCTACCCGGCCGCGCTGGCCGCGGTCGAGCATTCCGCGGTCGAGTAGTCCCAATGCGGCCGCGCGCAACCCGGCCTGGAACCGGCTGGTGGCGCCGAGGGTGTCCATCAGCGCGCGGACGTGGCGTTGCGCGGTGCGCAGGCTGACGCCCAGGCGCAGCGCGATGGTCTTGTCGGTGAGCCCGGCGGCGAGCAGTTCCAGGACCCGCCAGTCCACGCCGGGGGTGGCGTGCTGGCCGGGCAGTGGGGTGGCGCGCTGCCAGCTGTGCTCGAACAGCGAGCGCAACCCGGTCAGCAGGGCCGAGGCGGAGACCAGCAGCGCGCTGTCGGTCTCGTGCCCGATGGCCACCGGCAGGATCGCCCAGCGCCGGTCGACCAGGCCCAGTTTGGTCGGCAGTCCGGGCAGCACCCGGATGCGTTCACCGCGGGATCGCCTGCGGTGCAAGGCGTCCAGGACGTGCGCGCAGTCCACATAGGACGCGTCGTAGACGGTCCGGTAGACCACGCCTGCGGCCAGCGCGCTGCGGGCCTCCTCGTTGGCCGAGCCCGCGACGTAGGGTGGCCGCTCGAACTGGCACACCTCGAACCGCGCGGCCCGCTGCAATCCGGCCCAGCGCCGCGCGATCGCGGCGTGCCCGCGCAGCAGTTCGACCGGCCCGTGGTTCTCCGAGTCGCCGGTGGCCCGGTCGTAGATGGTCATCAGCGCCGGGATGAGCGCGCGCACCCGGTGCAGTCGTTGGTGGTGGGAGACGATGTAGGACTCGATCGCCGAGTCCGGCGGCACCCGGGTCCAGCGCCCGTCCGCGCCGACCACCAGGCCGGCCTGGTCGAGGAAGGCGAGCAGATCCGCGGTGTGCGCCGGGTCGAGCCGGGCCGTGACGGCCAGTTCGTCGGTGGTCCAGGACGGGCGGGTCAGCACGATCTCGTAGACGCGCTGTTGATCAGCGGTGAGGCCGAGCACCTCCAACATGCCACACACTCCGAGCAGCAGGGGTACTCGACATCTACCGCCCCGGGCGGCGAGTGGCTACCCGCCGCCCGGAGGGTCACCCACCTACCCGGCGGGTCGGCCACCTCACGCGGCGGCGGGTTCCCGCACCGCGACCGTCGCACCGGACAGGGTCCACGCGCCGTGGGCGGCGGCGTTGGTGGCCACGCCCATCACGGTCGCCGCGACGTTGGTGATGGTGTCGCAGCGCTGGTGGTAGCAGGGATCGTTGCCGCTGCCGATGCCGCCGACCGGGATGCCGACCCGGGAGAAGCTGGCGTGGTCGGAGCGGCCGCCGATGTTCATCGTCCGGGTCGGGATGCCCTTGCCGCGGAAGTAGGCCTGGAACATCTGCTGGATGCTCGCGTTGTCGTTGTAGACGCCCCAGGTGGTGGTGGCACGGGCGCCGACCATGTCGAAGTTGAGGTAGCTCTTGATCTTCGCGCGTTCGGCGGCCGGCAGCGCGTTGACGTAGTAGCGGGAGCCGATCAGCCCGAGTTCCTCCGCGCCCCACCAGCCGAAGCGCAGCTTCTTCTGCGTGACGAGCTTCTCCCTGGACACCGCGAGGGCGGTTTCCAGGGCGGCGGCCGAGCCGGAGGCGTTGTCGTTCATGCCGGGCCCGGCGGTCACCGAGTCCAGGTGGGCGCCCAGGAACACCACCTGGTTGGCGTCGCCGCTGGTCCAGTCCGCGGTGAGATTCCAGCCGGTGGCGCCGTTGTGGGTGAAGGACTGCAGGGTGGTGCGGAACCCGGCGGCGTCCAGCTTGCCCTTGACGTAGTCGATGGAGGCCTTGTAACCGGGCCTGCCGTGCGCCCGGTTGCCGCCGTTGCGATCGGCGATGGCCTGGAACTGCTGCATGTGCGCCATCACGTTCGCGTCCGGGATATTCGGCGGCGCGGCATATATCGGCGCACTGAGTATGCCGGTGGCGCGGGCCTGACCGGCGCTGGAGGCCGCGACCGCCGGAGACACGAAGGAAAAGCCAAGCAGGGCAACGGTTGTCAGCGCGGTGAGGGCTCGCGAGGCCGTCCTTGTCACAGGCATGAGCACGCTCCTAGAGTCCGGGAACCTACGGCCGCACGCTAGGTGTCCGGCCGACGGTCCCGGGCGGGCTGGCACAGATGCGGTGCGGCACTGGCGCAATTACGTCGCGAGCCCACCCGAGGCGTTGCGCCGCAACAGACTTCCGCCATGCGAAGACTGCTCCTCGCCGTCACGGCCACCGCCCTGCTGCTCCCCGCCACCCCCGCGTCCGCCGCTCCCCCGCTCGCCGCCACCCCGGACGCGCGTACCGCTCCGGCCTCCGTCACCCTGGACGCGCCCACCGCTCCGGCCTTCGCCGCCCCACGCATCCCCGCTGCCGCGTCCACCGCGCACAACGCCCTCGCCCACCGCGCCCCTGCCCTTCTCGCCCCCGACATCCCGGTCGCCGCCGTGCAACGCCACCTCACCCGCTTCGACGCCATCGCCGCGGCCAACGGCGGCAACCGCGCCCACGGCCGCCCCGGCTACCGCGCCTCCATCGACTATCTCAAGTCCATTGTGGACAGTGCGGGCTTCCGCACCACCCTCCAGTCCTTCACCTATCGCGGCGCCACCGGCTGGAACCTGATCGCCGACTGGCCCGGCGGCGACGAGTCGAACGTGCTGCTCACCGGCGCGCACCTGGACAGCGTCACCACCGCCCCCGGCGTCAACGACAACGGCTCCGGCTCGGCCGCGATCCTGGAGGTCGCGCTCGCCGTGGCCAGGGAGAAGCCCGCGGTCAAACGGCATCTGCGGTTCGCCTGGTGGGGCGCGGAGGAGCTGTGGATGATCGGCTCCGCGCACTACGTCAACACCCAGCCCGCCGCCGAGCGCGCCAGGATCAAGTCCTATCTCAACGTGGACATGATCGGCTCGGTGAACACCGCCTACTTCGTGCTCGACGGCGACCGCTACCCCGCCGGCTCGCTGGCCATCGAAGGCGCGCTGAAGGAGTACTACGCCCGGATCGGCGTGCCGGTGGAGGACCTGGACATGGGCGGCCGCGGCGACCACGCCTCCTTCACCCGGTACAACATCCCGGTCGGCGGCCCGTTCACCGGCGCCGAGGGCCGCAAGACCGCGGCCCAGGCCCGCAAGTGGGGCGGCACCGCGGGCGCGCCGTATGACCCCTGCTACCACCGGGCCTGCGACACCGTGCGCAACATCGACGTCACCGCGCTGGACCGCAACACCGACGCGGTCGCGCACGCGGTCTGGTCCCTGTCCGGCTGACCGCGCCCGGCCGCCACGTACAGTGTTCAGGGCGGTAGCGGCGTAGCGGAACGGATTGAGCAGCGATGACGGCAAGTGTCGACGAGGCGATCGAGCAGGCGGAGGGCCCCGGGATCGACCGGGACCGGATGGCGATCTGCCTCCAGGTGCTGGCCGAGGTCGGCGAACTCGACACCGAACACCCGGACGCGGTGGCCATCCGCCGCGCCACCGCCGGGATCTTCAAGGACGTGCGCAAGCGCCGCCGCCAGGCCAAGCGGCTGGCCGAGATGGACGCCGACCGCGCGGTGACCGCGGCCACCGCCACCGGCTCGCCCGAGCGTATCGACGACGAGACCAGGGGCATCCCGCTGGTGTCCAACGCCGCGGGCGCCACCGCGGGCACCCTGATCCGTGCCCGCGCCTGCTACCACTGCAAACAGCGCTACAACCTGGTCGACGCCTTCTACCACCAGCTCTGCCCCGACTGCGCCGCGCTCAACCGCGCCCGCCGGGACGCGCGCACCGACCTGACCGGGCGGCGCGCGCTGCTCACCGGCGGCCGCGCCAAGATCGGCATGTACATCGCGCTGCGGCTGCTCCGCGACGGCGCGCACACCACCATCACCACCCGCTTCCCCAACGACGCGGTGCGCCGCTTCGCGGCCATGGAAGACAGCGGCGACTGGCTGCACCGGCTGCGCGTGGTCGGCATCGACCTGCGCGATCCGGCCCAGGTGGTCACGCTGGCCGACTCGGTCGCCGAACAGGGCCCCCTGGACATCCTGATCAACAACGCCGCGCAGACCGTGCGCCGCTCCCCCGGCTCCTACGCGCTGCTGGAATCCGCCGAGGCCGCGCCACTGCCCGCGGGTCCGCTGCCGGAGCTGATCACCTTCGGCCACACCAGCGACGCGCACCCCGCCGCGCTGGCCGGTTCGCTGTCCTCGGCCTCGGCGAGCGAGGCCAGCGCCCAGGCACACAACCTGACCGCGCTCGCGCTCACCGCCGGCTCAGCCTCGCCGGAGCGGGTGGCCGCCGAGATCGCCATCGACGCCGGCGGCCTGGTGCCCGACCTGCACGATGTCAACAGCTGGACCCAGCGGGTGCACGAGGTGGACGCGCTGGAGATGCTTGAGGTCCAGCTCTGCAACCAGACCGCGCCGTTCATCCTGATCAGCCGCCTGCGCCCGTCGATGGCCGCCGCGGCGGCGCGACGCAAGTACGTGGTCAACGTCTCGGCGATGGAAGGCCAGTTCAGCCGCAAGTACAAGGGCCCGGGCCACCCGCACACGAACATGGCCAAGGCCGCGCTGAACATGCTCACCCGCACCAGCGCGGGCGAGATGCTGACCACCGACCGGATCCTGATGACCGCGGTGGACACCGGCTGGATCACCGACGAACGCCCGCACCCGACCAAGATGCGCCTGGCCGAGGAGGGCTTCCACGCCCCACTCGACCTGGTCGACGGCGCGGCCAGGGTGTACGACCCGATCGTGCGCGGCGAGGCGGGCGAGGACGTGTTCGGCTGCTTCCTGAAGGACTACGCGCCCTCGCCGTGGTGACCCGCCCGGTGGTTCAGCAGGCCAGCCGGTAGGCCAGCCACTCGTCGGCGACCACCAGCCCGGCCCCGGCCAGGGCCTCGGCCAGCACCGGGTCCGCCAGCTCGCGCACCACCAGCCCGGAGACCTCGGTCCGCGCCTGCTCGATCACCGCGACCAGCAGCACCAGCAACTCGGCCGCGCTGGTGTCCCGGTGCACGACGAGTTCGACCTCGGCGGTCTCGTCGTCGACGAGCACCGCGGTGGTGAACGCCTTGGGCCGCCCGTCGACATCGCGCAGGTCCACGGTCAGGTAGCCGGCCAGGTCGGCGCCGACCGCGTCCGCCACGTCGTCGACGGTCCATTCCCCGCCGAGCACCGCCGAGCACAGTTCCACGTACTCGGCGAGTTCGGCGTCGGTCGGCTCGACCGGCAGCTCGCGCACCGCGACCTCCGGCAGCCCGGCCGGCGGCTGCCAGCCTGCCAGTTCCAGCCGCCACACCCGGCCCAGCTCGGCCGCGGTGACGGCCTGTACCGCGGCCGCCACCCGCCGATCCAGCCCACCCTCGGTGTCACACCACCGGACCCCGGTGCAGCCGGCCTCGCGAGCCAGCTCCACCGCGGCCGTGACCAGCACGGACAACACCTCGACCTCACTCGCCGAGCCCTCACCCACCGCCCCGGCGACCCGGCGGGCCTCCCGCTCGACCAGCACCCACTGCAACCCGGCATCGGTCTCCGGCAGCTCCGGCCAGAACAACTCCGCCCAGCCGATGAGGACCTCGCCCCGGCGCGCGACCACCGCGCCCAGGACCCCACGGTCCTCCTCATCCAGTTCAGGTTGCGACTCACCGAGGGTCTGGAACATCTCGTGCACCAGCCGCAGGTCGACGTGCTCGTCCCGCCTCAGCTCGACGGTCAGCGCGGTGGCGTCAGTGGTCCCGGTGCTCATGTCTCCCCGTTCGCCGTACCTGGGCCTGGCGCGAAGGTACTGGCGAGCGGGCCCGCTGACCTGCGGAACCACCCGGTGGGGCGGCCAACTCAACCCGGTCGGCGGCGCACGGACTACCGGAACGTCACGATCGGCGGCGTCCCATGATGCCGATCGGAGAACTGCCACTCATGCCACAGCCAGACGTGCACACCCATCACCTCCCCGACGATCTCGGCGACGTGCCCACGCACCGTGACCCCACAACCGAACGGGCATTCCATGGCCAGGCGGACGTCGGTCTGGTCGGTGGGCTTGCGCGCCCGCGGCGCCGGCGCAGGGGCCGGGGCCGGGCTCGGCGGATGGACGGTGGCGGGCCGGGGCCGCGGCTCCGGCAGCTCCGGACCAGGCCACAGCGGCGGCGGCCCCGGATTCGGCACCCCAGGCTGGACCAGGCGCAGCCGCGGCCGGGTGAGCTGACACTGGTCGCCAACCGGACCCGGCGGATTCAGGTTCCTCCCCATTTCCCCAACCTTGGGCGGTGACCCGAGGTCAAGGCAGGTTCCGGATGCGTGACTGGGTGGCGGGTTTGCCGAACACAGGGGGACAGTGATGAGGTATGGCTAACACCCGTGGGAGTGAGTGCGATCCCACGAAAGCAGGTACCAGGAGAGTGGGGAGGTCACGCTGTGAACCCGAAGAAGCAGGAAGTGCTCGACACCGGCAACTCCGGCACGCACTGACAGGGACCGGCGCACCCGCGGCGCCGGGGTCACAGGGGGACGGCAAGGGGCCGCCGTCCTCTGGGCCGTTCCAGCGAGAACGCCAGGCAACACCCGAGGTGGGAACAGCAGCGGATCAGCCGCCGACGTGCTGACGACGACAGATCCGCTCAACACCCCACCCCCGCCTCAGCACCGGAACCACCCTCGTTGCCGCGAGCGCAAGAAAATCGCCACTCCCCACCCAGACCACCCCCCAACGCCGGGACGCCACCCCCTGCCCTGTGGAAACTGGTCCGGCACTCCCCGAACACCGCCGTAAAATGGCTGGCACGCCACCGCACAACGCACCAGACCAGTGGTCCGGACAAGCACCACCTGGTCCCCATTTCGCACCCGCCGCAGGCGTAGCGACCCGCCACTTTTCACCCGCCCGAGCGACAAGATCCAAACATCAAGGCAACCAAAACCGGGGTTTCCGCGTTCCGCAGAGGAACGGTGGCGGCGGCGGACCGGGCTCCCCGGACAAGCAGGACGAGCACCGGCCACGCACACGGCAACCAAGCAGCGACCAAGCAGCGACCACCGGAGCAGAGCAGCGCCCCCCACCGGAGCCGAACGGGGACGGCCAGGCTCCAGGCAGCCAGGCCGGTGCCCGCGGCGAGCCCGGCACCGTGCCAAACGGCGGCGAGCGCGACGGCGGCGAGCGGAACGGCGACGAACGCGACGGCGGCGAACGCGACGGCGGAGCTGGCACAGCCGAGCGGATCAGGCGCGAGGCGCCAGCCGGCAGTTGAAGTGCCGCAGCAGCGGCGGGTTGTGCGTGAGCCGGTACCCCGGCACCCGCTCCGGATCCTTCGCGATCTCCGCCAGGATCTCCCCCACGTACTCGAGGTGGCTCTGCGTGTACACCCGGCGGGGGATGGCCAGCCGGACCAGCTCGTGTGGCGCGGGCTTGGTCAGCTCGGACTCCTCGTCGAACTCGCCCAGGTACAGCGAGCCCAGTTCGGCGCAGCGGATGCCGCCGCGGCGGTACAGCTCCAGGGCGAGGGCGTGGCCGGGGAAGGCGCTGGGCGGGAGGTGGGTGAGCAGGCGGCCGGCGTTGAGGTAGATGGCGTGGATGCCGGCCGGCTGGACGATCGAGACGCCGGCGGCCACGGCGAGGTCGCCCAGGTAGCGGGACTGGTCGGCGCGGGTGGCCAGGTAGGCGGGGTCGGTGACCTCGCGCAGGCCCTGGGCGAGCATGTCCAGGTCGCGGCCGGCCAGGCCGCCGTAGGTGCGGAAGCCCTCGGTGGCGATCAGCAGCAGTTCGCAGCGGCCTGCCAGGTCCGCGTCGCGCAGGGCGAGCAGGCCGCCCATGTTGACGATGCCGTCCTTCTTCAGGCTGGCCACGCAGCCGTCGGCGAGGTCGAAGGCCAGGCGGGCGACCTCGCGCGGGGTGTGGTTCTCGTAGCCGGGTTCCCGTTGGGTGACCAGCCAGGCGTTCTCCGCGAAGCGGGCCGCGTCCAGGAAGAACGGCACCTCGTGGGTGCGGCACAGCTGGGCGACCGCCCGCAGGTTGGCCATGGAGACCGGTTGGCCGCCGCCGCCGTTGTTGGTGATGGTCATGATCACCAGGCCGACGGGGGTGCCGTCGGTGAGCACCCGGCGCAGGGCTTCCAGGTCGATGTCGCCCTTGAACGGGGATGGTTCGTCCAGGTTCCTGGCGGCGGGGCCGGGGAGGTCGAGCGCGGTGCAGCCGAGCAGTTCGACGTTGGCCCTGGTGGTGTCGAAGTGGGTGTTGCTGACGCTGACCTGCCCCGGCTTCAGCAACGCGGTGAACAGGATCCGCTCGGCCGCCCGGCCCTGGTGCACCGGCATCAGGTGCGGGTAGCCGGTCAGCTCCTCGGCCACCTCGCGGAACCGGAAGAAGGAGCGCGCCCCGGCGTAGGACTCATCGCCCAGCGCCGAGGCGGCCTGCTGGGCCGCGGACAGCGCGCCGGTGCCGGAATCGCTGAGCAGGTCGATGGTGACCACGTCGGCTGGCAGGTTGAACTGGTTGTATCCGGCCTCGATCAGCGCGGCCTCGCGCTGCTCCGCGGTGGTGATCGGGATCGGCTCGACGACCTTGATCCGGTACGGCTCCATCAACGGCATGCGGGGTGCTCCGTCTCTTCTAGGATGCGAGCGATTCGGGCCGCGGCGGGGTGACCGCGTAGGTCTCGGCCGACAGGTACACGGTGAGCCCGGCGTGCGGACGTCCCGTGCGCAGCGACAGGTGCGGGATCAGGCCGACGCCCTCGTTGAGCGGGCGGCGGGCCAGCGCGGACAGCGCCCGGTCCAGCAGCGCGGGGTCCAGGCCGTGCCGGGCGAGCAGCGCGTGCGCCCGGTCCAGCGCGACCGCGTCGTCCTCGACGTAGTCGCGCACCGGCAGGTAGACGGAGAACCCGCTGGCCCGGTCGGTGTCCCCGGCCAGGAAGGACAGGCTGGAGATCAGCGGCCTGCCGGTGAAGCGGCCCTGGTTGCCGCCTGCGATCGCGGTGAACTCGCGGACCTGCTCCTCGTCGACTTCCCGGGCCGCGCCGGCCGCGCGCAGCAGCTGGGTCAGGTCGCCGTCGTGGTGGGACAGGTAGACCTTGACCCTGGGGTCGGGCTGGGTGTGCAGGTCGATGGAGAAGAAGGAGTACCGGTCGAGGTCGCCGCAGGGGCGCAGCGCGCGCCGCTTGAGCGTGCCGAAGGCCCCGCCGAAGCCGAGCCGGTCCAGTCCGGCCGCGACCAGGCCGGCGGCGGCCTGCCTGCCGCGGACCTCCGGATTGAAGTAGATCTTGAACGCCGGTGGCGCGGCCGGTCGCAGCACGATCGACCACCACCAGGCGAAGGAGCCTCGCGGGTCGGCGGGCAGGAACAGGTCGGCGACCGCCTCGAAGGGGGCGAGGGAGAAGCCGTAGCGCTCGGCCAGCCGGGGCAACAGCGCCCGAGCTGCGCAAACGTTTGCTCGGACGGACGCGCGGTCCCCCTGGGTTTCCAGGAGGAGGCGCACCGCGGGACGGCCCGCGTGGTCGACGGCGAGGGAGAACTCGACCGGGGTGTGGTCGTCAGCCACGTCGGAAGGCCAGGCCGGTGGTTGTCCCAGCGGGCGGTTCCCGCCGGGTCCCAGCATTTCCCGCACAAGGTCGGCGTATTCATTGGTGAATTCCGACAAACCGACCGCGCGGCACAGTTCGTTCGTTCTTGCGGAAATGTCGTCAGCCAGCGAGAGCGCAGCCATGCCCATCTGACTCCGTATCGTCGTTATTGGACCGACGGCTGATCAACTTAGCCGAACGGAGATCACGACGACACCGCTCTCCCGGTGACCATGACAACCAGCTGCAAGTTACGGAACGCGTTTTTCATGCGATCGGGCATGATCGGCGAACGCACCGCGCCCGCCGTTCGTGCACAGGTGCGAGATCACAGGGTTACACACTGTTACTTGGGCTGACCAGGGCACTGTCTTCACCCGCCGACTCGGCCAATCGGGCGAGCACGTGCTCGACCAGGGTCACCAGGGCCTGCTTGCTCGACTCGCGCTGCCGCGCGTCGACCATGAGCACCGGCACCTCGGGGTTGAGCACCAGGGCCTTGCGGACCTCGTCCGGCTCATAACTGTGCGCCCCGTCGAAACAGTTGACCGCGACCACGAACGGAATTTTCCGCCGCTCGAAGAAATCAACGGACGGAAAAGAACTGTCCAGCCGACGGGTGTCCACCAGCACGATCGCGCCGATCGCACCATTGGCCAATTCGTCCCACATGAACCAGAACCGATTTTGTCCTGGCGTGCCGAAAAGATACAGCACGATTTCGGTGCTGATGCTGATCCGGCCGAAATCCAGGGCGACCGTGGTGGTGGTCTTGCCCTCGACCCCGGCGAGGTCGTCGACGTCCTCACCGGCTTCGGTGAGCAACTCCTCGGTGCTCAGCGGGGGAATCTCGCTGACCGAGCCGACCAGCGTGGTCTTCCCCGCGCCGAAGCCGCCGGCGACCAGCACCTTGACCGAGGTGGGGATCACCAACTCGGTTTGCGGGTCAGATCCTGCGGACACCATCGAGCACCGCCTCCAGTAGGTTCCTACTCGGTCTTTCCACGGCCCCGGCGTACCGGGTGACCACGTCGCCGCGTTCGATCAGGTCGCTGACCAGGACCTTGACCACGATAAGCGGCACATCGATATAGGCGGCGACCTCGGCGACTGACAGGGGATGCCTGCACAGGTCGATGATGGAGAACTGCTCCGGGGTCAGGGTCTGCAGGTCGTTGTCGGTCAGCACGCTGACGATCTGGGTGGCCAGGTCCAGCTCGGTGTTGCCGGGCCTGGTCCGCCCCCTGGTCATCGCGTACGGCCGCACCAGCGGACCGGCCGCCTCGTCGAACCAGTGAATTTCCTCGTCCACCGGCATGCGCTCAGCTCCTCGGGAGGTTGGCGGCGGCGGTCTCCCGTGGTGCCGAACTCAGGTAGACACCCACCTGTTTGACCAGGAGGTTCATTTCGTAGGCGATCATGCCGACATCGGCGGTCTCCTCGGCCAGCAGCGCCAGGCAGGCGCCGCGTCCGGCCGCGGTGACGAAGAGGTAGGCGTGCTCCATCTCGACGATGGTCTGGCGCACCGCGCCACCGCCGAAGTGCCTGCCGGTGCCGCGGGCCAGGCTCTGGAAGGCCGAGGCCATCGCGGACAGGTGCTCGGAGTCGTCCTTGGACAGGTCCTGCGAACGGCCGATGAGCAGGCCGTCGGAGGAGAGCACGACCGCGTGCCGGACGCCGACGGTCCGCTGCACCAGCTCGTCCAGCAGCCAGTTCAGATCGGTGTTCCGAGAAGCCTTGTCGCTCATGCTGGGCTGACCTTCTTCGTCGAGGCCACCTCGGGCGGGCGGCGGCCGTTGATCATCCTGGGAATGGGTCTGCGTCGCGTCCCTCGCGGGTCCCGCGCTGGAAGGCGGCCATGGTGTCGCGGACCTGTTCGGCGGTGCGCCCGGTGGTGGCCGGGGCCTCGTTCTCGCCGGTGTCCTCGGTGCCGGAGTCGAGCAACTGCGGCGCCAGGTTCTGCTGCGGCCGGCGGACCGGCAGTTCCGGGCGCTCCCCGGTGGGGGTGTTGTGGGTGAGCAGCGGGGCGTGCGTGAGCAGCGCGCCGGGTCCGGTCTGCTCCAGGGACAGGCCCCCGGTGCGCTCGGCGGGCTGCTCGGGCTCCGGCTTGGGTTCCGGGGTCAGGTCCTCGTGCTCGAAGCGGTCCTCGGGCGCTGCGGGCCGCTCCTCCTGGATGGCGGCGAAGGTGGCGCCGCCGAGCAGGTTGATCGAGCGGCCGGGGGTGTCCTCGCCGTCGTTGAGCGGATCGGCCCAGAAGCTGTGCAGCTCCCGGCCGGGACTGGCCACCCGGTCCTGGTCAGCCCCGCCCCGCTCGTCGTCGTCCACCTGGTCTGCTTCTGCCGCGCGCTGCTGGTGGACCGGTCCGAGCGGCGTGCGCACGGGTTTTCCCGAGCCGGTCGCCCGCTCCCGTTTGGTGAGTTCGCGCAGGGTGTCCTCGGAGAGCTGGGTGCGCACGTCCGAGGCGAGGATCTCATTCGGCACCAGGATGACCGCCCTGGTGCCGCCGTAGGGCGAGTCGCGCAGTTCGACCCGGACGCCCAGCCGCAGCGCGAGCCGGGCGACCACGAACAGGCCGAGCCGGGAGTCGCCCTTGAGCGCCATCGCGTCGAACTCGGGCGGGTTGGCCAGCATCGCGTTGGCGCGGTCCCGGTCCTCCTCGCTCATGCCGAGGCCGTGGTCCTCGACCTCGACCACGACGCCCTTGGCCGCGATCGAGCCGTGCACCTGCACCTGCGAGCGGGGCGGGGAGAAGGAGGTGGCGTTGTCCACCAGTTCGGCGACCAGGTGGATGGTGTCGGCCACCGCGGAGCCGATCACCGCGGCGTCCGGGATCCGCTGCAGCCGGACGCGGGCGTAGTGCTCGGTCTCGGAGATGGCCGCGCGCAGCACGTCGACCAGGCGGATCGGCTTGCGCCAGCGGCGGCCAGGCTGCTCGCCGCCGAGGATTATCAGGTTCTCCGCGTTGCGGCGGGCCCGGGTGGCGAGGTGGTCGAGCTGGAAGAGGCCCTCGATCTGCTCGGGGTCCTCCTCGTGCCGCTCCATCCGGTCCAGGATCTTGAGCTGGCGGTGCACCAGCGTCTGGTTGCGGTGCGCGATGCCGAGGAAGACGTTGTTGATGCCCTCGCGGGCCTGCGCCTCCTGCACGGCCGCGGCCACCGCGGTGAGCTGGGCGGCGTTGAAGGCGCGGGCCACCTGGCCGATCTCGTCCCGGCCGTAGTCGAGGTCGGGCACCTCGGCCGAGACGTCCACCGGCTCGCCCTGGCGGAGGCGGCGGACGATGTCGGGCAGTCGTTCGTGCGCGAGGTGCAGGGCGTCCTTGCGCAGGCTGTCCAAGCGGACCACCAGGGCTCGGTCGACGAGTTTGCGGGACACCTTGAGCGCGACCATGATCGCCACGATGGCCAGCACCAGGGCGATCAGCGAGCCGAGCAGGGCGTTGGTCAGCGAGTCGCCGCCGTCCTCCAGGGCCTGGCCGGAGACCAGGTCGGCCTGCTGGACGGTGAGCTTGGACAGCTCGTCGGCGATGGCCACGGTCAGCCGCTGCCACTCGTCCTCGCTGATGCCGACCGCGCCGAGGCTGCCGCGGCCGGTGCGGACCACCCACGGACCATTGCTGATCAGCGCGTTCTCGACCTCGGTGAGCCTTTTCCAGGAATCGCTGTCACGCAGCCTGCGATAACTGTCCTGCACTTCCTGGCGCGCAAAGGGGATTGTGCTCTCCAGCTCGGAGTGGTATGCGCTGACCAGGTTGGTGAACTCAAGGTGGTCGGTCGCCGGGAGAGCACTGGAGGCGATCGCGCCGGCCATCAGCGAACCGGACCGGGACATGCGGTCGGCTGCCCGGAAAATTGCCGTCGCGCCGATAGCACCCTGGGTGGAGGTGACATCGGGCACGATACGGGCCTGGGTGTCGAACAACCGGGCAGCGGAATCCAGCAGCCGGTTGTAGAAGGCGTAGACCTGCACCTTGTCGATACCGGAGGACTCGATCCTGGTGCGAATCCGGGGCAGTTCCTCCAGCAGCGAGTTGAGCTGGTTGATGCGGTCGACCACCGCGGGCGGGGCGTTGCCCACCACCGGCGGCAGGGCTGTCTTCATGACGCCGAGGGCTTCGTCGGTCTGCTGCTGGACCAGTCGCAACTCGGTCAGTCCCGTGGCGGGTTTGCCCAGGTAGACCATGCCGAGCTGACGTTCTTTCTGGGCCGAGGCGAGCGCGTTGACCGCGGGGATGGACACCGAGCGGACGCTCGAGGCGACCTCACGCAGGTAGTACCCGTCGAAGATCAGGTAGGACGAGCCGGACACCCACATGACGAGCAGGGCCACACTCGGGATCAGCACGGCGCCGGTCAGCCGTGTCCTGATCGACCGGTGGCTCTTCTGAGAACCGATTTCTTCCGAGCTCACGACGCTCCACTGCTTGTGAAAGACCACCCCGGGAAACCGCGGTGGTAATTCACCACGCCGCTATCCACCAGGGGAAGTTGGACCGGAGGGGACGGTAACAAGTTCCTGGTTGAATACGACACCTTCCATACCGAGGAGTTCTCCCGCCCGAGCGCGGGGAGATTAACACAAACGCTGGCTTCGTTACCAGCCCCAACAAATGCGCATTAACGCAGAAGACGTGAAACCATACCAGCGAGCCCGACCCGGAGCCCAGACCCGATTGGCGAGTATTGCACCCCTAGGTCCGTCACCTGCGCTTTTTCCACACGTAACCTGGATCACTCCCGGTCATCGGACGACGTCGGCACGTGTCGATCATGCCCTAGGTCCCCCGGACGGCGGTCGCGCCCCGGCTACCCGGCCCAGTAGCTCTCCCCCGCCCGCTGACGCCCGACCGGGCGGTAGCACAATGCCCAGCGGGCGAGCGTGATCGCGGTCACGAACCAAGAGAGAATCACGCACGGGTGTTCTCCACGGTCTTTCCGAATAAAACGTGAGCAGTTTTCAAGTCTCTTTGCGAGGATCCGCCCATGAGGTCCGCCATCCGCCACATCACCGTCAACTGCCCCCACCCCCTGGAGCCCTACGCCCTGGCCCAGTTCTGGAGCGACACCCTGGGCCACCCCGTTCACCCCGACGACCAGCCCGGCGACGACGAGATCCTGATCGACCTCCCGCACGCCCCCGGCCTGCTCTTCATCCGGGTCCCCGACCCCAAACCGGCCACCCGCAACCGCCTCCACCTGGACCTCCAGCCCGAACTACCCCGGGATGAGGAGGTACGGCGACTGCTGGACCTGGGCGCGACCTTCGTCGACGACCAGCGCAGGGCGGACGGCCGGGGCTGGGTGGTGCTGGCAGACCCAGCGGGCAACGAGTTCTGCGTGGAGCGCAGCGCGGCGGAACGCGAGTCAGCCTGACCACCCCGCCCGCACCCACCACCACCCAACTCGGCTCGGCTGGTCCTCGGCGGATAAATCTCAGCCCCGGCTCGCCAGGCCCGACTGAACCCCGGCCCCGCACCCACGATTTTCAGTCGACCGCGCCCCGCCAGGTCACCTCCACCTCCGGCACTCCCAGGAACGCCACCGCCTCCGCCAACTGCTCGTCCTGGTCCTCGGCCAGATCGCCGTGCAACTGGACACCCGGAGTCGGGTTCCCGCGGCGCCGCAACAGGACGACCTGCCGGGCGGAGGGCCGGGTGAGGGTGAGTGCCGCACAGTGGTCAAAGTGGGTTGTCAAGGTCGGTGCAGCGGTTCGCGAACTGGGTTCCGGCGTGGATGGTCCGCTTGGGGGCTCGACCGCGAGCACGGGGATGGCGCTGATCTCGTAGAATGGCCAGGGAACCTCGGTGGGTCCGCCGGGCTCGGCAAGCGCTCGGCCATCGTCATCTCACCCATTCGGATGAGGGATCGAAACATGAAGGCAACCAAAACCGGGGTTTCTGCGTTCCGCAGAGGAACGGTGGCGGCGGCGGGCAGGACCGGAGCACGCGCCACGCCTCCGGCCAGGTAGGCAGCCTCAGTCCGGCCAGGTGAGCAGCGCCGGCCGACAGCTCGGCAGCACGGCTGACCCGGGCCGGACCGGAGCCCCAGCGGGGAACCGGAGCCCGAGCGGGGAACCGGAACCCGAGCGGGGAACCGGAGTCCCAGCGGGCTCGGCCGAGCCGAGGCAGAGCCCGCTCCGCGGACCGGGCGGTGGAGACAGGGTGCGGTCAGGAGGCCGGGACGGTGTCGAGGAAGTGGGTGCCCGCGGCCCGGTGGGTGTTGATCTGGTGCTGGACCTGGGCTGGGGACAGGACCTGGTTGCGGGCGAAGTAGATCCAGTCGGCCTGCTGGTGGTAGCGGCGGTCCGGGCCTGCGGCGTTGAGGTCGATGAACCAGTGGTTGAAGTTGATCAGCATGGGGGTTTCCGGGTAGAAGCGGTCGCCGTGGTCGGCTACCAGGTGGCCGTCGAGGTAGTACTTCATCCGGCCGCCGGACACCTGGAGCACCAGGTCGTGCCAGCCGGCGAAGCTGCGGTGGACCCGGGTGGAGCTGTTGTCGGCCCACCAGGGGTCCGGTTGGTAGGTCTCCCAGGAGGTGAGGAACATGGTGTTCGTGGACTCGCCCCAGCCGCCGTTGGGCAGGTACTCGAAGTCCTGTTCGCCGTAGTCCGGGTCGCGGTCGTGGCGCAGCGGGGTGATCGTGTAGAAGGTTTGGACCACGTGGTCGCCGTCGGGGCCGTAGGCGGGGGCGTCGGTCATATGGAATCTGGTGGCGTAGGTGCCCTCGTAGAACTTGCGGCCGGTGTTGATCTGGGATTGCCTTGTGCCGCTTGGGGTTCCGTTGGTCTGTGCGCTGAGCTGGGCGACCTTCTGGCCGGCGACGGTGGGGAAGGTGACCAGGGCTGGGTCCCAGGTCGCGCCGCCTACGCCGGGGCCGCCGGAGCCGGTGCGGACGGTCCAGCCTCGTTGGTTGAGGCGGGCGTCGGCGCTGGTGTCGTAGTGGAAGTCGTCGAAGAAGATCTGGGCCGGGGCTGGGGATTGGACGCCGGGGGGTGCTCCGGAGAGGAGTTGGCCTGCTCGGTGGAGGGTGGTTCTGGGGGCGGGGCCGTACGGGGCTTGGGCGGGGTTGAAGGAGTAGTCGTTGGACTGGGTGAGGTGGCCCCAGTTGGCTCGGTGGAAGCGGAGTTGCAGGTCGCCGGTGTGGTGGCCGGGGCCGAGGTCGCCCGCGCCGGGGCGGAAGCCGACTTCCAGGTAGTGGTCGGCGTCGGGGGTTGGGGCGGGGAGGCGGCGGATGGCGCCGGTGAGGTTGTCGCAGCCGGGAGTCGCCCAGGAACAGGCGTAGCGGTAGTCGGTTTCGCCGTCCTCGGCGCGGAAGTAGTAGCGGATGGTGTACTCCGCCAACGGGATCGCGGCACTGCCCTGGTTGGTCAGGCGGAACCAGGGTTCGGACTGGTGGTGGGTTGGCTGGGTGGCGGTGGTGCCGTACTGCAGGAGCGGGGGTTCCGGCGCGGCGCTGGCGGGGGCGGTGGTCAGGGCGAGGGTGGCCAGGCTGGTCAGGGCCACGGCCAGACCACCGGCCAGGCGCCTTCGGCGGGCCGGGATGTGTTGCTGGTACACGGCTTTCTCCTCAACACCGCAGGGAGCTGCGAGGGTGGCGGCGGTGTCGGGCGTCCTGACTTGACCAATTGGTAAGTTCAGGGACGTGAACGACGGTGGCACAGAGTTCCGCTGTAGTCAACGGTTCTGGCCGACACTGGTAAAGGCTGGATGTGACCAGTGGCCGGGTTCGGACTTCGCCGACATACTGGGGCGGTGACGAGGGCGGTGGCGCACAAGCGCGAGCGGGTGCGTGACTACCTGCTGGAGCTGGTCGAGACGCGGCCGCCGGGCACCTCGATCCCGTCCGAGCGCACGCTCTGCGCGTTGCTGTCGGTGTCCCGGCCCACCTTGCGCGCCGCCGTGGATGAGTTGGTGCACAACGGATTGCTGGTGCGCGAGCATGGGCGCGGCATGTTCGTGGCGGCGGCGAAGATCACGCAGGAGCTGGTCGGCGTGGACACCGCGCTGGGCGTGCCCAGGGCCGATGGACAGTGGCGGAGCCGGGTGCTGGAGCTGACGCGGGCTCCGGCGGGGGCCCGGGTTGGCCGCAAGCTGGGCGTCTCGCCGGCCGCGGAGGTGACCTTAGTGACCCGGTTGCGACTGGCCGATGGGGTGCCGATCGCGTTGGAGTGGTTGCACATTCCGGTCGCGGTGGCCGCTGATCTGTCCACTGTGGACTTCGAGGGCGCCGGACTGCACGCGGCGTTGCGGGCGCGTGGGGTGCTGGTGCAGGAGGCCACGCAGTCGATCGAGCCGACGGTCACCGACGAGACCGAGTCGGGACTGCTGGGCGTGCCACTGCTCACCCCGGCGCTGTTGTTCGAGCGGCGCACCACCGATGCCGAGGGGCGGACGGTGGAGTACGCGCGCTCGATCTACCGCGGGGACCGGTACCGGATCGTCTCGCGGTTGTCGCTGGCGTGACCCGGCCGCCCACCACAGCAGGGGAGGCGGTGGGCGGACGGGCACACATTGGTGTTGCGGGGTAAGGATGATCAGCGCAGGCGCTTCACGTCCACGGTCAGTGTTCCCGGGTCGCCGGAGCGGGTGGCGCCGCTGAAGTCCGGGCCGGGTGACACGTCGTCGTAGGGGAAGGCGTAGCCGCGGTTGTCGGGCAGGCGTTCGTGCACGATCCGGGCGTAGTGGTTGGTGGCCGCGTTCCGGTAGAAGTTGCTCGCGACCTCGCCGTGCGGCTGGTTCGGGTTGGTCAGCAACGTGGTGCGGTTGAGCGCCGCGGCCAGGCGCGGAATGATCGCCTTGCGCACGTCACTGGCCCCGGCCAGGCTGAACGGACCGGAGTCGCAGCTGAACACGTCCGCGGTGCTGGGCTTGCTGAACGCCTCGCCGTTGCCGAAGCGCAGCACGCCGCCGCTGACCCGGCCGGTCAGCCTGCCCGGGCCGCTTTGGGTGTCCACCACCAGATTCGTGCCCGCGTACTTGGCCCAGCACTGGTCGATGTCGCCGCCCAGGTAGTTGGCGAACGCGCTGGCCTTGTAGTGCGCGCTCATCGCCCGCAGGTTGCGGCCGTCCGGACCCTTCTGGATCAGCTGGTTCCAGGCCGAACCCTCCTTGGCCGCCTGGGCCTGCAATGCCGCGCAGATCCCGTCCAGCGCGCCCGCGGGCAACCCGGGCACGGTCTCCACCCGGCCGGAGAGCGAGCGCAGCGAGAGGCCCAGCGGCGCGGCCACGAAGTCCACGTAGCTGATGTTGGCGAAGAGTTCGGCCTCGTTGAAGGTGAACTCCGCGAAGGTCCAGTTCTTGTTGATGTTGGGGTCGTTCGGGTTGAGGAAGCTGGGGTGCACGATGTGCGGGCCAGGGTTGACGAAGAAGTTCAGCTTCTGCCCGGTGACCACGTAGATCCGCGCGCCGTACATCCGCGGGATGGACACCGTGGTCGAGGAACCGGGGCCGCCCAACGGGATCGAGGGATCCTCGCCGAGCGGGGTGACCGGCGCGCCGGGCGAGGGCGGGTAGTACGAGCTGCCGTCCCTGCGGACGAACAGCGGGCGGTTGCCGGACAGGCCGACGACATAGGCGTAGGCGGTGGCCGATCCGGAGTTGTTGACCAGGTTCAGGGTGAATCTCTGTGGCGTCGCGGCGGAGGCGGAGCCCGCGGTGAGCTGGCCGAGGGCAGGGGTGGCCAGTGCGGTCGCGGTCGCGCCGAGGAAGAGGCGACGAGAGATCATGAACGTTCCTCCACGTCGAGGAAGCTGACTCCTTGCCACTGGCGGCTGCGGCTGGGAAAAGCTCCGGCAGTTGGGACACAGGGGGTGTGCGAGAGCGCTCTCACGCACCCCCTACGGTGACCCTGATCCCCAAGGAAAGTCAAGGTGTTCAGATCGGGGATATGTTCAGGATCGCGGTATATACCGTCACGCGGTATGCAATGCCAGTCCGTAGGTGGACAGGATCTCGTTGATCGGCTGGAACCAGGTCCGACCACCGCCGCGGCAGTCGCCGTAGCCACCCGAGGTGACGCCCTGGGCCTGGTCGCCGGTGATGAACGAGCCACCGGAGTCACCGCCCTCGGCGCACACGCTGGTGCCGGTCATCTGGTGCACCGCGCCCTGGGCGTAGTTGATGGTCTCGTTGTGCGAGAGCACCTGTCCGCAGTGCCAGCGGGTGGTCGAGCCGGAGCGGCACACCGAGGTGCCCACCGGCGCCACCCAGGAACCACGGACCAGCGCGTCCGGCACGGTGCCCCAGCCGAGCACCACCGGCACCGTCCACCAGCCGCCGCCGGTGCGCACGAAGGCGTAGTCGTTGCCGGGGAAGGAGGATCCGGCGAAGGTGCCCATCCAGGACCGGTCCCAGCCGTTGACCTGGGCGCCCGTCCCGGCGCAGTGCCCGGCGGTGACGAAGCCGCCGTGCACGGAGAAACCGATGGAGCAGCGGACGTTCCCGGTGTAGTACGGGTCGCCGCCGACCACCCCGGCCGCGTAGGTGCGCGGGGTGCGCACTCCCTGGCGGTGCACGGTCACCGGTCCGGCCGCGCGGGCCCGGTCCAGGAATCCGCGCAGGGCGGGCGAATCAGCGCCCTCGACCACGTTGACCACCACGGTGTTGCCGCGCGGGTCGACGTGCCAGCTCGCGACCTCGGCCGGGGCCTGCTTCGCCGTGGCCAGCTGGTCGAGGGTGGTTTTGGCGCGGTCCAGGGCTCGCGCCGAGTGGGTGACCGGCACGGCCTCGGCGCCGGTGGCCCGGACCGCGGCGGCCTTGACCGGATCGGTGACCGCGACGACGAGCTTGCCGCGGCCGGGGTCGAACCAGGATCCGCCGAGGGACTCCCCCGCGGCGGACTCGGCGGCCGGGACGAGGCGGGAGGCATCGGCCTCCTGCCGTACCCGGACCACCGCCTGGTGTTGGGTGAGCCCGAGGTCCTGCCGCAGGGCCGGCAGCAATCCGGGTGAGAGGACGGGATCGGCCATGGCCGCCGGTGCGAGACCGGCGGCGGCCGACAGGGCGAGGGACACGACGAGGCCCAACCGGGCCGTGGCACTGCGTGGCATCTGAATCTCCTTGTGGCGGAAGGAGGAACCTGGCGGCGGAGGTTCAGTGCGGACGCCCAACGTGACACGGTGGTCCAGACCGGTCAAGGACTCGGCCAACGCTGACCGCATCCGGACAGATCCGGGCCCGGACACCACAGACCCCTCGCCCGATCGGACAGGGGGCCGGTGGTGCAGGGGAAACAGGCTGTGCGCCGCCGGTTCAGGCGGTGTGGACCCGGAGTTCGGCGAGTTGACCGGCGGGCCAGCCGGTGTTGCCGGTGACCCGCACTCGCAGGTAGCGCACCCCGGTGGTGGCGAAACCCACCGCGACGGTGTTGCCGGTGGCGGGGTCGAAGGTGTATCCGCGCGTGCCTGCGAGTTCGGCGTAGCCGGATCCGTTGGCACTGCCCAGGATGGTGGCGGTCTGGGTGCGCGCGCCCCAGGCCGGGTTGGGTGGCAGGGCGAGGCCGACCCGGTTGATCTGGTAGGTCGAGCCCAGGTCGACGGTGATCTCCTGCGGGAAGGCGTTGTTGGCGCTTTCCCAGTAGCTGTCGGCGTTTCCGTCCACCGCGCGGGCCGCGGCCAGGTCGTGCACGTGGCTGCCGGCGCTGATCGGCTTGCCCTGGGCCACGTTCACGCCACCGGGCGGCGGGGTGCTGGTGCTGGTCGGGTTGCCGCCACCGGGCTCGGGCCAGGTGCAGCCCGCCCACACGTGGTCCTGCCAGCCGTTGTTGCCGCCGCCGGCCTGCAGGCTGAAGGTGCCGTTGGGGTAGGGGCAGTTGTAGACCCCGGCCCGGCCGGTGCCACTGGCGGTGACGTTGGCGGCGGTGATCGAGCCGCGGGTCTCGGCCTGCAGCACCACGGTGCGCGCGTTGCGCACGGTAGCGCCGTTGATGTGCACGCTGCTCACCGGTAGCCCCTTGCCGCCGCCGCTGACCGCCTGGATCGCGCTGTACGGGCTGTCCAGGAACTGGTTCCCGGTCAGCTCGACCCGCACCCCGCCCTCCACCGGATGGTCGTAGGAGTCGATGCGCAGCGCGCTCATCGGGTGTCCCCAGTTGGGATTCATCGCACCGGCTCGCACGGTCACGTTGTCCCGCACCGCGATCGTGCCCCCCAGTGGCGTGAAGCCCTTACCGGCCAGGAATTCCTGGTTGGAGATGGCGATGCCGCTGCCGAGGGCGTTGGTGTCCACGATGGCGTTGCGGGAGACGGTGGTGTCCGTGCCGCCGTAGATCGCGATGCCGTTGGCCAGGTTGGGCTGCACGATGGTGTTGTGGCTGAAGGTGTTGCCGCGGTTGGCCGAGTGGATCGACCACATGGCCAGCGCGTCGTCACCGGTGTTGCGCAGGAAGTTGTTGCGCACCACCGAGTTGGTCACGGTGCCGTTGAAGTTGAGGCCGTCGGCCTTGAGATCGAGGAAGCGGCTGTTCTCGATGGTGAGGTTGTTGTTGTTCGGGCCGACCAGCCACAGGCCGACCTTCTGGTGCTGGATCCAGATGCCGGACACCACGGATCCGTTGCCCAGGCTGCCGTTGACGAAGTTGTCCGGCCGGTCGTCGACCCGCTGGGCCACCTCGCCGATCACCGCGAAATCGTGTAACCGCAAGGTGCCCGAGGTGCTGGCGTTGTCGATCAGGTGGGTGCCGCGCAGGGTGGCGTGCCAGGGCCCGGCGCCGCGCACCGTGACGTTGTCGATCTCCAGTTTGTTCGTGATCCGGAAGTCACCCGGTGGGATCCACACCGAGCGGCCCTGGGCGCGCGCCTCGGCGATGGCCCGGTTGATCGCGGCGGTGGAATCGCCGCCACCACTGGGATCCGCGCCGGTGGCGGTGATCGAGACGGAGTTCGCCGGTTGCCCCGCGGGTCCGGCGACCTGTTCGAAGTCGGCGAGGTCGATGGTCGCGGGCAGGTCGCCGCCGTCGACCTGGAGCCGCACCCGGTCGCCCGCGTTGGCCTGGCGGCCCAGCAGCAGCCGGGCGTGCTGGAACAGTTGGTGCGTCTTGGCTCCCGGGATCCAGGCGGTCTCCAGGTAGCCGAAGCGGGCGGTGAGGGCGAGTTTGCCGGGCAGCTTCTGCCCGTTGAGGTAGACCGAGAGCGAACCGGACTGGCCGCGCGGCACGTTGTGCGCGACCACCACCGCGTTCGCCTGCCCGGCCAGGGTGAATTCCACGTGCTGACCGGGATCCAGGCGCACCGCGCGCCGCCCGGATGCCTCCGAGGCGACGGTGCCCTGGGTGTAGTCCGGGCCGACCGCGCCGCCGTTGGTGGCGGCGGCTTCGGCCTCGTAGGTGGTGAACGGGACGCTCGCGCCATACCCGGCGGGTATGTCCGCGCTGGGAGCGGCCAGCGCGGCGGGCGGGCTGCTGAGGACGGTGATCGTGGCCGCGGTCAGGACCACCGCGGCTAACGCTGCGGCCAGTGGAGCCAGCCGCCGTACGGGCAGGTCTGTCATGGCAGGGCGCACCTTTGCGTCGATCTGGGTATGGCCGTTGGCGGCGGCGATCCCCGGCGGATCGGTGCGTGTCGTGCCGCCGAAGGTAGATGTTTCCGACAGATCACCGCAATACTTCAACTGGATTGCGCAAAACTTGCACACACTGGCGAGGGACTCGCCGAGAACGGGTGCCGCGCCGCAAGGGGCTTGCCGGGGGCAGCGCAAACGGCTTGCGGCCGGCAGACCCGTTCGGCCGAATCCGGCGGCAGGGCTGAACCGGACCGGGTCCGGCGCCCGTTGCCCGGACATGGACCACCTCGTGGAGCAGCACCGCGCCGCCTCGGTCTGGACCCCCTATCCCCCGAGCCCGGAGGGACCGGCGGATCCGGCGCGGGATGTGCTGTGGCGGATCAGCGAACTGCTGGTCGCGCACGGGGTGGCCCGCGCGGATGTGCACCTGCTGCTACCCCCCGAGCGGCAGGTGCGCACCGCGCTGGGCTATCAGGCCGACCGCGAGCAGGACGCCGCGCTGGCCGCGGATGAGTCGGTGTGCGAGTCCTTCGCCGCGGTGTGCCCGGTGCACGATCCGTTGGTGCGCAAGATGTTCCGCGGTCGCGGCCTGCGCTGCCCCGGCCGCAGGGCGAGCTGTCCGTGGCGCGGGGAGGGCTGGCGGCGGCATTGCGCGGCGCCGATGGCCGCGGTGGTGCGGCATCCGGCCACCGGCGAGCGGCGGCGCTGGTGCCTGGTGCACCTGGCGGTGGAGCGGGCGATGAATCCCGGGCTACGGGTGGTCGCGGCGGCTCACTGACCGGCGCCGGGCGGCAGGTCCACGCGGCCGGCGCAGCCGAGTTTCCGGTAGGCGCGGTGCAGGTGGTTGTTGATGGTGCGCACCGACACTCCCAGGCGCAGCGCGATCTGCGGGTCGGTCAGCCCGGACACGGCCAGCCGCACCACCTCGCTCTCCCTGGTGGACAGTGGTTCGTTCTGGGCCAGCAACGCGAGTCCCGGCGTGCGGGCGCCGCTGTGCCGCACCGGCAGCATCCGGGCCCGGCGGATCGCGGCGGCGGCCTTGCGGGGCTGCCCGGCGCGCTGGTGCAGTGCGGCGAGTTCGGCCAGTGCCTCCGCGCCGTAGAGCAGGGCGCCCGCGGTGAGGAACTGTTCGGCCACCGCGGCCAGCAGGTCGGCGTCCGCGGTGGCGATGGCGCGGCTGTAGTCCAGCCGGGCCCGGAGGTAGCCGTGCTGGCCGATGCTGTGCCAGAACGGGGCGGCGGAGCGGGCCAGGCCGAGGCGGCCCAGGGTATGCGCGCGGAGTGCCCGGTCCCAGGTGGTGTCCTCGGCCTTGGCGCACAACAGGTCGCGGGCTTCGTCGAGGTCGCCGCGGACGGCCGCGGCCCAGGCGCGGGCCACCGCGGCCGAGGCGGCCAGGTGCGTGGCCGAGGCCTCGGGCAGCGCGCTGGCGGCCACGGCGGCCGGGTCGCCGAGTTGCGCGGCGGCGGCCAGGCGCAGGATGGCCCAGCGCGGATCGCCGTCCGGTAACAGGCACAGCAGGTCGTAGGCGCGGCGGATCTGCCCGTGCGCCAACAGCATCGCGGCCAGGATCAGGCCGTGCCGGGACCGGTGCGCGGCGTCGGCCTCGGCGAACCGGTCCCTGGCCGCGCCCAGTGCCTCCTCGATCCGCCCGGCGCACATCAGTCCGGTCGCGTGGTCCTGATCGTCCTCAGTGGAGGGTTCGGGCGCAGGGATGGCGCCCAGTGCCGCGCCGATCCCGTTGTGCGCCAACTCGACCCGCCAGCCGGTCGGGGTCTCCACCGCGGTGATCAGCTCCTGCTCGGCCAGGATGATCAGGTCGTGCCGGTCGACCAGGCGCTCGAACACCGGCAGCGGCGCGAACCCCGCCGCCGCGATCAGGTCCAGGGCCTGGCGTTGCCCGGTTTCCAGTCCGGCCAGGCGCAGCTCGATCACCTCGGCAAGGGAACCTCCTTGGTCCGCGGGGTGGTCCGCGGCCAGGTGCACCAGTTCGCGCAGCAAGCGCGGGCTGCCCTTGGCGAGCTGGGCCAGTCGCCGGGCGGCCGGGTGGTCGCCGGTGATCGCCCTGGCCAGCTCGGCCATGTCGGTGGCGCCCAACGGCGGGAGGTCGACCCGGCCGAGGTTCTCGCCTTGCCACAACCCGTCGGGCCCGGCGGCGAGCACCCGCACCAGGCCCTGCCGCACCAGCTCCAGCAGCAGCTCGGTGTCGGCCTCGGAAAGCAGGTGCGCGTCGTCGACGACCGCGAGCACCCGGGTGGCCGGGCCCAGCAGCACCGTGCACACCAGCGCGGACAGCCCGCGCCCGCCGGTGATCGGTTCGACCCGGAACCCATGGCCCTGAGCCCAGTCCGCGATCTCGGCCAGCACCCGGCTGCGCCCCACCCCGGACACGGCGACGCCGTCGATCCGCCGGTCCGGCAGCAGGGCGCGAATCCGGCTCAGCTCGGCGGTCCGGCCGAGGATGCCGACGGCCCGAGCGGGCAGCGGCCGGGGAATCCCCGGTGTGGTGGCGTTCATGGGACCTCCAGGCAGGTTCAGGTAATGGATTACCTGAACCTGCCCGGCAAGTCGAGATCAGCCGATCGAACCTGTCCGATCGGCCCTGAGCAGGTGTTTTGGCCCACGGTCGACCGGTCTCTGCTCCCTGGTCAGGCCAGCCAGATCGCGGTGTCCGGCGGCAGCTCGCCCGCCGCGGTCAGCCCGCCGCTGGCCAGCAGCACCCGCTCGTGCGCGGGCAGCGCGACCGGTTCGGCGGCGAGGTTGACCACGCAGGTGAAGCCGGGCGGGCGGTGGAAGGCCAGCACCTCGGCGCCGAGGTCCAGCCAGCGCATCGGCCCGTCACCGAGCGCGGGCAGTTCCCGGCGCAACCGCAGCGCCTCCCGGTAGAGCGCGTGCATCGAGGCCGGATCCTGGTGCTGCGCCTGCGCGGTGTGCCCGGACCACTCGGCGGGCTGGGGCAGCCAGGGCACCGAGCCCTCGGGTCCGAAGCCGAACGGGGCGGCCTGGCCGGACCAGGGCAGCGGCACCCGGCAGCCGTCCCGGCCCGGGTCCGCGCCCTGGGTGCGGGCGAACACCGGGTCCTCACGCAGTTCGTCCGGCACGTCCTCGATCTCCCACAGTCCCAGCTCTTCCCCTTGGTACACATAGGCTCCGCCGGGCAGGGACAGGCTGAGCAGCGCGGCCGCGCGGGCCCGGCGGGTGCCGAGCGCGCGGTCCACCGGGGTGCCGTGGCGGCGGTCGGCGAAGGTGAAGCCGGTGTCGCCGGGCCGTCCGTAGCGGGTGACGTGCCGGGTCACGTCGTGGTTGGACAGCACCCAGGTGGGCGGCGCGCCCACCGGCGCGTGACTGTCCACAGTGGCCTGGATGACCGCCTTGAGCCGCCCGGCTTCCCAGGGGCAGGACAGGAAATCGAAGTTGAACGCCGAGTGCAGCTCGTCCGGGCGCAGGTAGCGGGCGAAGCGCACCGGTTCGGGCAGCCACATCTCGCCGACGAAGATCCGGTCCTCGCCGTACTCCTGGGCGATTCGCCGCCAGGCCCGGTAGATCTCGTGCACGCCGTCGAGGTCGGAGAACGGCAGTTGCCCGTTGGCCCCGGCCACATCGGGCAGTCCGGGCGCCTTGACCAGGCCGTCGGCCACGTCGATGCGCAGGCCGTCCACGCCGCGGTCGAACCAGAACCGGAGGATGTCGGCGAACTCCGCGTGCACCTCGGGGTTGGTCCAGTTGAGGTCGGGCTGCTCGGCGGCGTAGAGGTGCAGGTACCACTCCCCCGGCCTGCCGTCGGCCTCGGTGACCCGGGTCCAGGCCGGTCCACCGAAGCGGGACTGCCAGTCATTCGGCGGTTCGGACCCGTCCGCGCCCCGGCCTGGCCGGAACCAGAACCGTTGCCGCGCGGGCGATCCCGGTTCGGCGGCCAGCGCCTGCGCGAACCAGGGATGCCGGTCCGAGCAGTGGTTGGGCACGATGTCGATGATGATCCGGATGCCCAGCCGGTGCGCCTGCTCGATGAACTCCTCGGCCTGGGCCAGGGTGCCGAAGACCGGTTCGATGTCCCGGTAGTCGGCCACGTCGTAGCCGCCGTCGGCCATCGGCGAGGGATACCAGGGGCTGAACCAGATCGCGTCGATGCCCAGCTCGGCCAGGTAGGGCAGCTTGGCCAGGGCCCCGGCGAGATCGCCGATGCCATCCCCGTCGCCGTCGGCGAAGCTGCGCAGGTAGACCTGGTAGATCGCCGCCCCGCGCCACCAGGACGTCCCTTGTCCGTCCATAGTGGACTGAGTTGCTGAGGTGCGCTCGGAGGAGATCACGATGCCGCCTTCCGGAGAGGTGTGCTTAGCCCTTGAGGCTGCCGGCGGTCAGGCCGGCCAGGATCTGGCGTTGGAACACAAGGAAAACCAGGATCATCGGGATGCTGGCCAGCACCAGTCCCGCGGTGAGCACGTTGAGCGCGGTGTCCGGCGCGACCCGTTCCAGCGCGACGCTGAGGGTCTGCTCGTTCGGGTCGGAGAAGACCAGCAGCGGCCAGATGAAGTCCTTCCACGCGGTGACCAGCGCGAGGATGGACACCACGGCCAGGATCGGCCGGGAGATCGGCAGCACGATGCTGATCAGCACCCGCACCGGTCCCGCGCCGTCCATCCTGGCCGCCTCCAGGAGTTCGCCGGGGATCTCGTCGAAGAACCGCTTGAGCAGGTAGATGTTGAACGCGCTGGCCGCCGCGGGCAGCCAGATGCCCGCCGGGTTGTTGAGCAGGTTCACCCCGAGCAGCGGTACGTCGGCGATGGTCAGGTACGTCGGCACCAGCAGCGCCGAGGCGGGCAGCATCAGCGTGGCCAGCATCAGGCCGAGGATCACGTTGCCCAGCACCGGTCGCAGCTTGGACAGCGCGTAGGCGGCGGGCACGCACACCGCGAGCTGCACCAGCACCGCGCCGCCCGCCACGATCATCGTGTTGAGGAAGTACCGGCCCAGGTCCAGTTCCCGCCAGGCCTGCCAGAAGGTCTCCGGGAACCAGGTCTCGGGCACCACCGACGGCGGGGTCCTGGCCAGTTCCACCGGCGACTTCATCGCGCCGGTCACCGCCCAGTACAACGGGAAGACGAAGGCCAGCAGGAACAGCACCAGCACGAGACTGAACACGAGCCAGTACAAGGCTTTCCCGCGTGCGGAACGCAGTGCGGCCGGGGAGACCAGGGTGCGCGTGGACATGGTCAGCTCCTGGTCCTGGTCAGCCGCACATAGGTGGCGGAGAAGATGCCGAGCACCACGAACAGCAGCAGGCTCAGCGCGCTGGCCGTGCCGAAGTCGTTGTAGTAGAAGGCATAGCGGTAGAGCAGGAGCAGCAGTGTGACGGTGGCGTCCTCGGGTCCGCCGCCGGTCATCACATACGGTTCGGTGAAGACCTGCATGGTGGCCACCACCTGCAACAGCAGCAGCACCAGCAGCACGAACCGGGTCTGCGGGATGGTGACGTGCACCAGTCGCCGCCACAGGTTCGCGCCGTCGAGTTCGGCCGCCTCGTACAACTCGCCGGGGATGGTCTGCAGCGCGGCCAGGTAGATCAGCGTGGTGCTGCCCATGTTGGCCCAGGTGGAGACCAGCACCAGCGAGATCATCGCGGTGCTGCCGGAGTCCAGCCAGCTCAGCCCCGGCAGGCCGACGGCGCGCAGGCCCTCGTTGAACAGGCCGGGTCCCGGGTTGTAGAACCACTTCCACAGCAACGCGGTCACCACCGGCGGCAACATCACCGGCAGGTACACCGCGACCCGGAAGAACGACTGGGCGTGCCGCAACTCGTTGAGCACCACCGCGGTCAGGAACGGCACCGCGAAACCGAGCAGCAGCGCCAGACCGGTGAACAGCAGGGTGTTGCGCCAGGCCGCGCCGAAGAGCGGGTCGTTGAACAGCCGCTCGAAGTTCTCGAAACCGACCCAGCTGGGCGGGTTCACGAAGTCCACCTGCTGGAAGCTGAGCAGCACGCCGCGGATCAGCGGCCACCAGGAGAACAGCGCGAAGACCACCAGCGCGGCGGCGAGCAGGCCGTAGGCGGTGAGGTTCTCCCCGAGCTTGCGGCGCCACCGGCCGTGCACCGGTGGCGCCTGCCCGCTCAGCTCACCTGAGCTGCGCGAGAACACCGTTGACCTTGGTTTCCGCCTCGGCGAGCACCTGGCCGATGGTGACGTCCTTGTTGGTCAGCACCGCCTGCATCACTGTGTCCAGCGCGGCGTAGACCTGCTGGGCGCTCGGCGGTTCCAGGTTGCCCTTCAGGCTGGGCGCCGCGGTGATGTAGGGCTGGTAGTTGGCCACCGGGATGGTCGCGTTGGCGGCCTTGAACCGCTCCTGCTGCTCCCGCACCGGGCCGACCCAGACATCGGCGGCCGGCGGGACGGGCAGGCCGATCGGCTGCTTCTGCTCGGCGTAGCGCTTGAGGTTGCCCTCGATCCGGGACGGGTCGAGGAACTTCCAGCGCAGCCAGGTCAGTCCGGCCTTGATCTTCTCCGGGGTGGCCTTGGGGTTGATCATGTAACCCTCGCCGCCGATCAGCGTGCCCTGGCCGCCGGGCAGCGGGGCGAGGCCGTAGTCCTCGTACTTGCCGTTGAACTGGTTGACCAGCACCGGCACGTTGTCCGGGGCGGCGATGTACATGCCGAGCTGCCCGGCGCCCATCAGCCGCTGCAGGTCGGGGATCTCCAGGAGTTGCTTGCTGCCCATGGAGTCATCGGTCCAGCGCATGTCGTAGAGGTGCTGCAGGGCGGCCTTGCCCTTGTCGTTGTTGAAATCGGCCTTCCAGGTCTCGCCCTCCTGACGGGCCACGCTGACGCCAAGGGAGTTGAGCCAGCTGGTCAGGTGCCAGCCGCCATGGTTGTTCTTGCTCAGCTCGCCGAAGCCGACCACGCCGTTGCCCAGCGCGCTGATCTTCTTGGCGGCCTCGCGCACCTCGGCCCAGGTGGCCGGTGGCTTGGCCGGGTCCAGGCCGGCCTTGCTGAACAGGGTGCGGTTGTAGAGCAGGCCCATCGAGTAGTTGGCGGTGGGCAGGCCGTACTGACGGCCCTTGCTGTCCTTGAACACCTGGGTGAGCTGCGGGTTCAGCTCACCGGCGAGCGGGACGTCCTTGAGGTGGTCGGTGAGGTCGGCGGCCTGGCGGCGGGCGATGATCTGCGCCGGGTCGGTGAGGTAGACGTAGAAGACGTCCTCGAGCTGACCGCCGGCGAGCTTGGTGGCGAAGGTCTTGGGGTCCATGAAGCCTTCGCGCGGCTCGATGTCGATGTTCGGGTTGGCCGCCTCGAACGCGGCCACGTCCTCGTCGAAGATCTTGCGCTGGAAGGCCTGAGTGCCCGGCGGCTGGCCGTTGACGGAGATCTTGACCTTGCCGCCGGCCGCGGGCGGGGTGGCGCCGCCGCACCCGGCCACGGCCAGGCCGAGTCCGGCGACGAGCAGTACTCCGATGGCGCTGCGGGTACGAGGTCTCAGCATCGCTCGTGCCTCTTCTCGGTGGGAGGTCGCTCCGGCGGGACCTGTGGCGCGGCTCACGATAGGAGCCCAGCCCGCCGGAGTGCAATATCCCGATGAGATTCAGCAAGAAGTTGACTGATTCTCGTTATCTACCCGCGCGCTCCGTCACTTCTCCGGTGCGGGCGCGGTGGAGCCGCGGACCACCAGTTCCGGCTCGAAGAGCAGCTCCTCCGCGGTGACCTCGGCGCCGTTGATCTGTGCGGCCAGGAGGTCCACCGCGGCCCGGCCCATCGCCTCGATGGGCTGGCGGATGGTGGTCAGCGGCGGGTCGGTGCAGTTCATGAACGCGGAGTCGTCGTAGCCGATGACCGAGACGTCCGACGGTACCGCCATCCCACGCCGTCGCACCGCCCGCACGGTGCCCAGGGCGAGGGGGTCGGAGGCGCAGACGATGCCGGTGACGCCGCGTTCGATCAGCCGGGCGGCCGCGGCCTGCCCGCCTTCCAGGGAGAACATGGCGTGCCCGACCCATTCGGCAGGCACGGTGAGGCCGGCTTTGCCCGCCGCGGCGGTGAAGGCGGCGAGTTTGCGCCGCGAGGGCAGGTGGTCGGGCGGGCCGAGCACCATGCCGACCTTGGTGTGCCCGAGGGAGAGCAGGTGGGTCAGCGCCTGTTCGGCGGCGACCGCGTCGTCGCAGGAGACCCGGGGGAAGCCGAGTTCGTCGATGCCGGCGTTGACCAGCACGGTGGGCAGCTGGCGTTCGACCAGGCGGCGGTAGTGCTCGTGCGAGGCGTCGGCCTGGGCGTAGGAGCCGCCGGCGAAGAGCACTCCGGAGACGTGCTGGGCGAGCAGCAGTTCGACGTAGTCGGCCTCGGAGACCCCGCCCGCGGTGCGGGTGCACAGCACGGGCGTGAAGCCCTGCTGAGCCAGGGCGTTGCCCATGATCTCGGCGAAGGCGGGGAAGATCGGGTTCTGCAGTTCGGGCAGCACCAGGCCGACCAGCCGGGCGCGTTCGCCGCGGAGCTGGGTGGGGCGCTCGTAGCCCAGCACGTCGAGCGCGGTGAGCACGGCGTTGCGGGTGGACTCGGAGACGCCGGGCTTGCCGTTGAGCACCCGGCTGACCGTCGCCTCACTCACCCCGACCTTGCGCGCCACCTCGGCGAGTCGTCGAGTCATGAGGCAATGATGACGCAAGCGAGCGCAAGATGCATACATTTCTTGCAGCAGGCTTGCAGCGTGTTGAATCCGCTCCGCTGGGTCACGGTCGCGTGCGAAAATCCCGGCGATGTCCGACAACAACAGCCGCCTGGCGATCACCCTGGCCGCGATCGGCGTGCTCGCCGCGGTCATCTCCGCTTCCACGGATCTGTTCGGCCTGTTCAAGAACGATCCGGCGTCCTCGGCGAACCCCGGCGCCGCGCCGGCGGGTCAGCCTGGCGACAGCGCTCCGCCGCCGACCTCGGCCGGTCCGAAGAAGGTGGACTGGCAGGGCGCGCTGGTGATCGACGGCAGCGGCCTCGACCTGGACACCACCCCGCCGACCCGTAAACCCAGGTCCGGCGACTGGGACTTCTACTACGGGCCGCCGCTGCTGATCACCTTCCGTGCCAGCTCGAAGAACCTGGCCCGCTGGACCGGGTCGCAGCCGCCCACCGCCGAGGACTGCGGCGGATTACTGGCCGCCGAGTCGGTGCATACGGCGACCGTCGCCCAGGGCCACCTCTACTGCGCCCGGTCCGAACTCGGCAGACTCGCCCTGCTGAGGATCACCGGCCCCAAGGGCGACGGCCAGGGCGCCGAAGTGACCCTGTGGCAGCCCTGACCCCGCCCAGGACCGAGGCGGAAGCCCGCGCCATCCAGCAGGCCCTGCGCCCCCAGGTCGACACCACCGGCCCCGGCCCACAGCGCCCGGCCACCGTCGCCGGCCTGGATGTCGCCTACGCCAAGGACGACCGCACCCTGGCCGCCGCCGTGGTGCTGCTCGACTTCGCCACCCACGAGGTGCTCGCCGAGTCCACCGCCACCGGCGTGCCCGCCTTCGACTACATCCCCGGCCTGTTCGCCTTCCGCGAGCTGCCCGCCCTGCTCACCGCCCTGTCCCGGCTCCCGGCCACCCCGGACCTGCTCGTCGTCGACGGCCACGGCCTGGCCCATCCGCACCGCTTCGGCCTGGCCTGCCACCTGGGTGTGCTGACCGGGCTGCCGGTGTTCGGCGTCGGCAAGACGCGGCTGATCGGCACGGCGACGGAACCGGGTCCGGAGCGTGGTGCGTGCTCCGATCTGGTGGACAACGGCGAGGTGGTGGGGCGGGTGCTGCGCACGCGGCCCGCGGTGAAACCGGTGTACGTCTCGGTGGGGCATCGGATCGACCTGGACACGGCCTGCGCGCACACCCTCGCGCTGACGCCGCGCTACCGGCTGCCGGAGACCACCCGCGCCGCCGACCAGGCCTGCCGCCGCGCCCTGGCCGCGGGCTGATCACTTCTGGCACACTGCTGATCATGGGGGAGAACAAGAACATGGGGGGCTGGATGCTGTCCGGCAACCCCAAACGCTTCAACGTCCCGGCGCTGCTCGCCGACGAAACTCATCCGAGTCTGCGCGAGTGGTCGGTTGTGCGGGGCGCCAAGCCTGACTCCCGGGCCAACCGAATGCGGCCCGGCCAGCGGATCTTCCTCTGGCTCAGCGGTGACCAGGCTGGGCTGTGGGGTGCCGGCCACATCACCGGCCTCGTCAAGTCGGGCCCGCCACGGACCCATCAGCAGTACTGGGCGAACGCGGCCGAGCTGGCCAAGGCCAAGGCTTTCGTGCCGGTCGACCTGCCGATCTGGGAGACGCCGATCCTGCTGGACACCGTGCGTGCTTTCCCCGGACTGGACAAGCTCACCATCCTCGAACAGCCCTTCGGCTCCAACCCGTTCGAGGTGACACCGGAACAACTTGCCGCGCTGGAGGATCTACTCAGCCTGCCACCCGGTTTGCCGCCGACCAGCTCGGGCGCGGGGTTCGGTTCTGCGGAGCTGAATCGGAAGGTCGAGCTGGCCGCTATGGCCGCGGTCACCGAGTACTACGCGAAGCGGGGCGCGCGGGTCGCGGATGTCAGCCTGCACCGGCGCGGCTGGGACCTCGACTGCCACCTGGACAACGGCGAGGTGCTACGGGTCGAGGTCAAGGGCGTGCGCGGGGACAGTCCACGATTCCTGTTGACCCGCAACGAGTTCATCAAGGCAACCCGGCCGGATTGGCGACTCGCCGTGGTCACCGGAGCCCTGACCACACCGAAGGTCGCCATCCACCAGGGAGATCGGATCCGTGCGCACGCCGACCCGATCCAGTACCAGGTCACGCTGCCTTGAATTGAACTAAGGCTTGCCGCGCCCGGTTTTCAGCTCCACCACGTTCGAGGCAGGCCCGTAGTAGAACGCGCGCACCCGGTAGGCCGCCGTCCGCTCCTCCGGCAGGGTCACCAGTCCGAAGGAGTTGATGTTGGGGTCCAGCAGGGCCGCGGTCGACCAGGTCGGCGCCGCGCCCGCCTTCACCTCCAGGGCGTAGTGCTCCTCGTCGGTGGCGTTGTCCCGCCAGGTGAACCGGATGCCCTGGCTGGTCATCACGGTCGCCCGCACCTCGGTGGGGGTGGCGGCGGAAGCGTTGGCGCGTAAGGACTGGGTGCCCGCGGGTGCGCCGGGCAGGGTCCGCGGCACCGCCCACTCGTGCGGGTCCTCCTCCGGCTTGTCCCCCGGTCCGGGTTCGGGCAGGGTCACCGACTGCTCGGGCGAGGCCGTGCCGTAGTAGGGCCGGAGCCGGTAGTAGAAGCGGGTTTCCGGGATCAGGTCGGGGTGCCGGTAGCTGGTCTCCTCCGGGGCGAGGAACTTCAGCACCGTGTACTCGCCGTGGGGTTCGTTGGCGTACTCCAGCACGCGCCCGGCCAGGGGCTGCCCGGTGTTCTCCCAGCGCAGCGTGATGTCCACCGGGGTGTCCAGCATCCCGGACAGCGCGCCGGCCGGGGGCGCGGATTCCGTTGCGGCACAGGCACTCAACAGCAAGGTCAGGACGGTCAGCACAGCGATGGACTTGAGCACGGGGGACCTCGAGACAGGGCGGGGCACGCGGTCGTCCCGGCGCGCGAGACCGGGACGACCGCGTTGGTCAGGGCAGGGTCAGCGGCGCGGGATCACTTGCGCCAGAAGCGGATTCCGCTCCACACCACGGTGGCGGGCCCCTGGCCGCTGCTGGTGCGGTAGGCGCCGAACTTGTCGTAGAAGCTGCCGCTGGGGCTGCTGTAGCTGTGTTTCTGCGAGCCGTTGATGTAGGTGCGGTGCTGGCTGCCGACCTGGTGCACGGTGTTGACCCGCACGGTCGCGCCGACGGTGGCGCCGGTGGCGATGGTCGCGCCGCCGTGCACCGCGTAGAGCCGGCCGCCGCGTTCGACGGCCAGCATGAAGAACGGTCCGGCGGAGGGCCCGTCCTGGAAGGTCTGCTTCAGCGAGATCCGGGTGCCGCCCATGCTCTGGATCCGGAACGACCCCTCGAACTGGTAGGTGCCGCCGCCGTAGGTGTCATACCTCCGTTCCGCGCGCTGGTCGCCGCTGGCGGTGGAACAGGTCAGGGTGAAGGTCAGGTTGTTGACCTGGCCGCAGCCGCGCTGCTGCACGTTGAAGCCAGGGGAACGCGACGTCCAGCCGCCGCCCTCGACCTGGGCCTGCGCGGCAGGGGCGGTGAGCACAAGCCCACCCAGCAACGCGATCCCAGTGAGGACACGGTGTTTTCTCGGCATTCCAACCTCCAGGAAAAGGCGCAGCGAGAAACACAATGCCGACGTTTGCAGGGGCCGGCGTCGGTTACTCGAAAGCGCTTACAGGTTGGCGGGGTGAAGCCACATTAGGACACGATCGGGGGTCCGACAAGACTTTCACATATGCGACCAGAAGGGCGGCCTGGGGCAGCCGGAAAAGCGTCTCGCCGCCCTGTCCGGCAGGTCAGCCGCCGGTGTCGGAGGCGGCCAGTTCCACCCCGGACTCGAAGACCAGTTTGACCAGCTCGCACAGGAATTCCGGCACGCTCACCCCGCCGTAGAGCCCCCGGCTGGCCTGTGACAGCACCACCCGGCCGAACGCGCCGACCATGATGATCTGGCTGGCGATCTCGGGTGCGACCCGCAACCGGTGCCCGGCCGCCACACAGGCTTCCAGCGCCTCGACCAGGATGACCCCTATCTCCGCGCTGGGCCGCATGGTGCCGGTGTCGGCCCAGGACACGCCGACGCCCTTGGGGAAGGCCAGCAGGATCCGCTGGTGCGCGGGGTTGTTGATGGCGAAGTCCAGGTAGGCGCGCAGGATCGAGCACAGCCTGCCGAGCGGATCGCGGTCGGGCACGGAGTCGCGGCCGGCGGCCATCGCGTCGGCCATCCGCCGCAACTGGTCCTGCATCAACGCGCCGACCAGCTCGGTCAGGTCGCCGAAGTGCGGGTAGATGCTGGCCGGGGCGATCCCGGCGGCCCTGGCCACGCCGCGGATGGTCAGCGCGTCGTCGGTGTCCAGCGCGCCCAGCAGCCGCTCGGTGGCGGCCATGATCTCCTGCCGCAGCCGGTCCCCGTGCCCCCACGGGTTGCGCACCCGGCGCGGCGCCCCAGGTTGACCGGAGTTCGCCCGCACCGGTTCAGCCCCGGTGTTCCGGTAGTGGGATGTCGCCGGTGTGCAGGAGTTTCAGCGCGTCCTGGGTGATCTCCCGCAACGGGCGGACCCCGTCGCCGTCCACCCATTCCCGCAGCACGACCTCGATCAGCCCCATGGTCGCGGCCGCGGACAACGCGGCCTTCAGCCCGGCCGAGGGCCCGCCGACCCTGGTCGCGATCTCCGCGGCCAGCTCGTTGCGCCAGCGCCAGGTCTGCTCGGCCAGCCGGGCCTGCAGCGAGTCGGTGTGCCTGGCCAGCGCGTAGACCGCGCGCACCCGCTGGGCGTCCTCGGCGACCACCCGCATCAGCCGGTCCAGCACCGTGTGCAGCGCCTCGGGCAGCGGCCGGTCGGCCGGCTGGGCGCGCATGACCTCCAGGGAGTCGCTGAGGTGCTCCTCCACGAAGCCCGCGATCAGCGATTCCTTGGTCGGGAAGTAGCGGTAGAGCGTGCGGGTGCCGACCTCGGCGGCGAGCGCGACCTGCTCGATGGTGGTCGCCTCGAAGCCCTGCGCCGCGAACAGCTCCAGCGCCTTGTTGGCGATCAGTAACCGGGTGCGCTGCATCTTCAGCTCACGCAGCCCCATCGGCACACCTCCTGACCAGCCCCTCTTCGCCCGGAGGCTAACAGCACGGACCGTATTCGACGTGCATTCGACACTCGTGGCATAGTGGCAGTGTTGGCAGGATGGCAGTAACTGCCAGTTTCTGCCCGACAGCCTGCCGGAACCCGGTCACGTCCGCCGCCTGACCAGCCCGGCGACCACGCACAACCCGCCCGGAACGCCCCCACCGCCAGCCGCCGCCCCCGTCTTCAGCGCCCCACCAACCGCCGCCGCCCTCCTCCCCCAGCTGCCGCCCCACCACCGAAAGGACCCGAGGTCATGACCGAGACCGCGAACGCACCCGCCAAGGCCGCCTTCCCCGACACCCGTCCCACGGGCTGCCCGTTCGACCCCGCCGCGGAGTACCAGGAGCTGCGCGACACCGCGCCGGTGAGCCAGGTGAGCTGCCCGGTCGGCGTGGACGCGTGGCTGGTCACCCGGTACGAGGACGTGCGCAGCGTGCTGGCCGACCCGCGCCTGTCCTCCCGCGCCGCCTCGCCGTCCAACCACGTCAACACCGAGGCCGATCTGGACGCCCCGGCCGCCCCCGGCTCGATCCTGCACCACGACGGCCCTGAGCACTCCCGGCTGCGCAGGCTGCTGACCCCGGAGTTCACCGTCAAGCGCATCCAGGCGATGCGTCCCTACATCGCCGACCTGGTGGATCAGCACATCGACAGGATGCTCGAAGGCACCGAGGCCGACCTGTACCACGACTTCGGCCTGCCGATCCCGTCGCTGGTCATCTGCGAGCTGCTCGGCGTGCCCTACGCCGACCGGGAGATGTTCCAGGCGGCCAGCGGGGTGCTGCTCAAGGTCGACATCACCCAGGAACAGCGGATGGCGGCCAGCGGCCAGGTCCAGGGCTACATGGCCCAGCTGGTCATGGCCAAGATGGCCAGCCCGACCGACGAGGACCTGCTCGGCAGGCTCATCCAGCGCGCCACCGCCGGCGGCACCCCGCTGACCATCGAGGAGCTGGTCACCCTCGGCATCTCGCTGCTCATCGCCGGGCACGAGACCACCGCGAACATGATCGCGCTCAGCGCCGCCGCCCTGCTGCAGCACCCGGACCGCCTGGCCGAGCTGCGCACGGACGCCTCGATCGCGCCGGCCGCGGTCGAGGAGATGCTGCGGTACCTCTCGGTGGTGCAGTTCGGCGTGTTCCGCCGGGTGGTCGAGGACCTGCCGATCGGCGAGCAGGTGTTCAAGGAGGGCGAGTTCGTCATCGCCGCCCTGTCCTCGGGCAACCGGCAGGAGTCGGTCTTCGGCGACCCCGACGAGATCGACTTCGGCCGCAACGCCAGCGCGCACCTGACCTTCGGCTACGGCGCCCACCAGTGCCTCGGCCAGCAGCTCGCCCGGGTGGAGCTGCAGGAGGTCTTCGCCAGGCTGTACACCAGGATCCCGACGCTGCGCCTGGCGATCCCGTTCGAGAACATTGAGTTCAAGCACGACGCACTCGTGTACGGCGTGCGGTCGCTGCCGGTCACCTGGGACGCTCAGGCCTGACCGGCCGCCGACCGCGACCCACCACCGCACAACAGGAGTTGGAAATGCGCGTCAACATCGACGAAGAAGCCTGCGTAGGCGCCGGTCAGTGTGTGCTGGCCGCCGCCGAGGTGTTCGACCAGCGGGACGAGGACGGCGTGGTGGTGCTGCTCCAGGAGGAGCCGCCCGCCGAACTGGGTGACGCGGTCCGCGAGGCGGCTGTGCTGTGCCCGGCGATGGCGATCCACGTCCAGGACTGAATTCACCGGACAATCACATATCTGAACTCCCGGCCGGCGCGCGCCAATCGTGCGCCGGTCGGCGACTAATGGGGCTGGCGCAATAACCCCTCCGCTCGCCCGAATGGGAAATATCCGTGCTCAGACGGATCAATGCGCCATCCAGCGGACATCCCGCGCACACCTGCCCAGGCTAGTTTCTCCTCATCCGCCACCACCGGGTATCGGTTTGAGGAGCGCAACGATGCATCGCCCACTCGCTCGCGCGGCCACCGCAGTCGGCGCGGGCCTGCTGGTCCTGGCCGCCGCCGCAGGCGCCACCACCGGAGCCACCGCCGCCGCGACCCCGGCTGCCGCAACACCCGCCGCCGCAGCACCCACTGCCGCAACGTCCGCCGCGACAGCACCCGCCGCCGCAAGCCCTGCCTCCGGTGGCACCGCCGCCGCCACCTCCCCCCAGGCGGCGACCGCCACCGGCGCCACTTCGGTCGGCCTGCACAACGCCTACATCCAGGCGACCTTCCCTTACCTGGCCGACGCCCTGGACACCGGCGCGGGCATGCTCGAGATCGACATCTGGACGAACTTCTTCGGCACCAGGGACTTCAAGGTCAGCCACGACCCCGGCAGCAGCAACAACTGCGCCGCCGCGAACACCTATCCGGAGCTGCGCACCGGCGCCCGCAACCAGAATCTGGCCACCTGCCTGCGCAACATCCGCCTGTGGCACGAGAACAAGCCGAACCACCCGCTGGTCGTGCTCAAGCTCGAGCTGAAGAACGGCTTCGACGGCCGTGGCGGCTTCGGCGCCCAGCAACTGGACCGCGTCATCGCCGACCACCTGGGCGCCGCCAACGTCTTCGGCCCCGCCCAGCTCAAGGGCAGCCACCCCACCCTGGACGCCGCCGCCCAGGCCGGCGCGTGGCCCACCCGCGCCGCCCTGACCGGCAAGTTCCTGATCCTCGTCGAGCGCGGCACGTTCGAGGCAGCCAACCCCTTCGACCGCTACCACACCGATGTGGAGTACGCCGACCGCCTGATCAACGCCAACAGCGCGGGCGCGCTGCCGTCCACCATGGCCTTTCCCGCGATCAACGGCGCCAGCCAGTCCGACCCGCGCACCGGCGACCGCGGCGGCGACCGAGCGTCCTGGCTGGTCGCCTTCGACGGCGATGCCAGCGCCTACGCCGGCTACCCTGGCAGCTACCTCGGCGGCAAGTACCTGGTCGTCATGACCGACGCCCACCGGGTCGCCCCGGCGATCGACGGCGTGAACCCACCGGTCCCCGACGCCCAGGCCCGGGTCCGCGACCTGGCCGCCAAGGGCGCGACCATCGTCTCCAGCGACTGGCGCAACCCGGCCATCGCCTCCTACACCACCGGCTGACCAGCAGCCCAGACTGACCAGCAGCACCCAGCGGCTCCACCAGGACGACCCGGTCCACGGTGGGGCCGCTCCCCTTTCGAACCGGTCATCCCGTCGCTATTGGGCCACCCGAGGCACCGCGCACGGCGTTCAGCACTGACCGTCAACCGGATGATCACACCATCACCCGGCCCAAGGGGCAGCACGTCAACCCTGGCCACGTTCAGCCAGTCCACACCTCAACCCGGCAACGCCTGATCCAGTCGGCTGGATCGTCCGGGCGTTCTCCTGCCTCAGCTCTCGCGCGGGTCGCCGAAACCCTGCTGCTCGGCCAGGAACCGCTCGACCTCCGCGCCCAGCTCCTCGGCACTCGGCATCTCCTCGGCCGTCTCCAGCAGCAGGCTCTCCTTGCCCGCGGCCTCGGCGAACGCGTCGTACTGCCGCTCCAGCGCGCCCACCACCTGCGAGATCTCCTCCGACTCCACGACCTGCCGCTGCACCTCGGCGTCGGCCCGGCGGGCGGTCTCCCGCAACGAGTCCGCGGGAAGCACCAGCCCGGTCGCCCGCACGACGTGGTCGAGCAGGGTCATGGCGACCGCCGGATAGGTCGACTGCGCGAGGTAGTGCGGCACCTGCGCGGCGAACCCGACGGCGTCGTGACCGCTCTCGCCCAGGCGCAGTTCCAGCAACGCGCTCACGTTGCCGGGCACCTGCACCCGGTTGAAGAACGACTGGTGGTCGGAGATCAGTTCCCGGCGCGTCGCGTGGGCCACCACACCCAGCGGTCGCGTGTGCGGAACGCCCATGGGAATTCCGTGGAAACCGACCGTCAACCGGACGCCCCACCGTTCGATCAGGCCACGAACTGCCTGGGTGAAGGCTTCCCACCGCAGATCCGGCTCAGACCCTGTGAGCAAGATGAAGGGGGTGCCGATGGCGTCATGCAACAGATACACCACCAGCTCGGGTGCCGCAAAATCGGCCCACCGGTCGGTGGAGTAGGTCATCAGCGGCCGCCGCGACCGGTAATCGAGCAGGCCGTCCACGTCGAACCGCGCGATCACGCGGTGCTCGTAGGTCTCCAGCAGGTGCTCGACCAGCACCCGGCCGGCCGCACCCGCGTCCATGAACCCGTCGAAGTGGTGCAGCAGTACCGCTCCGGTCAGGTCCGGGACATCGGAGTCCACCTCGTACAGGTTCTCCGGATCCAGCACCACAGCCTCCAACTTGTCTTTCCACGCGTCCGTATCAAGAACGCCCGACTGGGTGACACCATTCCCGCCTGATCAATTTGACGAGCCAGATGATCGCACGGTTATATGCCATACATGGCACCCACCCCCGTCCTCGATCCCCTCGTCAGCGCCGGATCAACCCCCGCACGGCGCCGCCCGGCCCCGTGCTCCGCTCCGCGCGCATCCTGCCCGCTCCCACCGCTGACGCACCGAGCGCGTCTTCGAACACACCACGGGAATCCGCCGCCTGGCAGCCTTTTCTCGTTATCCACCAACACAATTCCCTGACAATCGAGTCGCGGGCCGACACTGCCGGACCCGTCATTCCCCTCCCTCCCCACTCTTAGGCTGATGCCATGTTCGAGCAGCTCGCTGTGCTCGACACACCTCAGCCCCGGTCTGTTGACGCCACGATGGGCGCCCTCTCCGCTGATATGTCCACTCTGGACGACAACGCGCTGCTCGATCGGTTGCGGAACTGCCAACGGATCAAGGCATACGTCGAGTCGGTGGAGATGCAGACCCTGGCCAGGTTCGTCGAGCACCGAACCCATGACAAATACGGAATCCACGAGTTCGCCGGGGACGAGATCGCCGCGGCACTGGGCTGGAGCCCACGTGCGGCGGCGGTCCGACTGGCCACCGCCCTCGACCTCCGCCGCCTGCCCAGAACCCTGGAAGCGTTGCGGGAAGGCCGGATCGACTACCCGAAGGCCAAGGCGATCGCCGAGGCCGTCACCCCGCTCACCGACACCCAGGCGGCCGCGGTCGAACAACGGGTGCTGCCCGACGCGGAGACCCGCGGCGTCGGCGGCATCCGTTCGATGCTGCGCCGCGCGGTCATCCGCGCCGACCCGGGCGCCGCCCGTAAGAGAGAGGAGAAAGCAGCGGAATCCCGGCAGTTGTCGCTGTGGGCGGAGGACGACGGTATGGCCGTGCTCTCCGTGAAGGCGCCGGCCCCACGCACCCAGGCCGCCTTCTGCTACGTCGACAAACTCGCCCGCACGGTCAAGGACGAGGATCGGACGCTCGACCAGACCCGCACCGACGTGGCACTGGACCTGTTGTCCGGCAAGGCGAACGGCGGTTCGGTCAGCACCGAGATCCGGGTGACCGTGCCGATCACCGCCCTGCTGGGTGATGACGACGAACCCGCCGAACTGGCCGATCACGGTCCCATCACCGCCGAGATGGCCCGCGAACTGGCCATGGACGCCAACATCAAACGGCTGCTCACCGGCCCGGACGGCTCGGTGGTCGGCTACGACGCCCCGGCGCTACAAGCCGCCGACGTGGATGACCGAGCTGGTCAAGGCGCGCAACCCGCGCTGCACCTTCCCCGGTTGTCGTCGCAAGGCCCACGGTTCGGATCTGGACCACACCATCCCGCACGAGAACGGAGGTCCCACCAGCCCGGACAATCTCGGTCCGCTGTGCCGTCACCACCACCGGCTCAAGCAGACCGCCGCCTGGCCCTGGCGGCTGCACCAGCATCCAGGTGGCCGCTTCACCTGGACCTCGCCCACCAACCGCGTTTATCACACCTCCCCGGAGCCGCGATGACCTGAACCGCGAGCCCCGCTTCGCCCGCTGCCGCGCCGCGACCCTCGGCGCCGGTCGCCGGGCAGGCGGACCGACCACCGCGTGCTCCGGCCGGCACGTGCGGGTCGCCGGGTGTCTCAGGCCGGTCTGAGGCACTGCCCTGCACCGTCCACAAAGGAAACACGAGCACAGGAGGTCCCTTCGACACGAGAGCATTGGGTGTTCAAACGGTCTCGTCTACCGTGGGTGGCATGAGCCAGCCGCGCCCGTGTTCCATCGCCGCCACGCTGGCCGTGGTCGGGGAGAAGTACTCGTTGCTGGTGCTGCGTGAGGTGTTCTACGGGGTGTGCCGGTTCGATGGCATGGTCCGGAACATCGGGGCACCGCGCGATATTCTCGCCGCCCGGCTGCGGAAGCTGGTCGATGCGGGTGTGCTGGAACGCGTTCAGTACAGCGAGCGGCCGCCGCGGTTCGAGTATCACGCCACGGAGGCGGGACTGGAGCTACGCGGAGTCCTGCACCTGTTGCGGCAGTGGGGTGATCGGCATCTGGTGGACACACCGCCCGTGATGTTCGAGCACAGCTGCGGCAAGGACCTGGAGACGGTCCCGGCCTGCCGGGCCTGCGGTGTCGAACCGGCTGTCGGCGAACTACGCGCGAGGTTCGCCAGTCCGGAATGGACGCCACAGGGCCGGGTGGCCGACTGACCGCCCTCCTGGTCCGGGCGACTCACCCAGTCCGCCCATCACGTCCGGACTCGAACCACTCCGGCAGGCGGGGTCCGATCCCCCGCATGTCCGGCATCCGCGCCAATCCTGGCGACGCTCCGGCCCGCCCGGCCGAGGCTCGCGCCCGGCCTGGTTCGCCTCAGACGTGGCCAGCCAGTCCGGACTGGACTGGCTGGCACACCCTGACGAAGGTCCGCACCCCGACTCCTGCCCTGACCCTGGCCAGGTGGCCGGTCAGGCCTTCTTGAAGACCAGCGCGGTGTTGTGGCCGCCGAAGCCGAAGGAGTTCGACAGGGCGGCGTTGATGGGCAGGTTGACCGGGGTGTCCCTGGTGACCTGGATCTGGAGGTCGTCCTCCGGGTTCTCCAGGTTGCGGGTCGGTGGGGCCACGTCGTGATGGATGGCCAGGACCGTGAAGACCGCTTCCAGCGCGCCGGCGGCGCCCAGGAGGTGGCCGGTCATGGACTTGGTCGCCGAGACCAGTGGCTGGTGGCCGAAGACGTCGTAAATGGCCTTGGCCTCCAGCATGTCGCCGCCCGGGGTTCCGGTGGAGTGGGCGTTGACGTGCTGGATGTCGGCGGCGGACAGGCTCGCTTCCTTCAGCGCCGTGGTCATGGCCCTGATCTGGCCATCGCCCTGGGGGTGCAGGCCGACCATGTCGTAGGCGTCGGAGGTGATGCTGGCGCCGGCGAAGGTCGCGTAGGGCGTGCGGCCGCGAGCGGCGGCCAGGTCGGCGCGTTCGATGATCAGGACGGCGGCGCCTTCGCCGAGGACGAAGCCGTCGCGGCCCTTGTCATACGGTCGGGAGGCGCGGTGTGGTTCGTCGTTGCGGGTGGACATGGCCTGGGCCTGGGCGAAGCCGGCCATGGTCACCGAGCGGACGCAGGCCTCGGTGCCGCCGGTGATCACGATGTCGGCGCGGCCGAGCCGGATCAGGTCCAGCGCGTGGGCGAGGGCCTCGGCTCCGGTGGCGCAGGCGCTGGCTGGGCAGATGGCGCCGGCGCGGGCGTCCAGGTCGATGCTGACCGTGGCGGCCGCGCTGTTGGGCATGATCATCTGGACCATGCGCGGGGACACCCGGCGGTAGCCGCGGCCGAGGAGGGCGTCGTAGTTGTCCAGCAGGGTGCCGACGCCGCCGATGCCGGTGCCCAGCACGACCGCGACGCGGTTCGGGTCGACCGCGCCCTTCTCCAGGCCGGCGTCGGCCCATGCCTCGCGGGCGGCGACCAGCGCTGCCTGGGCGGACCGGTCCAGTCGGCGGGCCTGCACGCGGTCGAGCCGGCCGGCCGGGTCGACCGCCATCCGGGCGGCGAGCCGGGCGGGCAGTTCCCGCGCCCAGTCCTCGGTGAGCGTCTCGACCCCGGACCGGCCGGCCAGCAGCGCGGACCAGGTGTCGGCCGTGGTGCCGCCCAGGGGGCTCAACGCGCCGAGCCCGGTGATCACAACCTCGGTCATCAACCGTCCTTCTTCTCCTGCCGCGGCCGGGTGACGGGCAGTCCGTTGCTGACTTCCTTCACCGGCTTGTGCGGGAACCGACGTCGGGCATAGTCCCCGGCCGGCGAGCCGGGGGTGACGTAGAGCGTCTCCACCTTGTCCCGCAAGGGCTTCAGCACGGTGTCCATGAAGTCCTTCCGGTCGCGGAGGTAGGGCTCGAGTACATCCTCCCCTGCTGGGCAAACCGCCAGGCAGTAGGCCGCCTTGTAGTTGGGCTTGAAGGCCAGGCTCTGCCACATCGAGGCGCTCTCGGCGGTGGTGACCCGCTCGCGGTACTCCGCCGCGTCCGCACTCTCCGCGATCGTCTCCACCCAGTCGGTGAAGCCGCCCATGAACTCGCGGTAGTTGTGGGTGGCGCAGGCGCGGAAGTCGAACTCCCCGTTCTTGCCGATTGCCCCGATCGGGCAAGCCGCGACGCAGAGCTTGCACTCCAGGCAGGGGTTGTAGTCCAGCTTCGCGCCGTAGGCGCTGACCTCGGCGTCGACCAACACGGTGGCCAGCAGCACGAAGTTGCCGAACCTGGGGTGGATGACGTTGCGGTGAATGCCCATCGCGCCAAGGCCCGCGGCCACCGCGACCGGTTTGTGCGCGATCACCCAGATCCGGCCGGGGTAGTTCTCCATCTCCATCGGGAAGGTGGCGGAGGGGTTCAGCGCGCGGTGGCCCGCGTCCTCCAGCGCGCGGACGATGCTGCGCGCGGCCTCGTTGATGATCTCGCCGGTGCGGTGGAACTCCTGGTTGGCGACACTGCGCGCCGGCGAGCGGACGTTGTCCCGGTTCATCCGCGCCACCAGCGAGATCAGGCTGCGGGTGCCGGGCAGCGCGTGCAGCACGGGCTCGCGTTCACCGGCCAGGTCCGGGTGGTCCAGCGGCACCACGCCCATGTCGTCGGCACCCGCCGCCAGGCACAGCTCGCGCAGCCAGTCCGCGTCGATCACCCGGGGCGCACGGGGGCCGGCCGCGGCCTGCCTGGCACGGACCGCGCGCACCGAGGGGTGGTCCGCGAGGCGGGCCGGAAGTCCTGCCATGACACGCTCCCGAGGTCAGCTGGAAAATCAAACTCACCATGTCATCGAGTGAGTTTGAAATCAAGACCTACCGGTTCGCGGCAGAATGAGGCGGTGAAGGAGACCTCGGCGCGACTGCTCCGGCTGCTGACCCTGCTACAGCTGCGCCGCGAGTGGTCCGGCGCCGAACTGGCCGACCGGCTGGGTGTCACCGGCCGCACGGTGCGGCGGGACATCGACAAGCTGCGGGACCTGGACTACCCGGTCGAGTCGACCAAGGGCGTCACCGGTGGTTACCGGCTGGGCGCGGGTGCGGACCTGCCGCCGTTGCTGCTCGACGACGAGGAGGCGGTGGCGGTGGCGATCGGGCTGCGCACCGCGACCAACGGCAGTGTCGAGGGCATCGGCGAGGCGTCGTTGCGGGCGCTGGTGAAACTGGAGCAGGTGCTGCCCTCACGACTGCGGCACCGGGTGGCGGCGTTGCAGATCTCGACCGTGCCGAGCCGTTCGTCCATGCCCACGGTCGCCGCGGACACCCTGACCGCGATCGCCGCGGCCTGCCGCGATCACCAGCGGCTGCGGTTCGACTATCGCGACCACGACGGCACCGAGAGCCTGCGCGAGGCCGAACCGCACCGCCTGGTGAGCTGGGGCCGCCGTTGGTACCTGGTGGCCTGGGACGTGGCCAGGTCGGACTGGCGGACCTTCCGGGTGGACCGGCTGCGGCCCAGGACGCCGACCGGTCCCCGGTTCAGTCCGCGGGAGCTGCCGACGGATGACGCGGGCGCGTTCGTGGCCGAGCGGGTGGCCCGGCTGTGGCAGTACCAGTCGAAGGTCCGGCTGCCGGTGCCGGCGGACGCGCCGGAGGCGCAGAACTTCGCCGGGATCGGGCGGGTGGAGCCGGAGGGGCCGGAGAGCTGCCTGCTGCACGTGGGCGCGTCCGATGTGCGGTCGCTGGCGTGGATGCTGGGGTCGATGGAGATCGAGTTCGAGGTGGTGGACGCGCCGGAGCTGGCGGCGAACCTGGTGGCGATGGCCGAGCGGTTGCAGCGGGCGGTGCCGGCGGCGGCGCGGGGCAAGGCTCGGTTGGCGGAGTAGGTCTGGGGCCGGGAGGCTGGTCTGGCCAGGAGGCTGGCCTCGTCGGGAGGCTGGCCTGGCCGGTGCAGGGGCCGGGCCGGGCCGGGCCGGGCCGGGCCGGGAAGTCTGCCGGGGCGGAGAGTCGCTAGCTCAGGCGGCGCCACTGGGGGCGGGTGGTCCAGTGGTGGGCGCGGCGGACTCGTTCGCGGTAGGCGATGACCGCCCAGCCCAGGCCGAACAGGCCGGCGAAGGTGAGTAGCAGGGACAGGGTTGCCAGGGCGATCAGGAAGGTGGTGGCGGCGAGCAGGCCCGCGGCCACCACGGGCCAGCGGCGGTCGTCGCGGGGCGGGGTCGGGTGGCCGGTGCGCAGGCCCTCGGCGAACTCGGGGTCGTTGGCCTGTAAATGATCGGCCAGTTCCTCCAGGCGGCGGCGATCACCCTGGCTCAGCATGGCGGTCCTCCCGCGAATGCATCCGGTTTCCGCCGCGTGGGGCGGGCGCTGGGACGTCAGCGCAGGTATCGGGTGCCCGGCTGGGGCGGGGTCAAACCCGGTGGCGCGGCTGGGACGGCGGGTCGCGGCGGCTGGGATCAAGGGCGGCGGCAAGGGCGGCCGCGCTGGGAGTCCGGGGGCGGCGGCGATTGGGTCAGTGGAGCGGTAGGGGCGGCCGCACAGGGAATCCGGGGGCGGCCGCGATTGGGATCAATGGCGCGGCGAGGGCGGCCGCACAGGGAATCCGGGGGCCGCGGCGGTTGGGTCAGTGGGGGCGGCGGCGGTTGGCGAGGGCGGTGAGTACCGCGCCGGCCAGGGCGGTGGCGCCGAGCAGGGAGGGGAGGCCGATTTTCATTGCTTTGCGGCCGGTTCGGAAGTCGCGGATCTCCCAGCCTCGGGTGCGGGCTATGTCGCGCAGGCCGGAGTCGGGGTTGACCGCGATGGCCGTCCCCACCGTGGACAGCATCGGCAGGTCGTTGCGGGAGTCGGAGTAGGCCGTGCAGTTGGCCAGGATGAGGCCTTCGCGGGCGGCCAGGGCTTGGATGGCGTCGGCTTTGGCCTGGCCGTGCATGAGGCCGCCGGTGAGTTTGCCGGTGTAGACGCCGTTCTCGCGTTCGCCGACGGTGCCCAGGGCGCCGGTGAGGCCCAGGCGGCGGGCGATGATCTCGGCCAGTTCCACCGGGGCCGCGGTGACCAGCCAGACTCGTTGGCCCGCGGCCAGGTGCAGTTCGGCCAGGGAGCGGGTGCCGGGCCAGACCCGGGAGGCGATGCGGGCCTCGAAGATCTCCTCGCAGAGGGCGGCCAGCTCGTCGGTGCGGCGGCCCGCGACGAAGGAGAGCAGTTGTTCCCGGCTGGATTCGATGCCCTGGTGGTCTTCGCGGCCCAGGACGCGGAATTTGACCTGTTGCCAGGCGAAGCCGACCAGGTCGGCGGTGCGGAAGTACTTGCGTTCCACCAGGCCGCGGGCCAGATGGAAGATGGACGCTCCCATGATCATGGTGTTGTCCACGTCGAAGAAGGCGGCCGCTGTGGGGTCGGGGGCGGGGGCCCGCTCGACCACCGTCCCGGCCACGCTGCCGACATCCCGTTGCACCGACACCTGAACTCCTTTGTCCCCGCGTCCGCTCGCGGCGCCGCGCAGGGATGCGGGCGCCGCGAGGCGTACAGGTTATCCAGCGACCACCGATTCCTTGCTGTCCGCGAACTGCGTGTTGTACAGCTCGGCGTACCGGCCGCCCTTGGCCAGCAGCACCTCGTGCGTGCCGCGTTCCACCACCTCGCCGTGCTCCACCACCAGGATCAGGTTCGCGGCGCGGATGGTGGACAACCGGTGCGCGATGACCAGCGAGGTCCGGCCGGCCAGGGCCTCGACCAGCGCCTCCTGCACCGCGGCCTCCGAGCTGGAGTCCAGGTGCGCGGTGGCCTCGTCCAGGATGACCACCCTGGGCTGGGCCAGCAGCAGGCGGGCGATGGTCAGTCGTTGCCGCTCACCGCCGGAGAGGCGGTAGCCGCGCTCCCCCACCACCGTGTCCAGGCCGTCGGGCAGCGAGGCGACCAGGTCCTCCAGCCGGGCCCGGCGCAGCGCGTCCCACAGGTCCTCATCACTCGCGCCGGGCTGGGCCAGGCGCAGGTTCGCGCCGATGCTCTCGTGGAAGAGGTGGCCGTCCTGGGTGACCATGCCGACGGTGTCCCTGATCGCGTCGAAGGACAGGTCGCGCACGTCCACGCCGGCCAGCCGGATGCTGCCGGAGTCCGCGTCGTACAACCGCGGCGTCAGCGAGGCCAGGGTGGACTTGCCCGCGCCGGAGGAGCCGACCAGGGCGACCAGCTGACCCGGTTCGGCCCGGAAGGACACCCCGCGCAGCACTTCTTCGCCGCCGCGACTGTCCAAAGTGGCCACTTCCTCCAGCGAGGCCAGCGAGACCTTGTCCGCGGCCGGGTAGCTGAAGCGCACGTTGTCGAACTCCACCGCGACCGGACCCGCGGGCACCGCGCGGGCATCCGGCTTCTCCTCGATCAGCGGCTTGAGGTCGAGCACCTCGAACACCCGGTCGAAGCTGACCAGCGCGGTCATCACGTCCAGCCGGGCCCCGGCCAGCGCGGTCAGCGGCGAGTACAGCCGGGTGATCAGCAGCGCCAGGGTGACCACGGTGCCGGCTTCGAGCTGGCCGGTGAGCGCGAAGTAGCCGCCCAGGCCGTAGACCAGGGCCAGGGCCAGCGCGGAGACCAGGCCGAGGGCAACCATGAACACCCACTGCTTGACCGCGGTGCGCACGCCGATGTCACGCACCCGCTGGGCCCGCGCGGAGAACTCGGCGTTCTCCTGGCTGGGCCTGCCGAACAGCTTGATCAGCGTGGCGCCGGGCGCGGAGAACCGCTCGGTCATCGTGGTGGTCATCGCCGAGTTGAGGTTGGCCGACTCGCGTTCCATCCCGGCCAGCCGCCGCCCGACCCGGCGGGCGGGCAGCACGAAGATCGGCAGCAGGATCAGCGCGAGCACGGTGACCTGCCAGGACAGGCTGAGCATGACCACCACGGCCAGCACCAGCGCGATGATGTTGGTGACCACCCCGGACAGCGTGGAGGAGAAGGCGCGCTGGGCGGCGATCACGTCGTTGTTGAGCCTGCTGACCAGCGCGCCGGTGCGGGTGCGGGTGAAGAAGGCGATCGGCATCCGCTGCACGTGCGCGAACACCGACTCGCGCAGCCGCAGGATCAGGTCCTCGCCGACCCGGGAGGACTGCCAGCGTTCGGCCAGGCTCAGTCCCGCCTCGACCACCGCGATCGCCGCGATGAGCCCGGCCAGCCACAGCACGGTGTCCACCGGCTGCTTGTTGACGATCGCCTCGACCACCCAGCCCGCCAGCACCGGGGTGGCCACCGCGAGCACCGCGGCCAGCGCGCTGAGCACCAGCAGGATGGCCACCGCGCGGTACTGCGGCTTGGCGAAGCGGGCGATGCGGCGCAGGGTGGCACGGGTGACCGTGCGTCCCGACTTGTCCTGCATCGCGCTTTCCAGCGCCATCCAGGCGTTCATGTCGATGTCCATGGCTCCCCACAGTGTCCGGGCCGGGGCGGTGTGGAAGATGATGCTTCCGCACACCCCCGACAAAATCGGCGTGAATTTCCCGCCGTGGTCCTTCGTGGACCGAAGTCGCTGATGAGAAGAGTGTGGAAGCTCGACCTAACTAGAGGTCAAGCGGTCCGGGCCGCCGGGATGGCAGGCTGTGCGCATGGGACTGTTCACCGTGGCGGAGGCCAGGGCCGAGCTGGCCGCGCTGCTGCCGGTGCTGACCGAACTGGTGACACTGCGCGCCGACGCCGCCGAACTGGCCGTCTCGGTGGCCCCCGGCGGGCAGCCGAGTCCGCTGGGCGGGCTGCCGGAGTTCAAGGCGGCGCAGGCGCGGCTGGACGAGCTGATGACGCAGGTGCAGCAGACCGGGGCCGAGCTGAAGGGCTTCGCGCCGCTGCTGGTGGACTTCCCGGCCGAGCTGGACCGGGTGCCGGTGCTGCTGTGCTGGCTGGAGGGCGACACCGAGCTGCGCTGGTATCACCGGCGCGATCTCGGTTTCGCCGGGCGGCGGCCGCTGCCGGAGTAGGTCCGCCGCAGGCAGCCCGCGGGGCCCGGCCGGTCAGGCGTTGCGGCGGCCGAACAGGGCGGAGCGGCCGTGTTTCTTGTGCACGGCCTGCTTGCTGACGCCGAGCACGGAGGCGATCTCGGTCCAGGTGCGGCCGCGCACCCGGGCCCGGCGGACCAGCACGGCCTCCAGGCGTTCGAGTTCGCTGCGTAGTTCCGCGGCGGCGGCGAGCCCCACGATCGGGTCGTCCACTCCGGTCGCCCTGGTCAACGTCATGAGCCGATCCATCTCCACCTGGTCATCCTAGGTTGACAACTGGCAACGAAGTAGACGCGGAATCAGCGGACGTTCACGGCGTGTGGCAGGATCCCCTATTCGAGTGACACCCGAGGCTCCCGAAATGGCGGAAGAAGGAACCCGGTGACCCCACACACTGCACAGGTCGACGACATCCAGTTGGTCGCGCTCCCCACCGCGGTGAACTGCGCCGATCTGTTCGCCCAGTTCACGCTGCGCGAGTGGCACCTGCGGCCGATGCTCGACGAGGCCGCCACCGCGGCCGGTCAGCTCGTGGCCGCGGTGGTGGAAAGCGCTGATCCCGACCGGCCCGGCATGCTGACCGTGCGCCTGCGGGTCAGCGGGGACAGCCTGGTGATCGAGGTGGCCGACGGCCGCCCGGCCGAGGCGACCCCCGACATGGAGGGCCCGAACCTGGGCGTGGTGCCCCTGGAGGGCCGCGGCCGGATGCTGTGGTGCACGCTGCCGCTGCCGTCCGGGGTGACCGCGGAGGCGGTGCCACTGCCGCGGCGGGAACGGCGGCGCTCGCCCGAGGCGGAGCGGCTGGCCAATGACCCGCACGAGGTCGACCCCGAGGTGATGGAGCGGTTGCTCATGGGGCTGGGGCGCGCGAGCGCGCACGGGAACTGACCGCGCGGCCGGGGCGCTCGTCTGGCGGGGCGGGCGCCTGGCCACGAGGTGGTGCCGCGGCGCTGCCCGCTGAACTCGATGTCCATAGTGGACGGCCCGGGTCGCTGGGACCGACTCGACCCGGACCGTCCGCTGGTGTCACCCAGGTACTACGGGTAGTTCACCAGGTACTGCACGGTCTGCCCCGCGCCAGCGGTGCCGCCCGAGTTGTTGATGATGCGGTTGATCGTGCCCGCGCCGCCGCCCAGGGACACCGTGACCATGTTGCGGAAGCGGACATTGGGGTTGTTCGGGACCTCGAAGGCGCGGTCGGCGACCACGCTCCGGTTGACGTTGAAGAAGCAGTAGCTGCCCAGACCGACGGCCTCGTGGCTCGTGACGTGGTTGGCGACCTTGTAGGCCGCGTAGCCGCGGGTGGAGCCGTTCATCCAGGCCGCCTGGTTGGGTGGGTCGTAGGGCATCTCGTTCTGGTAGAAGAACGTCTTGCCGCCCTGGCCGTTCCAGATGGTCTGGTACTTCTGGTAGTGCTCGACGAACAGGCCGTACATGCTGACGTTGTCGCCGTTGACCACCAGGCCCACATCGGCGGTGTTGGTGTTCCAGCCGATGCCGTCGCCGTGGTCGCCGCGCCACAGCCACAGGTGATCGCCGATCACGTTGCGGCTGTTGACCACCAGGCTGGTGGTGGCCTTGCCCGCGACCATGCCGCCGATGCGGATGAACAGGTCGTGCAGCGAGGTGGGGTTGGCGCCGTGGTTGCCCGCCGAGCCCGCCGGGCCGACCTCCATCAGCAGGTTGGAGTTGGTGGTGTTGGCGTCGATGAGCAGGCCGGCGATCTTCACCCCTGGCACGTCGGCCACCGTCATCGCGGTGATCCCGTTGTTGGGCATCAGGGTCGCCAGGCCCAGGCCCAGCACCACGGTGTCCGGCCGGGTGACCCGCAGGGTCTGGTCCAGGCGGTAGATGCCGGGGGTGACAATCAGGTTCTTGCCCTCGGCCAGGGCCTGGTTCATCGCGGCGGCGCTGGTGCCGGGCTTGGCGATGAAGAAGGAGCTGATCGGCAGCGCCTGACCGGGCGCGTTGCCGCCCTCCCAGGTGGTGCCGCGGGAGTTGTTACGCAGCGCCGGGACGAAGACCTCGTAGCCGCCGGAACTGTTGACCTGCAGGAACGGCTTCTCCCGGATCTGCGGGGTCTGGTCAACCCTGGTGTAGGGCGGGCTGGGGAAGTTGCCGGCCGGGGCGTTGTTCGCGCCGACGAAGACCATGTTCCAGTTGGAGCCGGTCCAGCTGCCCCAGTTGGTGTTGCGGGACAACCACTGCTGCTGGCTGCCCGAGCGCACCTGGCCGTCGATCTTGCTGTCGGCCATGAAGCCGCCGCTGGACCAGCCGTTGTCGTCGAGCTGCAGGTTGCCGCGCACGTGCATCCGCCGGTACGGCGCGGCCTGGGAGACCGCCCACCGGTCGGTGCCGCCGCTGGGGGTCACCGACAGGTTCTCCGCGGCGCGCCAGAAGTTGTGCGTGGCGTTGCCCTGGAACCAGTCCGCCTCCACGTGCACCGCGCCGCGGATGTGCACGTCGTCGGGATTGCGGCCCAGGCCGAGGACCTGGGTGTAGTAGCCGACGTTGACATCGACGTTGTAGGTGCCGGGCTTGAACAGCATGGCGTAGCGGTCCGCGCCGAACTGGGCCCGCTCCTGCCGCTGGAAGATCGTGTTCGCCCGGCTCTGGATGGTGGCCTGCGGGGTGGACTGGTCGAAGACGAAGACGTTGGGGCCGAAGTCCGGATCACCGGGGCCGGGGCCGCCGCCGTCGACCGGGACCAGGTTGAAGGACTGGTTGGGCGAGCCCGCGAAACAGCTCCACTGCTGGAACTGCACGCTGTCGGCCTGGGAGCCCTCGGTCAGGTCGAAGCACTTGCCGCTGTTGCGGTTGACCAGCTGGTAGGAGCCGTCGGCCTGTTCCACCGGCTGCCACTGCTGGTTCGCGCCGCCGCCGTAGGTCCACAGGTGCGTCTGGCCGCCGTCAGCGGTGGAGTTCTCCGCCACGTCGATGACCTGGGCGGCGTCGATCCGGCTGTTGAGCCGGGAGAAGCCGCCGCCGCTCTCCTGGAACTGCCACTGCTGGGCGGTGCTGTCGTTGCAGGTGTACTGCTGCACGGCGGTGCCGTTGGCCGCGGCCGCGCCCCGGGCGTCAACGCATTTGCCGCTGGTCTTGCTCACCACCTTGTACCAGCCGTCAGGGGTGATGGCCGCTTGGGCGGCTGGTGCGGACACCAGGGTCAGCGAACTCGCGGCGACCACCGCGGCTGCCGCCGCCGTCGCCATCCGTCTCCACGTCACAGGGCGCTCCTCTGCCACGATGCAGGGACGCGACACCGGGGGCCGGGAAGCGGTTTCCCAGGTGTCGCGCAGGGGGTGGCGGCGGCGAATTTGTTGGCGGCCCGAACGTAATGACGGCCACAGCGGCAAGTCAATACATGGCTAAAAATAAGTCTTGAACACGGATCCCGGGCGACACTCCGGCAACCCCGGCCCGTACGAGTTGGGCCAACTCGTACGCCGAGTTGGCCCAACCGGGCGCACCAGTTGGCCCAACTCGGCGGAATGGGCCACCACGCACGCACAGAAGGCCCCCGCGCACTAACTTGACCTGCGGAAACTCGGTCATATCGCTGATAACACTCAGGGGCTAGCGTCGCTAACGTCCGAGTGTTATCGTTGCTCACGCAGACAGCGGAACAGCGATAACAAGGAGCGGGTCATGAGCAAGGTCATCGTGGTCACCGGGGCGTCCAGCGGCATCGGGGCGCTCAGCGCGCGGGCACTGAGCCGCGCCGGGCACACCGTCTACGCCGGCATGCGGAACACCCAGGGCCGCAACGCGCCGCGGGTCGCCGAACTCCGGGAGTTCGCCACCACCAACAAGGTCAAGCTGCACTCGGTGGAGCTGGACGTGCTGGACCAGGACTCGGTGGACGCCGCGATCGCGCGGATCGTGGCCGAGCAGGGCCGCCTCGACGTGGTCCTGCACAACGCGGGCCACCTGGTGGTCGGGCCGACCGAGGCGTTCAGCACCGAGGAGCTGGCCGCGGTCTACAACACCAACGTGCTGGGCGCGCAGCGGGTCAACCGGGCCGCGCTCCCCCAGTTGCGTGCCCAGGGCGAGGGCCTGCTGCTGTGGACCTCCAGCAGCAGCGTGCGCGGCGGCACCCCGCCGTTCCTGACCGGGTACTTCGCCGCCAAGGCCGCGCTGGACTCCCTGGCGGTCGGCTACGCCGCCGAGGTCTCCCGCTTCGGCATCGAGACCGCGATCATCGTGCCGGGCGCGTTCACCAACGGCACCAACCACTTCCCCAACGCCGGGCACCCCGCCGACACCGACCGGGTCGAGGCCTACGAAGAGCAGTACGGGCAGCTCCAGCGGGAGATCCCGGACCGGCTCGGCGCGCTCATCCCACCGGAAGCCGACGTGGCCCTGGTCGCCGAGGCGATCGTGGACGTGGTGGGCCGCCCGCACGGCACCCGCCCGTTCCGCACCCACATCGACCCGGCCGATGACGGCTCCGAGGTGGTCAGCGCGGTCGCGGACAAGATCCGCGGCGACTTCTACCGCCGGATCGAGCTGTCCGAGTTGCTCCACCCGGCGCGCTGACAGCACGGCAGGATGGCCAGTGTCTTGAGCAGGTTCGAGGAGGTCTGATGTCCGAGCAATCCGATCCGACCGAGGTCCGGCCCAGCAGAAGGACAGTGCTGAAGGCCGGTGGCGCCACCGCGGGAGCGCTGGCCGCGGGCGGCCTGCCCGCGGTCGCCGCACCGGCCGCCGAAGAGTCCACAGTGGACAGAATCGAACCCGGGTCCACTGTGGACATCACGCTCACCGTCAACGGGCAGCGGCACCGGGTCGCGGTCGAGCCCAGGGTCACCCTGCTGGACGCCTTGCGCGAGCGGCTGGGGCTGACCGGCACGAAGAAGGGCTGCGACCGCGGCGAATGCGGGGCCTGCACGGTGCTGGCCGACGGGCAGCGGATCAAGTCCTGCCTGACCCTGGCGGTGATGCGGCAGGGCCAGCGGATCAGCACCGTGGAGGGCCTGGCAGCCGAGGGCGAACTGCACCCGGTGCAGGCGGCGTTCATCCGCCGGGACGCCTTCCAGTGCGGGTTCTGCACCCCCGGCCAGCTCATGTCCGCGGTGGCCGCGATCGAGGAGGGGCACACCGGCTCGGACGCGGAGATCCGGGAGTGGATGAGCGGGAACCTGTGCCGGTGCAGCTGTTATCCCAACATCGTGGCCGCGGTGCGCGATGCCGCGCGGGAGGTGCGGCGATGAGGGCGTTTGGCTACCAGCGGCCGCGGGTCAGCGCGGAGGCGGTGCGGGCGGGGTCCGCGCCGGGTGCGGCCTACCTGGCCGGGGGCACCGAATTGCTGAACCTGATGAAGGACGGCGTGCAGGCGCACGACCTGGTCGTCGACATCAACGCGTTGCCGCTCAAGGAGATCGAGGTGTCGGCCGGGCGGATCCGGATCGGCGCGCTGGCCCGGATGGCCGAGGTGGCCGCGCACCCTGCGGTGCGCACCCAGGCCCCGGTGCTGTCCTCGGCGCTGCTGAACTCGGCATCGCCGCAGGTGCGCAACATGGCCGCGATCGGCGGGAACCTGTTGCAGCGCAACCGGTGCGGCTACTTCCGGGACAGCGGTTTCCCGTGCAACAAACGAGCGCCCGGCAGTGGCTGCCCGGCCCGCCAAGGCCACAACCGGATGCACGCGCTGTTCGGGGCCAGCGAGCACTGCGTGGCCGTGCACGCCTCCGACCTCGCGGTCTCCCTGGCGGCCCTGGAGGCGACCGTGCTGACCCTGGGCGCCGAGGGCGCGCGGCGGATCCCCTTCGCCGAGTTCTACCGGCTGCCCGGGGACACCCCGCAGTTGGAGACCGGGTTGCGGCCCGGTGAGCTGATCACCGCGGTGGAGGTGCCGACCGGGCCGCTGTCCGCGCGGTCGCGCTACCTGAAACTGCGGGACCGGGAGAGCTTCGAGTTCGCCGTGGTGTCGGTGGCCGCCTGCCTCACCCAGCGCGGCGGCCGGGTGCAGGAGGTCCGGCTGGCCTTCGGCGGGGTCGCGCCCCGGCCCTGGCGCACCCCCGGGGCCGAGGCCGCCCTGCGCGGCAGGCCCCTGGATGCCGCGAGTCTGGCCGCGGCCGCCGAAGCCGCGGTCCGCGGCGCACAACCACTGGCGCACAACGGTTTCAAGGTGGAGCTGATGCGCAGGGCACTCACCGGCGTGCTCACCGAACTCGGGAGGCAGCGATGACCGGCGGACTGATCGGCAGGCCCGTGGACCGGGTGGACGGCCACGACAAGGTCACCGGCGCCGCCACCTACGCCGCCGACCAGCGGATTCCCGGACTGCTGCACGGATTCCTGGTGCTCAGCACCATCGCCAGGGGCCGGATCACCGGCATCGAGGTGACCGCCGCCGAACGCGCGCCGGGTGTGCTGCGGGTGTTCACCCACCACACCATGCCGCGACTGACCATGCCGGTCGGGCCGTACCGCAAGAGCTACCTCCCGGTGCAGGACGACCGGATCCACCACAACGGCCAGCCGATCGCGCTGGTCGTGGCACAGACCCTGGAACAGGCCCAGCACGCCGCCAGCCTGGTGAGCGCCCAGTACCAGACCGAGAAGCACCGCTCCGCGCTGCACGAGGCCGAGGGCGAGGAGTTCGTGCCGCCGGTGCAGAGCGGCACCCCCAACGAGACGGTCCGCGGCAACCCCGCCGCCGGACTCGCCGAAGCGGATATCCGGATCGAGGGCATATACAGTTCGCCGATACATCTGCACAACCCGATGGAGCCGTCCGCGACCATCGCGCACTGGACCGGCGGGCAGGTCACCGTGTACGAGTCGACCCAGTCGGTGACCTTCGCCCGCAGCGCGGTCTCCCAGGCGTTGCGGGTGCCACTGGCCGAGGTCAAGGTGGTCTCGCCCTACCTCGGCGGCGGGTTCGGCGCCAAGGGCGCGACCTGGCCGCACACCCTGCTCACCGCCGCCGCGGCCAGGGTCCTGGACCGGCCGGTGAAGCTGGTGCTGTCCAGGGCCCAGCTCTACACCGCGCACGGCCACCGCAGTGAGCTGAGCCAGCGGATCACCCTGGGCGCGAAACGGGACGGGCGGCTGACCGCGCTGGTGCACGTCTCCACCCAGCAGGTCTCGGCCACCGAGGACCGGGTGTACAACAGCAGCCACTCCTCCCGGCTGCTCTACGCGGTGCCCAACCTGCACGTGCGGCAGCAGGCCGTGCGGCTGGACCTGCAGAACGGCTCGTTCATCCGCTCCCCCGAACTCGCCGCGCACCACGGCCTGGAAACCGCCCTGGACGAGCTGAGCCACCGGCTCGGCATCGACCCGGTGGAACTGCGGCTGCGCAACTACGCCGCGACCAACCCGGAGACCGGGGCGCGCTGGGGCAGCAAGCACCTGGACGAGTGCTACCGGATCGGCGCCCGCGCCTTCGGCTGGTCCAAGCGGGATCCACGGATCGGGTCGATGCGGGACGGGGACATCCGGATCGGCTGGGGCATGGCCACCGAGGCGCACACCTGCGGCGCGATGCCCTCCGGCGCGCACCTGAGCGTGGGTGTGGACGGCCGGGCCACGCTGAGCACCGGCGCGCAGGACATCGGCACCGGCACCTACACCGTGCTCACCCAGGTGGCCGCGCAGGTGCTGGGCCTGCCGCTGAGCGAGGTGACCACCCGGCTCGGCCACACCGACTACCCGGTGGCCATGGGCTCCTTCGGCTCCGGCACGGTGAACAGCGTGACCGGCGCGGTCGACCAGGCCGCCGGCGCCGTGCGCGCCGAGGTGATCCGGCTGGCCGTGACCGACCCACGGTCACCACTGCATGGCATACCGGCGGCGGAGATAGTCACCGAACACGGATATCTGTTCGCCAGGGACCGCCGCCGGGACAGCTACCGCGATGTCCTTGCCCGGCACGGGAAACCAGTGGAATCGACCGGCACCAGCGCGAACACGCCGAACTACACCACCGGCGCGGTGTTCGTGGAGGTCCGGGTGGATCCGCGCTACGGCAAGGTGTCGGTGAGCCGGGTGGTCGGCGCCTACGACCCCGGCCGGGTGCTCAACCGGCGCACCGCGCACAGCCAGGCCATCGGCGGCGCGATCTGGGGCATCGGGTTCGCGTTGATGGAGCACGCGGTGGTGGACCCGGCGCACGCCCGGATCATGAACGCCACGCTGTCCACCTACCTGATGCCGGTGAACGCGGACGTGCCGGAGATCGAGACGCACTTCGTGGACAAACCGGATCCGACCAGCGCGGCGCTGGGCGCCAGGGGATTCGGGGAGACGCCGATGACCGGGGTGCCAGCGGCGATCGGCAACGCGGTCTTCCACGCCACCGGCCGCCGGATCCGGGACCTGCCGATCACCCAGGACAAACTGTTGTAGGGCAAGGCTTCGCCAGGTGAGGAGGTCAGCCGGTCAGCCAGCCGTTGTCGGTGGCGAGGCGGATCGCCTCGACCTTGTTGCGGGCGCCGAGTTTGTGCAGCACCCGGGTCATGTGGTTCTGCACGGTGCCCGCCACCAGGCCGAGCCTGCGGCTGACCTCCTTGGCGCTGTCGCCGTCGGCCATCAACCGCAGCACCAGGGTTTCCCTTGGCGTCAACGGGTTCTGGCCGCGGCGCAGCGCGGTGCTGAGCAATCCGGGCGGGAACACCGACTCACCGGCGTGCACCCGGCGGATCGCGTCCAGCAACCGGTCCATGGACACGCCCTTGGGCAGGAACCCGGCCACACCGGCGGCCAGGGCCTGGTGCACCACGCCGGGGCGGTCCAGCACGCTGAGCATGAGGATGCGGGTGCGCGGGGCGGTGGTGCGCAGGTCGGCGGCCACGGTGAGACCGTCCCGGCCGGGAAGTTCGACGTCGAGCAGCAGCACCTCGGGCGGGGCCTGCTGGACGAGCGCGGCGACCTGGTCGCCCCGGGAGAGCGCGGCGGTGACCTGGATGTCGGGGACGGAGCCGAGGACGGCGACCAGGGCTTCGCGCAGGACGGTCATGTCCTCGACCACGGCGACGCGGATCATCGGGGGACCTCGCTCGCGGTGGGGGCGGATGCGGTGGCGGAACCGGTGGGCGGCGTGCTGGGGATCTCGACGACCAGGCGATAGCGGGACCGGCCCACCCGGCCCGCGCGCAGGCGGCCACCCAGGGCGGTGATCCGGGCGGTGAGACCGGCCTGGCCGCTGCCGGGCGGCGCGGTGGCCGGGCGGACGCCGTCGTTCTCCACGGTCAGGCGGCACCAGCCGTCCTGGTCCCGCGTGGTCAGCAGGAAACGGCGGGCCGAGCTGTGCTTGAGCACGTTGGTCACCGCCTCGCGCACCACCCAGGCCGCCGCCTCCTCGGCGTGCGCGGGCAGCGCCGCGCCGAAGCGGAGCTGGTACCGGATGCCCGCCGCGGTGAGCAGGGCGACGCCACTGCGGACCTCCTCGCCGAGGTCGGGCTGCCAGTCGCCGTTGGCGACCCGGCGCACGGTGCCCATGGTGTGCTCGGTGATCCGCTGGATCGCGCCAAGGTGCTCGGCCGCGCCGCCAGGGTCGGTGACCGCGAGGCGGGCGGCGAGGTCGGCGCGCAGGCCGATCGCGGTGATCTCCTGGCCGAGGGTGTCGTGCAGATCGCGGGAGACCCTGGTGCGTTCCCTGGCCACGGCCAGACCGGCCAGGCTGGCCCTGGTGCGACTCAGTTCCAGGGCCAGTTCGGCGACCCGGACGGTGGCGTAGACGGCCAGTCCGGCGACCAGGCTGTGCCCGATCCGGGAGAACACCGGCACCAGCGAGTCCGAGCCCAGGGCCAGCACGAACACCTCGACCGCCAGCACCGCGAGAAATCCGCGTCCGGCCCAGGGGCCGGGCAGCAGGACCAGCAGGGTGCAGGCGGCGAAGACCGGGGCGAAGGTGGCGGGGCCGAGCACGATCAGCGCCGCGATCGTCAGCAGGAACTGGGGTGCGAGCACCGCGGCCCGCTGTCCTGGCGAGGGCAGGCCGTGCCGCAACCGGATCGAGGCAGCCACGGCCAGCAGTGCCGCGCTGAGCAGCAGGAACGGCGCCGACCACCAGATCGAGGGCGCACGGTCCGGGCCCCCCACGTGCGCCAGCCAGGGCACCGCCAGGCAGACCGGCAGCACCGCGACCGCGACACCGATCAGCGGCAGTCGTCGTTCCACGAACGGCATTCGGCGAACCTCCCCGGCACGGAAAATAGTCGCCATCGGGACTTCGCGCACGGCGAATGATGACGACAGCCCCCGGAAATGAGACCGGGCTCATGAACCATGACTTTCTCACGGTGTATTTGTTCGGTTTTCCATGCTGTCTTTTCACCGGGGAGCCGGGCAGGCTGGACAACCGCGGGGGGAGACGGTGGCGCCCGCGGGTCCGGGCCACGAACCCGGATCCGCGGGTGCCACTAGGCTCAGGTGGTGAGACGGAAAACTCCCGCCCCGTTGCCGCAGCGCTTCGGGCTCGACCCGGCCCGGATGCGGCTGCCGGAGACCGGGAGCTGGCCCACCGTGCGCGCGCACCTGGCCGACCGGTTGCCGCTGGTCACCCAGGATGTCATCGACTCGATGTTCACCGAGCGGCGGATCGCCGACCTCAGTGGACCGCTCGAACTGGACGCGCCCTATGTGCCGGGTGGGGTGGTGTGGTTTCACCGGGAGTTGCCGGTGGAGGTGCCGGTGCCGTTCCCGATCGGGGTCGTCCACCGCGACGAACATCTCCTGGTGGTGGACAAACCGCATTTCCTGGCCACGATTCCACGCGGGAAACACATCCAGGAAACCGCGCTGGTGAAGTTGCGCCGCCAGTACGACCTGCCCGATCTGAGTGCCGCGCACCGATTGGACCGGGTCACCGCGGGACTGATGATGTTCGTGATCAACCGATCTGATCGCGGCAGTTACCAGACACTGTTCCGGGACCGCCTGGTGCACAAGGAGTACGAGGCGGTGGCGCCGGTGAATCCGGGACTGGTGCTGCCCACCACGGTGCGCAGCCGGATCCTCAAGGAACGCGGCGTGATCACCGCGCAGGAGGTGGACGGGCCGCCGAACGCCGAGACCGAGGTCGAACTCCTGGAACAGCGGGACGGGCTCGGGCGGTACCGGCTGCGGCCCAAGACCGGGCGCACCCACCAGCTGCGGCTGCACCTGACCCGGCTGGGCATCCCGATCCTCGGCGACGACTTCTACCCGGTGCTCACCGAACGGCCCCTGGACGACTTCACCCGGCCACTGCAACTGCTGGCCAGAACACTGGGCTTCACCGACCCGATCACCGGGGAGGAACGGAAGTTCAGCAGCAGGCTGGCGCTGACCGCGTGGACGGACTACCCGTCCTGGGCCAGCGATGCCAGCCGACGATCCAGGTAGCGGCGTTCCGCCTCGGCGGTGACCAGCTTGAGCGCCGCCCGGTACGCCTCGGCCGCCTCGGTGGCGCGGCCCAGGCGGCGGAGCAGGTCGGCGCGGGTGGCCGGGAGCAGGTGATAGCCATCCAGGTGACCTGACTCGTCCAGTTCCCGCACCAGTTCCAGACCCCGGTCCGGGCCCTCGGCCATCGCGACGGCCACCGCCCGGTTGAGCCGCACCACCGGGGAGGGCACCCGGCGGGCCAGTTCGCCGTAAAGACCGGCGATCTGCGGCCAGTCGGTGTCCCCGGCGAGCTTGGCGTTGGCGTGACAGGCCGCGATGGCCGCCTGGAGCTGGTACACGCCGGGACGGCCCTGGCGCAGCGCGGCGTCCAGCAACGCGGTGCCCTCGGCGATCTCGTCCTGATCCCAGCGGCTCCGGTCCTGGTGCTCCAGGGTGACCAGGTCGCCGTGATCGTCCAGGCGGGCCGCGCGGCGGGCGTCCTGCAACAACAGCAAGGCCAGCAGGCCCTGGGTCTCCGGCTCCTCGGGCATCAGTCCACAGAGGACACGGGCGAGCCGGATCGCCTCGCCGCTGAGGCCGCCGCGCAGCAGGTCCTCGCCCGCGGTGGCCGAATAGCCCTCGTTGAACAGCAGGTAGAGCACGCCGAGCACGGCGGTCATCCGCTCCGGCAGCAGGTGCGCCGGCGGCACCCGGTATGGGATGCCGGCGTTGCGGATCTTGCGTTTGGCCCGCACCAGGCGTTGCGCCATGGTGGGTTCGGGCACCAGGAAGGCGCGCGCGATCTCCGGGGTGGTCAGGCCGCACAGGGTGCGCAGGGTCAGCGCGACCCGGCCCTCCAGGGGCAGCGCGGGGTGGCAGCAGGTGAAGATCAGCCGGAGCTGGTCGTCGCGCACCCCGCTGTCGTCGTCGGACCCGGCTTCGGGGCCGGGGTCAGCGGCCGGGGTGGCGGCGAGTTCGCGGAGTTTGGCGTTGCCGACCGCCTCCCGGCGCAGCCGGTCCATCGCCCGGTTGCGGCCCGCGGTGGTCAGCCAGGCCCCCGGCCGCGTTGGCACGCCGTCCCGCGGCCAGGTCTCCAGGGCCAGCGCGAAGGCCTCCTGGGCGCATTCCTCGGCCAGGTCCCAGTCGCCGGTGACCCGGATCAGGGTGGCCACCACCTGGCCCCATTCGGTGCGGAAGGCCTCGGCGACCGCCGTCTGGACCGTCATGGCCTCACGGTAGACCGGAGGACTGACAGCCACCGGTCGCGCGCAGGTCGGCGAGCAGGGCGCGCATCATCACGTCCAGCTGCCCGCGCTGCTCGGCGGAGACGCTCGCGGTGAGCCGGTGCAGATTGGCGATGTGCGCGGTGAACGCCTCGTCGATGACTTCGCGGCCACGCGGGGTGAGCGCGATCAGGAAGCTGCGCCGGTCCGCCGGATCCAGGCGCCGCTCCACATATCCGGCGGCTTCCAGGCGGTCCAGGCGGTTGGTCATGCCAGCGCGGGAGAGCATCAGCAGCCCGGCCAGTTCGGAGGGGGTCAGCGTGAACGGCGCCCCAGAACGGCGCAGCGAGGTGAGCACGTCGAACTCGCCGCGGCGCAGCCCGTGTTCCAGGAAGACCCGCTCCACCGCGGCCGACACCAGCTGGGTGACCTGCAACATCCGGATGAACGGCCCCAGCGAGGACACCTCCAGGTCCGGCCGCTCCTGCCGCCAGGCCGCGAGGATCCCGTCCGCGTCGGCCAGCCCGTCGATACCCATAGGGGCACTCTAGTTTGCCGCGAGATAGTTAGGCTCCGTACTATTACGTTGTAGAACTACTGCGAGGGGGCACCATGACCACGCTCAACGCGACCGTGCCGAACGCGACCCTGCCCAACGCGACCAGGCTCAACGCGGTGCGCACCACCCTGCCGCCAGGGTCGGACTGCCCGCCGCCGTCGCGGCCCACCGAAGTGCCGCTGCTGATCTTCGTGGTCTACGGCGCGCTGGATGTGGCCGTGGACGACCGGATGGAGTACCTGGCCACCGGCGACCAGCTCTACCTCCCGGCAGGCGTGCGGCACAGCTGGCGGACCCCGGCCGACAGCGGCGTGGAGATGGTCGTGATCACCGCGAGCTGAGCCTTGACCTCCAGCGCACTGGAGGTAAGAGACTGCGGGCATGACAACGCCGACCCAGCAGACCACCAACGACGAGTGGACCGTTGACGCCGTCGACGTGCGCGCCTACCTGGACCGGATCGCCCACCCGCCGGTGCAGGCGCCGACCGTCGAGGCCCTGCGCACCCTCCATGCCGCGCACAGCACCGCGATCCCGTTCGAGAACATCGACGTGCTGCTCCACCAGCACCCTGGCGTGGACCTGAAGCTGATCGCGGACAAGCTGATCACCCGCAAACGCGGCGGCTACTGCTACGAGCACGGCCTGCTCTTCGCCGCGGTGGCCACCCAGCTCGGCTATCAGGTCCGGCGGCGGCTGTCCCGGATCGACCCGGACAAGCCCAGCTTCCGCACGCACATGACCCTGGTGATCACCGCCGAGGGCCGGGACTTCCTGGTGGACATCGGTTTCGGCGCGGGCATGTTCACCCCGATGCCCCTGGTCGACGGCCTGGTCACCGAGCAGGCCGGGTGGCCGCACCGGCTGGTGTGGGACGACCCGGACTGGGTGCTGCAGAAGCTGGAGGACGGGAACTGGCGGTCCCTGCACGGTTTCGACGAGCAGGTGCAGCACCCGGTGGACTACGCGGTCGCGCACCACTTCGTCTCCACCCACCCGCGCTCCCCGTTCGCCCAGCAGCTGGTGGTGATGCGCCTGGAACCGGGCGTGAGTCACCGCCTGGTCGGCGGCGAGCTGATCACCGAACGCGCCGACGGGCCGACCGGGACCCGGCCGGTCACCCCGGCCGAGGCCATCGAGCTGCTGCCGGAGTTCGGGGTGGAGCTGACCTCGGCCGAGGCTCAGGCGTTGCTTTCCAGGATCAGCTGAAACAGCGGCGCGGCGGGGGCGCCGAGTGCGGTGACCGCGGCGGTGACCCCCAGCGCGTACCACCGGTCTTGCAGGGTGCGCGGCAGCAGTAACGCGGCCAGCACCCCGCAGCCGAGCATGGTGCCGCCTGCGATCTCCTGGGTGTTGCCGGGCTGGTCGGGGGCGAGCACGAACAGCCGGTACAGGCCCTCCCACAACAGCACCCCGCCGATCACCCCGATGCCCAGGAAAGACCAGGGGCGCACGCAGTAGCGGCGGCAGGCCCCGGCGTAACCGAACACCGAACCGGCCATCACCGCCGCGCCCAGCCAGATCCCGGCCTCGCCGAGGGTGGCCCAGCCGAAGTGCCCCGGCAGGATCTCCGCGCCGACGTACCAGACGGTCAGGCCGATCCAGAGCGTGGCCACGCCGTAGAGCGGGGAGCGCCACAGGCTCCACCTCGTGAGCGTGCCGACCAGGTAGGCGGTGGCCGCCCAGGTGGCGGTGGAGTTGGCCAGCCAGGTCAGGCCGGTGGCCTGGAACAGGAACGTCACCCCGCCGAGCAGCAGCCCGGCGAGGGTGACGATCAGCCAGTCACGGCCGGTCCGGGTGTCGCCCTGGACCTCGGCCGGGGGAAGCATCGCGGGCCTCAGTCGCGTTCGATCAGGTGTCCCACCACGTCCGGACCGGGGTGGGCGTGGCCGGAGCCGTCCCGCCGGGGGTCCACCTCCGGCAGCTCCACCGGCGACCCGCTGCCGTTCGCGCCTGCCGGACGCGGTCCGATCCAGGCCATGTGCAGATGGGTCTCGCCCTTGAGGAAGCGTTGCGAGCGGACGCCGCCGGTGGCCCGGCCCTTGGGCGGGTACTCGGCGAACGGGGTGACCTTGACGCTCAGCCCGGTGGAGGTGACCACCATCGGCTCGCCGTGCTCGTCGTCGTCGGTGCGGATGGCCCCGAAGAAGACCACCTTGGCGTCCTTGCCCAGGTTGATCCCGGCCATGCCGCCGCCCTTGAGGCCCTGCGGCCGGACCAGGTTCGCCGGGTAGCGCAGCAGGGAGGAGTCGCTGGTGACGAAGGCAACCGTCTCGCTGCCGTCCACGAGCCAGGTGAGTCCGGCGATCTCGTCGCCGTCCTTGAGCGAGATCACCTCGAACTCATCGGAGCGGACCGGCCATTCCGGCGAGCACACCTTGACCACGCCCTGCCTGGTGCCGATGGCCAGTCCCGGCGAGTCGCCGGCCTGTTCGCCGAGCGGGGCGATGCCGATGACCTTCTCCCCCTTCTCCAGGGGCACGAGTTCGCTGGCGGCCATGCCGCCGGAGAGGGAGACGGTGCCGGACTGTTCGGGCAGCACCGGCAGCGGCAGCACGTCGGTCTTGAACGCGCGGCCGAGGGTGGTGATCAGCAGCACCTGGCCGCGGGCGGTGGAGTGCACCACCGAGGCGACCGCGTCGTGCTTGGTGCGCCCGTTGCGCCGCCGCGCCTCGGAGGATTCCTCGGATTCCGCGGCGGTGCGGGCGACCAGGCCGGTGGCGGAGAGGATCACCTGGCACGGGTCGTCGGCGACTTCCAGGGGCCCGGCGGGCTTGGAGGCGGCCAGGACCTCCTTGAGGTCGCCGTCGATGAGCGCGGTGCGGCGCTCGAAGCCGAGGTCCTTGGAGACCTTGGCGAGTTCGGTGGAGACGACCTTCTTCAGCACCGACTCGTCGTCGAGGATCTTGGACAGTTCGGCGATCTCGGCTTCCAGCTTCTCCTGCTCGGCCTCCAGCTCGATCTTGTCGAACTTGGTGAGGCGGCGCAGCGGCGTGTCCAGGATGTAGGCGGCCTGGATCTCCGACAGCTTGAACTGCTTCATCAGACCGTCCTTGGCGGCCTGGGCGTTGTCGCTGTTGCGGATCAGCTTGATGACCTTGTCGATGTCCAGCAGCGCCTTGAGCAGGCCCTGGACCAGGTGCAGCCGTTCCTGCCGTTTGCGGCGGCGGTGCGAGGTGCGCCGGGTGACCACCTGGTACCGGTGCGCCAGGAAGACTTCGAGGAGCTGCTTGAGGCCGAGGGTCTGCGGCTGGCCGTCGACCAGGACCAGGTTGTTGATGCCGAAGGACTGTTCGAGCGGGGTGAGCCGGTAGAGGTCGGCGAGCAGCGCCTGCGGGTTGACGCCCACCTTGCACTCGACCACCAGGCGGGTGCCGTTCTCCCGGTCGGTGAGGTCCTTGACGTCGGCGATGCCGGTGAGCCGCTTGGACTTGTTCACCTCGTCGGTGATCTTCTCGATGATCTTCTCCGGCCCGACGCCGTAGGGCAGTTCGGTGACCGTGATGGCCTGCCGCCCGCGACTGCCTTCGAGGGGCCCGGTCTCGACCTTGGCCCGCATCCGGACCACGCCGCGGCCGGTCTCGTAGGCCTTGCGGACCTCGTCCAGGCCGAGCAGCAGGCCGCCGGTGGGCAGGTCGGGGCCGGGCACGAACTCCATCAGCCGGTCCAGGGTGGCGTCCGGGTGGTTGATCAGCCAGCGCGCGGCGGCCACGACCTCGCCGAGGTTGTGCGGGATCATGTTGGTGGCCATGCCGACGGCGATCCCGGAGGTGCCGTTGACCAGCAGGTTCGGGAAGGCCGCTGGGAGGACGGTGGGTTCCAGGAGGGAACCGTCGTAGTTGGGGCGGAAGTCGACGGTGTCCTCACCGAGTTCGCCGACGAGCTGCATGGCCTCGGGGGACATCCGGGCCTCGGTGTTGTGGTTGACGAAACCACCGGCCAGGAACGAGTGGTCCGCGGAGTCCACTCGCACCGAGTACACCTCGGCGGGTGCGCAGTGCTCGACCTCGGTTACCGCCTCGAACCGGTAGCCGGAGTCCATGATCGGCAAAATGGTGCGCAGGACCTCGGTGTCCTTGATGCGGTCGATGATCCGCAGCCGCTCGGTCTCCCACCGTTCGACGCGGTCGAAGTTGTGCTGGGTCAGCCACGTCCGGCCGCTGCCTCGACGGTCGAAGTCCAGGGCGGAGCGGACGTAGTCAGCCACGAAGGGCACCTTGTCCTGGCTGAGCCGGTGTGGGCGCAGCGGGGAGCGCCGGACCAACTCAGCCAGCCTGGCCTGCTTGGTCTTGAGGAAACCGACCCGCTCAGCGAAGGCCCTGACGTTGCGCATGCCGGAGACGACCAGGCGGTGTTCAACGGATCCACTCGGCCGCGTGTACTGGCGATGGCAGGCGGTCACGCCGAACTCGGCGAGCAGTTCCTGCAGCTCACCGGCCAGCCGTGGGCTGTAGGTCGAGTACTGGACGGTGAACCCGTCCAGCGCGGTCCGGCAGCCGCCGTCGCCCTCGAACACAGCCATCAGGAAGGCTCGCTTGACGCCCCAGCCACCACGCCAGACGAACTCCGGGACGAACTTGTCCCGAGCCTTATGTCCGATGAACTCGGCGAGCGGGCTCGCCCGGAACGCCGCCATGCCACCGGCGTAGTCCTGAATGTCCAGCTCACGGATGAGCTTGCGGTCCCGCCGGGTGGTGCGCTCGCTGACATACCGCCCACCGCCCACAATCTGGTCGTAGGCGTGCAGCACCTCGTCGAAGAAGTGCTGGTCGGTGTTGTTGAACCCGGCGCGGTCGGCCGACGCCCAGCCTTCCGAGGCCCAGGCTCCGCCGAGCAGGCCCAGCATGTACTCGCGCGCGGTCGGCACGACCTGCTGCCAGGCGTTGCGCGCCACACACACGATCGCGCCGGGCTGGAGTTCGTCCAGACGTCGCCACTGGAACAGCGGCACCCCCATCGGTGCCTCAAGGCAGAGCACCAGGTGGTTCTCGCTGCCCCGGATCGAGTACCCGGACTTGGTGGTCATCCGCAACGTGGGGTGCACACCGGAGTTGAAGACCTTGTTCACCTGGACGGCCTTGCCGTCCTTGTCGAGCACCTCAAAGTCGGCGTCGGCCTCGCTGTCTGCCGGGAGGTTCACCAGCTCGGCGATGCGGGCGCTGGATCCGTCGGCCAGCCTGATCCTGGTGTCCCCGGTGACGCAGTACCGGCTCGCGGCCGGTCCGTCGTCCGGGGAACCAAAGTTTCCATGCCCGTCAACAAGCGGGGAGTTCATGGAAAAATCCTGTGCCAGGCGCACCATCGCGTCGTAGATGGCAACATCCCCGTGCGGATGGTACTTGCCCATGACGTCCCCTACGACCCGCGAGGACTTCACGTAGGCGTGCGTGGGCCGGTATCCCTGTTCGTTCATCGAGAACAGGATCCGCCGGTGCACCGGCTTCAACCCGTCCCTGGCGTCCGGCAGGGCGCGGGCGTGGATGACCGAGTAGGCGTATTCGAGGTAGGAGTCCTCGATCTCGGTCTTGAGGGAGTTGTCGAAGACCTGGGCGCCCGCCCGGTCGAAAGCGGCCGGGTCGACCTTGGTGGTGCTGGTGCCCTTGCGGCGTGCCATAGCTCTCTGGCTCCTCTAGGAAAACGTGCGCCTCAGGCGTCGATCGCGGCCCGGTCGACCCTGGCCGCCGAGTCGACCAGCCAGTTGCGCCGGGGCTCGACCTTCTCCCCCATCAGCAGCTCCAGCGCGGCTTCGGCGGCTTCGGCGTCGTCCAGGGTGATGCGGCGGACCGAGCGGGTGGCCGGGTTCATGGTGGTGTCCCAGAGTTCCTCGGCGTCCATCTCGCCGAGGCCCTTGAACCGGGGCACCGGGGTGACGATCTGCTTGCCGGCCTTCTCCAGCTTGGTGACGGTGTTCTCCATCTCGCGCTGGGTGAAGGTGAAGATGGTCTCGCTGTTGCGGCCCTTGGTGGTGATCTTGTGCAGGGGCGGCATGGCGGCGTAGAGCCTGCCGTCCTCGATCACCGGGCGCATGTACTTGGCGAACAGGGTGATCAGCAGGGTGCGGATGTGCGAGCCGTCCACGTCGGCGTCGGCCATCAGGATCACCCGGCCGTAGCGCATGGTGGTCAGGTCGAAGGTGCGGCCGCTGCCCGCGCCCAGTACCTGGACGATGCTGGAGATCTCGGCGTTGCGCAGGGTGTCGGCCAGGCTGGCCTTCTGCACGTTGAGGATCTTGCCGCGCAACGGCAGCAGCGCCTGGTACTCCGAGACCCTGGCCATCCGGGCCGAGCCAAGCGCGCTGTCGCCCTCGACCAGGAACAGTTCGCTGCGGGCCACGCCGGTGGTGCGGCAGTCGACCAGCTTGGGCGGCATGGCCGCGCCTTCGAGGGCGGTCTTGCGGCGGGCGGCGTCCTTCTGCTGTTTCTGGGTGAGCCGGACGCGGGCGGCGTCGACCACCTTCTGCAGCACGGTCTTGGCCTCGACCTTGCTGCGCTTGTCCTCGGTCCAGGCCTTGATGTGCCGTTCCACCACGTTCTGGATGACCTTGGTGATCCCCGCGGTGGACAGCTCGTCCTTGGTCTGGGAGGTGAACTGCGGCTCGGGGATGCGCACGTGGATGACCGCGGTCATGCCTTCGAGGACATCGTCGAGCTGGGGCAGGTCTTCCTTGGGCTTGAGCAGGCCGCGGCTCTTGGAGATGGCCTCCTGCAAGGCTTTCAGCGCCGCCCGGTCGAAGCCGCGGCGGTGCGTGCCGCCGTGCACGTTGCGGATGGTGTTGGTGAAGCACTCCACGGTGCGCTCGTAGCCGGTGCCCCAGCGCAGCGACACCTCGACCTGGGCGGTGCGTTCCACTTTGGACCGCATGACGCCGTTCTCGTCGGCGGCGTTCTCGGTGTAGGTGCCCTCGCCGTTGGCGTGGATGATCGCCGAGACCGGCTTGTCACCCGAAGGCGTGAGGAACTCCACCATGTCGGACAGGCCGTTGGGGAAGTGGAAGGTCTCCTCGGTGATGCCGCCCTCGGTGACATCGCGCAGCACGTAGGTGACGCCGGGGACGAGGAAGGCGGTGTTGCGCAGTTTGCCGCGGACGGCCTCGCGGTCCAGCGCGGCGCCGTTCTCGAAGTAGCGGGCGTCGTGCCAGTACCGGATGGAGGTGCCGGTGGACTCGTTGCGCTTCATCTTGCCGGTGACGTTGAGCCCGGAGACGCGGGTGAACTTGGCCTTGGGGCCGGGTCCGTCGAACTCGCCGGGCACGCCGTGCGCGAAGGACATCTGGTGCACCTTGCCCTCGCGCTTGACGGTGACGTCGAAGCGGTGCGAGAGCGCGTTGACCGCGGAGGCGCCGACGCCGTGCAGGCCGCCGGAGGTCTTGTAGCCGGAGCCGCCGAACTTGCCGCCCGCGTGCAGCCGGGTGAGCACCAGTTCGACGCCGGAGAGGCCGGATTTGGCGTGTACCCCGGTGGGGATGCCGCGGCCGTCGTCGTCGACCTGGACGCTGCCGTCGGCGTGCAGGGTCACCACGATCTTGGTCGCGTGCCCGGCGATGCCCTCGTCGGTGGAGTTGTCCACGACCTCGGTGAAGAGGTGGTTGATACCCCGGCTGTCGGTGGACCCGATGTACATGCCGGGCCGTTTGCGCACGGCTTCCAGACCCTCCAGATGGGTCAGGTCGTCGGCCCCGTAAAGGGTCTCAGCAGTCACAGGGTCGTTCTCCCGGATCGTGGCACGAGGTGATTCGCCAGCATGACACCGTACTTGAGCCTAGCCGGGTGCTCCGACAGTCCTGTGCGGCCCTGTGCGGACATCAGGAATTGTCGGGCCTTGGCCTGACCGGCACGGCGACGACCAGGTCATGTTCGGCGGCTCACGTGCGTGAGCGCCGGAGTCCAGGTCGTTTCTGGCGGTGTCGCAGGTGAGGCCTCGTACCGGGTTGTACGTGGCCTTACCGGCGATGCCGTCAGGGACGGCCTGGGCCCGGCGATCGTGCGCGGGAGCCGCCGAACATGACCAGGGTAGCCAGGACCGCGGTGATCGTGCCCAAGACGAAGAAGAGAGGTAGGCCACCTGTGGCGGCGAGGGCGCCGAAGACGGCGCTGGCGACGGAGCTGCCCAGCGTCCGGGCGAGCGAGTTGAGCCCGTTGGCGGCGGCGGCCTGTTCCGGCGGGGTGGCGTCCAGGATGAGCGCGGGCATCGCCGAATAGGCCAGGCCGGCGCCGCCGGAGATGACCGTGGTGGCCAGCACCACGTGCCAGAGCGAGCTGTCCATGGCCAGCCGCAGGGCGAAGCCGAGCACGACCCCGGCGGTGCCGATGAGCAGGGTGAACCTGCCGCCGCGGCGGGTGATGAGCCGGGCGGCGACCGGGGACAGGGCGGCCATCAGCAGGCCGCCGGGCAGCATGCACAGGCCGGAGATGACCACGGAGAGTTCGTACCGGGTCTGTAACACGGTGACGGTGCCGAGGAAGTTGACGAACAGCGCGAACCCGGTGAGGAACGCGGACAGGTTGGTCAGCAGCACGGACGCCCTGGCGGCCAGCCGGAGGTCGACGATGGGCGCCCGGCGGCGTAGCTCGACCACGCCGAAGAGGGCCAGGCCGAGTGCGGCGGCGGCGAGCAGGCCCAGGGTCAGCGGGGAGTCCCAGCCCCATTCGGCGCCGCGGCTCAGCGGCAGCAGCAGTGCGGTGAGCGCGAGCACCAGCAGGGTGGCGCCGACCAGGTCGACCGGGGCGCGTTCGCCGTTGGTGGGGACCTCGGGCACCAGCCACCAGACCGCGGCCAGCGCGGGCAGACCGGCCAGGAAGCAGACCCAGAAGAGTCCGTGGAAGCCCCAGACGTCGGCGACCAGGCCGGCCAGTGGCAGGGCGACCGCGCCGCCGATCCCGAGCATGGCGCTGACCAGCGCGATCCCGCCTGCCCGGCGCTCCGGCGGGACCAGCGCGGCGATCAGGCTGATGCCCAGCGGAATGGCCACTGTGGACAGTCCCTGGATCGCCCGGCCGATGATCAGCAGAGTGAGGTCGGTGGTGAGCGCGCAGAGCAGGGAGCCGAGCAGGAAGGCGAGCACGGCGAGCAGCAGAACCCGTTTGCGGCCAAAGAGATCGGCCAGCCTGCCGAGCAGCGGGTTGGCCACCGCCCCGACCACCACGGTGACGGTGACCAGCCAACTGGTGGTGGCCGGGGAGGTGCCGAGCCGTTCGGGCAGGCCGGGCAGGACCGGGATGAGCATGGTGTGGGTGAGCAGGGTGACCAGCGCGGTGAACGCGAGGACCGTGGTCAGCAACCCGGTGCGGGTGGCGGGCTCGCGCAGTGTCCTCACCCGGCCACCCTATGTTCCCGGCGGCGGCCGGTCTGCCGACGGAGGATCTCCAGGTGCGGGAATCTCCAGCTCAGCCCTGGTGCATGCCGCCGGTCCACAGCGGCCGGATCTCCACCGAGCCGCCCGCGATCGCGCCGGGATGGTCCTTGGCGATCTCGACCGCCTCGTCCAGGTCGGCGCACTCGATCAGCACGAAGCCGGCGATCTGCTCCTTGGTCTCGGCGAAGGGCCCGTCGGAGAGCAGCACCTCGCCCTGGGCGCCCAGGCGCAGCGTGGTGGCGTCGGTGCTGGGCTGGAGGATGCCGCCACCCTTGGTGATGCCACGTTCGGCCAGGTCCTGGCCCCAGGTGCCACAGCCTTCGGTGTTCTCCTCGGCGCGGCTCTCGTCCTGGCAGATCAGCAACAGGTACTGCATGGTCGTTGTCCCTTCTCGCGAACCCGGTACTCCCCCACGACGAACGGCCCGGCGGCGAATCGACAGGCCCGGCGACGAGCTGGTGGCTACGGTACGGCGGTGTCCGAGGACCTCATCCTGCGTTGCGCCCAGGATCCACGCGTGTCGATCACCTTCGCCGATGCCGAGGTGACGGCGAACCCCCTGGACCGGCGAGCTGGCCTGGCACAGCACGGATCGCGATATATCCGTGTGCGCGTTATATGACGGCCGCGGATATATGCGGCTGACCTGGACGGTGCGGCCGTGGCGCAAGTCGACGCAGGGCGAGTGGTCGGCTTCGGTGACGACTGTGCTGGAGGGCGGGTCCCGGGACCGGTTCGTGGCCGAGCTGATGGATTTCCTGAGTCAGGGCGATCATCGCGGGCAGGACTGAACGGCCGCGGATCGTGCCACGGCCGTTCAGCGGGCTGGGACTACTTGCCGTTCGGGTACAGGTACTTCTCCGCCGGGATGACCTTGCCCCGCGCCCAGGCGTCGAAGAAGCCGCGCAGGTCCTTGCCGCTGACCTGCTGGGCCAGGGCCTCGAACTGCAACCAGGTGGCGTTGCCGCCGTTGTGTTCGCGGATCCAGCGCTTGAGCAGGCCGAAGAATGCCTGGTCACCGACGGTGCGGCGCAGGGCGTGCATCATCACCGAGCCTTTGCTGTACAGCGCGGGGTCCAGTTCCTTGCCGGGGCCCGGGTCATACAGCGGGACGTTCCAGAACTCGGGCTTGGTCCGGTTCTCCTCGATCATGCCGCGGTAGAAGCCCTTGTCCAGGTCGGCGCCGTTGCGTTCCTCCCAGAGCTGGTTGGCGTACTGGGCGACGCACTCGTTGAGGCAGGCGTTGCGCCAGTCGGCGACCGAGACGGCGTTGCCGAACCACTGGTGGGTCAGCTCGTGGGCCATGGAGGCGTCCCACATGCCGCCGGAGTAGGTGGGGCGGCTCTGGGTTTCCAGGGCGCCGAGGCCGCTGGCGTTGACGATGATGCCGCCGGTGCTGCTGAACGGGTAGGGGCCGAACAGTGAGCTGAAGTAGTCCAGCATCGGCTGCATGAGGGCCTCGGACTCCGGTTCCGGGGTGGTGCCGCTGCCCCAGGCGTAGATCGCGGGCTTGCCGTCCTTGAGGGTGCTGGTGCGCAGGGTGAACTTGTCCACCGCGACCGTGGACAGGTAGGTGGCCATGGGCTGGTCTTCGTGCCAGCGGAAGGTGCTGCGGCCGCCGGCCTTGCTGGTCTGGCCGGGTTTGCCGTTGCCGACCGCGGTCCAGCCGTCGGGGACGGTGGCGGTCAGGGAGAAGGTGGCCTTGTCCGAGGGGTGGTCGTTGGCGGGGTACCAGCTGGCGGCCGAGTGCGGTTCGCCGCTGGCGCTGAAGCCGCCGCCCTGGATCGGTTTCCAGCCTTCGGTGCCGTGTTTGCCGGAGTAGCGGACGCGGACCTTGAACTTGCCGCCCTTGCGGATCCGCTGTTTCGGGGTGATCACCAGTTCGTGCTCGGCCTCGCGCCGGTTGGCGGCCTGGGCACCGTCCACTGTGGTCGAGTCGACGGTGAATCCGTTGAGGTCGAGGTGGAACAGGTCCAGGTCGCGCTGGGCGATGGCGGTGACGGTGGTGTCGCCGGTGAGTTCGTCCGGCTTGGCCGGGTTGTAGTCGATGTTCACGTCGTAGTGCTCGACCTGGTAGCCGGAGTTGCCGTCCTTGGGGTAGTACGGGTCGCCGACCCCGGCCGGGTCCTGGGCCAGGCCCCAGACCGCGGTGATCATCGCGTTGGTGCTCATGGTCTGGACCTCGGGGTCGAGGTTGGCCAGGGTGTCGCAGGCCTTGTGGTAGCAGTCGTCGAGCGGGGTCATGAAGCCGCCGGTGGGCACGCCCTTCTCGTGGAAGGCGGTGTGGTCCGAGCCGCCGCCCGCGCCGACCTCGAACGTCTCTTTGCCGCGGTCCTTGAAGTATTTCTGGAACAGCGGGGTGGCGGGGGTGCCGGTGTCGATCACGATGAAGAACTGCGGCTTGGGCGTGGCGACCATGTCGAAGTTGAGGTAGACCTCGATCTTCTCCCGCTGCACCGGGGTCAGCCCGCCGACATAGTGCCGCGACCCGACCAGCCCGCTCTCCTCCGCGCCCCACCAGGCGAAGCGCAGGTGCCGGTCGGTGGGCAGTTTGTTCCTGGCCACGGTGAGCGCGGTGGTGAGCAGCGCGGCCGAGCCGGAGCCGTTGTCGTTGAGGCCGGGGCCCTCGGGCACGCTGTCCAGGTGCGCGCCCAGGAACACGGTGCGGGACTCGTCGCCGCCGGGCCAGTCGGCGATCAGGTTGAAGCCGTCCTTGCCGTCGTGCCGGAACTTCTGCACGGTGGTGCGGAATCCGGCGAGGTCCAGGCGGGCCTTGACGTAGTCCAGGGATTCCTTGAACCCGCGGGTGCCGTGCGCGCGGTTGCCGCCGTTGCCCTCGGCGATCCGCTGGAACGCCTGGAGGTGCGGCAGCACGTCCGCATAGGACACGGCGGGCACGCTCGCGGCCGCGGTGGCGCCGGGCTGGGCGGTGGCGGGTGCGACGCCGGTGAGCACGACGGCGGCGCTGAGCAGCACCGGCAGCAGCCGTCTGAGGGGTGATCGCATGCTCGGGGAGCGTAAGCGGGAAATGTCAGGGAGTTGTTGTGCCGCGGTGAGGAGCCCGTTCTAGCGGGGCAGCCGGAGGGTGAAGGTGGAGCCGGCGCCGGGTTCGCTGGTGGCGGTGACGGTGCCGCCGTGGGCTTGGGCGAGCTGGCGGACGATGGCCAGGCCGAGGCCGCTGCCACCGGACTGACGGCTGCGGGATTTCTCCGCGCGCCAGAAGCGGTCGAAGACCTGCGGCAGGTGCTCGGGGCTGATCCCGCCGCCGGTGTCGGCGACCTCGAAGAGCACCGCCTCGGGCTCGGCCCGCGCGGTGACGGTGACCCGGCCGCCTGCCGGGGTGTGCCGGACCGCGTTGGCCACCAGGTTGCCCAGGGCCTGGCGCAGCCGCACCGGATCCGCCCACAGGTCCGGGTCACCGTCCACTGTGGACTCCAGGTGCACGCCGGCGGCGTCGGCGGCGGCGCGGTGCGCGGAGACCAGGGTGTCCACCAGGTCGGCCACCCTGAGCTGTTCGGGGTGCACGCGCAGTTTCCCGGCATCGGCCATGGCCAGGTCCTGCAGGTCGTCGATGATGCGTTGCAGTTGCCGGGATTCGGCCAGCAGGAAGGTGATCAGCGCCTGGTCGGGCTGGGTGACGCCGTCCTCGGCGGCCTCCAGCCAACCGCGGATGTTGGACAGCGGGGTGCGCAGCTCGTGCGCGATATCGCCCACCATGGCCTTGCGTAGTTCCTCCACCCGGGCCCGGCTCTCGGCCATCTCGTTGAAGGCCGCGGCCAGCCGGGCGATCTCGTCCCGGCCGGTGACCTGAACCCTGGCGGCGCCGTCGCCGTCCTTCATCCGTTGCGCGGCGCCGGTGAGCGCGCGCAGCGGGCGGACCAGGCGCCGTCCGGCCAGCACGGTGATCACCACGGTGAACAGCAGCACCAGCGCGGCCACCCAGAGGATCCGGGCCTGGTTGGCCGGGGACAGGTCGAGCGAGGCCGAGGGGGTGTTGCCGGGGGCGGTCACGTAGAGCACGGCGGGGGCGGCCACGAACGGATCGAGTTGTTCCTTGCGGGCGGAGGTGAAGCAGTTGTCCACCAGTTCGCCACCGTTGGGCGCGCTGACCGCGGGCCGGTCGAAGACCCAGGTGAGGTCGAGTTTGAGGGTGGCCCTGGCCAGGCCGCGGCGGGTCAGGCAGTCGTTGAACAGCTCGTTGAGCTTGCCGATCGCGGCCAGTTCGGTGGGCTGGGGCCGGTCCAGCGCGAGCTGGGAGCAGCCGTTGACGCTGAGCGGGTTCGCCGTCTCGATCTGGGTGCGCCCGTTGGGTTTGGTGACCAGCTGGGCCAGGCTGCCGGTGCGGGTTCGCACACAGGGCAGCGCGGCCTCGGCGGAGCGGCGCAACGCGTCCCGTTCGGCCGGGGTGAGCTGGAACGGGCCGACCGCGCGCGGGTCGATCCGGTCTCCTGGCGCGCCGGGGGCGAGCGAGCTGTCCAGGTTCAGCGGGTCGATGGTCGCGGATGCCTTGACCGGCAGCTCTTTGCCAGGGTCGGTGTCCATAATGGACTTCTGGTCCGGGGTGGTGAGCGCGATCCGGCGGCCGGTGCTCGTGGCGAGTTCGCGGAGCAGACCGTCTGCCTGGGACCAGTCGGGGTGGGTGGCGGCGAAGCCGACGAGCTGGTCGTAGACGCGGGCGTCGTCGGCCAGCGCGCGGCCCTGTTCCTGTTGGATGGCCACGGTGGTGGTGCGCACGGCCAGCCACGCGGTGGCGCCGACCGCGCACATCGCGATCAGGATGGAGGCGGCCAGCAGCCGCGCGAACAGGCTACGGCGCACCGCGGCGCTCGCTGTCGTCGGAGAGCTTGTAGCCCACGCCGTAGACGGTGACCAGGCGGACCGGGCGGCGTGGGTCGGGTTCGAGTTTGCGGCGCAGGTTCATCACGTGCACGTCGATGGTGCGGCTGGTGATGTAGCGGTCGAACCCGTGCAGCCGTTCCAGGAGCTGTTCCCTGGTGAAGACGCGTTCGGGTTGCGCGGCAAGGGCTTCCAGCAGCCGGAACTCCCCCGGCGTGCACTCCACCGGCGTGCCCGCGCAGCGCACCTGGTGGCGTCGCGGGTCGATCTCGATGGCGCCCACCCGCAGCACCGGGTCGGCCTCGGGGCGGCCGGATCCGGTGCGGCGCAACAGGGTGCGCACCCTGGCCATGAGTTCGCGCGGGCTGAACGGTTTGGTCATGTAGTCGTCGGCGCCGAGGTCGAGGCCGAGCAGCAGGTCGTCCTCGGTGGAGCGGGCGGTGAGCATCAGCACCGGCAGCGCGGATTCGGCGCGCAGGATCCGGCACACGTCCAGGCCGTCGACCAGGGGCAGCATCACGTCCAGCACCAGCAGGTCGGGTTCCCGCCGCCGGACCTCGTCCAGGGCGCTGCGGCCGTCGCCGACCACCACGACCGAATGCCGCTCGCGTTCCAGGTAGCGGCGGATGAGTTCGGCCTGGTGCTCGTCGTCCTCGGCGAGCACGATGTGGGCGCACATACCGGCGATCCTAGGCCGGTCCCCGGCCCCTGGCGGCCCGCGCGGGTCCCACTTCAGGGTGAGGCCATCGGATGACGAATGGTTCCTGACAGGTTCCTGACAATCGTGGGCGACGGTGTCCGCCATGACCCGACTGATCCGCGCCGCACTGGTCGCCTCGGCCGCGCTGGCCCTGCTGACCGCCTGCGGCCCCGAGGACCCGCCACCGGCCCAGGTGGCCGCCCTGACCACCAGCGGCAGTGCCGCCACCACCGCATCGGGCACCTCCACCGCGACCGGCGGCGCCGAGCGGCCGCAGTTGCGACTGGACAGTTCCGAGGAGGAGGTGAAGCGGTACTGGGCGGCCTACTTCGCCTGCCTGAAGCAGAACGGGCACAAGATGTATGAGGGCAGGGGCGGGGACTCGCCCGATCAGCGGGACACCAGTCCGGCCTCGCAGTCCGCGAAGACCGCGTGTGCCGGGAAGATCCCGGTGCAGCCGCCGGAGCTGGACCAGCAGAACCCGGAGTACACCGACAACTACCGCGCCTACCTGAAGTGCATGGACGGCAAGGGACTCAAGGTGGTGCCGATCGAGCCCTTCGGCAGCGGCTGGAACTACGCCGACACCCCGGGCAGGCTCACCGAGGAGCAGCGGCACCAGGTCGAACGGGACTGCAAGATCGGGACGTTCAGTGCCAAGAGGTGAGACCCGGCGCTGGTTGCCGGTGACCGCGGTGGCCGTGACGCTGCTGGCCGCGGGCGGGATCGCCTGGTTCGTGCTCAGTCCACAAGGGACACCCGCCGCGCAGCCCGCTGGTCCGGCGGTGCGCACGGTCCAGGTGCAGCGCACCGAACTGAGCACCAGCCAGAACTTCCCCGGCACCCTGGGTTTCGGCGCGGACCAGGTGGTCAAGGGCGCGGGCACCGGTCTGGTCACCCGGCTGCCGAACGGCGGTGACCGCACCGAGCGAGGCAAGCCGCTGTTCTGGGTCAACGACCAGCCGGTGCCGGTTTTCTACGGCGCCACCCCGCTGTTCCGCACACTGGAGATCCCGGCCACTGGAGAACCGTTGCGCGGCAACGATGTCACCGTGATCGCGGACAACCTGCGCGCCCTGGGCTATTCGATCGGCGTCCAGCCCAAGACCAGCACCCGTCCCGGCGAGTCCGGCACACCCGCCGTGTTCACCGCCGCGCTGAGCACCACGCTGAAGAAGTGGCAACAGAAAGCCGGACTCCCAGCCACCGGCACCGTCGACATCGGACAGTTGCTGGTGCTGCCGGGGCCGTCCCGGGTCGGCACGGTCACCGCGCAACTCGGCGATCCGGCGACCGGACCGCTGTTGAGGGTCACCGGCACCACCAAGGCGGTCAGCGTGGAGATCGCCGCCACCGAGGCGGACAAGGTGAAGCAGGGCGCCGAGGTGGTGATCCAGCGATCGGACACCAAGGAGGTGCCCGCGGTCATCAGCCAGGTCGGCACCGTGGTGCAGGGCGGCGGCGAGTCCGGCGGCCAGCACACCCAGCCCAAGCTCACCGTGACGGTGACGCCGAAGGATCCGGCCGCACTGTCCGATTTGGACGCTGCCAGCGTGCAGGTGCGGGTGGTCGCCGAAGCGCGGCCGAACGTCCTGGCCGTCCCGGTCGGCGCGCTGCTCGCGCTGCGCGAGGGCGGGTACGCGGTGCAGTTGCCCGGCGGCGAGCTGAAACCAGTGCGGACCGGGCTGTTCGCCAAGGAACTGGTAGAGATCAGCGGCCCCGGCATCACCGAGGGCCAGGCCGTGGTGACGGTCTCGTGAGCACCCCGGTGCTGGCCGTGCACGCCGCCGGCAAGATCCACCCCGGCGGTGTGGTCGCCCTGGCCGAGGTGTCCCTGACAGTGAATCGCGGTGAGCTGCTCGGCATTGTCGGCCCGTCCGGATCCGGGAAATCCACCCTGCTCACCATCATCGGCACCCTGGACACGCCAACGCACGGCCGGGTGGAGATCGACGGCCAGGACGTCACCGCCCTGTCCGACCGGCGGCTGTCCGCGTTGCGCGGGCAGCGACTTGGCTTTGTGTTCCAACAGTTTCACCTCATCGACGGCCTGTCCGCGGCGGAGAACGTGGCCACCGGGCTGCTCTACGCCGGTGTCCCGCGGCGGCGTCGGCGAGCCCTGGCGCTGGCCGCGCTGGAGCGGGTCGGGCTGGCGCACCGGGTGGACCACCAGCCGCACCAGCTCTCCGGCGGGGAACGCCAGCGGGTGGCCATCGCCAGGGCCGTGGTCAACCAACCGGCCCTGGTACTGGCCGACGAACCCACCGGCGCGCTGGACACCGCCAACGGCCGGGCGGTGCTGGAGTTGTTGCGCGCGTTGAACCAGGAGGGCACCACCATCGCGATCATCACCCACGACCGGGACATCGCCGCCGGACTGCAGCGTCAGGTGGAACTGCGCGACGGCCGGATCATCGCCGACCGCCGGAGCCCGGTGTGAGCGGCGCGAGGCCGGTGCGCCTGAGCCTGACCGACACCCTGTGCCTTGGCCTGCTCGGCATCCGCACCCGCCGCCTGCGGGCCGCGCTGTCCGCGCTGGGCATCGCGATCGGCATCGCCACCACGGTCATCGTCACCGGCGTCCCAGCCTCCAGCCACCAGGCCCTCCTGGACGAACTCTCCGCGCTGGGCACCAACCTGTTGCGCGCCGAACCCGCGTCGAACCAGGATCCGCCGGTGTTGTTGCCGGACAACGCCGCCGCGCTGGCCGCCCGGATCGGCCCGGTCACCGGCAGCGCCGCGGTCGCCAACACCCATGCCGTGATCCGCCGCTCCGACCACGCCGATCCCAGTGACGGCGCGGGCATCACCGTGCTCGCCACCACCGCCGATCTACTGTCCACAGTGCACGGATCTGTCCACTCCGGACGATTCCTGGACCAGGTCGGCGAACGGTTCCCCACCGTGGTGCTGGGCAACCGGGCCGCCGCCCGGCTCGGCATCACCGAGATCCACCCCGGCGTGCCAGCGCCCCAGCTCTACCTCGGCCAGACCTGGTTCAGCGTCACCGGTGTGCTCGCCGAACTGCCGCTGCACCCGGACCTGGAACGCTCGGTCTTCGTCGGCAGGGAAGCCGCCAGGGAGCACCTCGGCTTCGACGGCCACCCCACCGTCGTCTACGTCACCGCCCGCGAGGACGCCATCGAGGACGTGCGCGCCGTGCTGCCCGCCACGCTGTACCCGCGACTGCCCGGCCTGGTCCGGGTCGGCAAGCCCTCGGACGCGCTGGCCGCGAAACGGGCCACCCAGAACAACTTCTCCGGACTCTTCCTCGGCCTGGCCGGGATCGCGTTGCTGGTCGGCGGGATCGGCGTGGCCAACACCATGTTCATCTCGGTGCTGGAACGCCGCCGGGAGATCGGCCTGCGCCGCGCGCTGGGCGCCACCCGGGGCCAGATCCGCGGCCAGTTCCGCACCGAGGCGGTCGCGCTGTCCGGCCTCGGCGGCCTGGCGGGCGCGCTGATCGGGGTGCTGGGCACCCTGGGTTACGTGGCCTACCAGGACTGGCCGCCGGTGATCCCGCCGCTGTCGGTGGCAGGCGGTGTGCTGGGCGCGGTGCTCGTCGGCATGGCCGCCGGAATCCACCCCGCCGCCCGCGCCGCCCGGCTGTCCCCGACCCAGGCCCTCGCCGCCGCCTAAGCGGGCTGGATCAGGTCGAACCGGTTGCCGTACAGGTCCTCGAACACCGCCACCGTGCCGTAGACCTCGACCCGCGGCTGCTCCAGGAACTTCACCCCGCCCGCGACCATCCGGGCGTGGTCCCTGGCGAAGTCCTCGGTGTGCAGGAAGGCGAACACCCGCTGCCCGGTCTGCGCGCCGATCCGGCCGAGTTCCACCGGATCCGCGGCCAGGGCCAGCAGGAACCCGGTCGGGCTCGCGCCATCGGGCCGCACCACGACCCAGCGCGCGCCGGTGGGCAGCGCGACGTCCTCGGCCAGGGTGAAGCCCAGCGCCTCGGTGTAGAAACGGATCGCCTCGTCGTAGTCGCGGACCAGCACGGTCAGCAGACCCAGGTGCGGCATGGCTGTCCTCCTTGATCGCCGCGCGAGTCTGTCACACCCGGCCGGGCTGTCTCGTCCACTGGGCATGCAACCACTACCGACCCGCCTCGCCCTGGTCCTGTCCGCGCTGCCCAACGCCGCGGTCGGCCTGTGGGCATTGCTCTGGCCCACCGGCTTCTACACCGACTTCCCCGGCCCACGCACTGGCTGGGTGGCCGCCGACGGCCCGTTCAACGAGCACCTCCTACGCGATGTCGGCGGCCTCAACCTGGCCCTGGCCATCACCGCGATCGGCGCGCTGCTGATGGCCACCCCGGCCGCCGGCCGCTGGGCCGGGGCGGCGATCCTGGCCTTCAACCTGCCGCACGCGCTCTACCACTCGCTGCACCTGCACGCCTATCCGCAGCTCACCGACCAGGTGCTGATCGCGACCAGCACCTGGGCCGCGGCCGCGCTGGGCCTGCTCGCGCTGCTCTGGCCCACCCGCGGTACCACCTGACCGGCGGGTTTCAGGCCGCGGTGACCGGGAAGGCCAACGGTTACCGCGACTTTCCCGGAGGCGAGCATGAGAGCCGTGACCTGGCATGGGAAACGGGACGTGCGAGTGGAGACCGTGCCCGACCCGGTGCTCACCGAACCCGACGACGTGATCGTCCGCATCACCTCGACCGGGATCTGCGGCTCGGACCTGCACCTGTACGAGGTGATGGGCCCGTTCCTGGATCCCGGCGACGTGCTCGGGCACGAGCCGATGGGCATCGTGCAGGAGGTCGGTCCCGGGGTCACCGCGATCGCGCCAGGGGACCGGGTGGTGGTGCCGTTCAACGTCTCCTGCGGCACCTGCTTCATGTGCGATGTCGGCCTGCAGTCCCAATGCGAGACCACCCAGGTGCGCGAGCAGGGATCCGGCGCGGCGCTGTTCGGCTACACCAAGCTGTACGGCCAGATCCCCGGCGGCCAGGCGGAGTACCTGCGAGTGCCCTTCGGCAACACCTTGCCGATCAAGGTGCCTGCCGGTCCGCCGGATGACCGGTTCGTCTACCTCTCCGACGTGCTGCCCACCGCGTGGCAGGCGGTGGAGTACGCCGCGATCCCGCCCGGCGGCAGCGTCGCGGTGCTCGGACTCGGCCCGATCGGCGATATGGCCACCCGGATCGCCAAACACCTTGGGGTGGAACGGATCTTCGGTCTGGACCTGGTGCCGGACCGGCTGGAACGGGCCAGCCGCAACGGGATCGAGGCCATCGACGTGCGCTCGGCCGACCTGGTCGAGCAGATCAGGGACCGCACCGACGGCCGCGGCCCGGACGCGGTGATCGACGCCGTCGGCATGGAGGCGCACGGTTCCCCGGTCGGCCGGATCGCCCAGCAGCTCACCGCGCTGCTGCCGGACGCGCTGGCCGTCAAGCTGATGCGCACCGCGGGCGTGGACCGGCTGCACGCGCTGCACCTGGCCATCGAACTGGTGCGGCGCGGCGGCACGATCTCGGTGTCCGGGGTCTACGGCGGCATGGCCGACCCACTGCCCATGCTCACCCTGTTCGACAAGCAGATCCAGCTCCGGATGGGCCAGGCCAACGTGCGCCGCTGGGTGGACGACCTGTTGCCACTGCTCGGCGACGACGATCCCCTGGGCACCGACGGATTCGCCACCCACCGCATCCCGCTGGCCGAGGCGCCGCGCGGGTACGAGATGTTCCAGAAGAAGCAGGAGGGCGCGATCAAGATCCTGCTGACGCCCTAGGGCCAGCCGAGCCTGCCGCGCAACCACTCCACCGCGGTCACCCCCTGCGCGCCCTGGAACGCGCGCAGGGTGGGCAGGCCGGGCGGAGCGGGTTGCAGCGCACCGTGCGTGAAATACCCGGCGAGCCCGGCCAGCACTGCGTTCACCGCGTCCGGATCCGCCTGTGCGGCAACGGGATGCGCCCGGAACAGCGGTTCAGGCTCCGGGCCGCCCTGCATGCGCACGCTCGGCAGCAGCCCGAGCAGGTCGATCCAGGCCGCGCCGCGGCAGGCGTGCGGCCAGTCGACCAGCACCACCCGGTCGGCGGTCAGCAGCAGGTTGTCCGCACGCAGATCGCCGTGCAGCAGGGTGTTCCCGGCCGCGGCCGCAGGCCAGCCGGATTCCAGTGCGGCCAGCCGGTCCAGGTTGCGCAGCGCCCACGGGTCCAGGCGGTCATCGGGATTGGCGGCGAGCCTGCGCCAGCCGCTGAAGATCCGCTCGTACTTGACCTGGGTGTCCGGCACCCGCACCGGAGCGGGCGTCAGCACCTCGGCCAGCTCGGCCAGGGCCGCCAGCACCCGGTCCAGTTCTTCGGCGCGCCAAGGGATCTCCGGTTGCGTGCCCTCGACGTCGGCGAAGAGCAACAGCACCCAGCCGTCCTGGTCGAAACTGGCCAGCAGCTCCGGCACCGGGGCCACAGTGGACAGTCCTTTCGAGACGATCGACTCGGCCCGGTGCATCGGCGCGGAGTGCTTGTTCGTGTGCCAGTCCACCGCTTTGACAAACACCCGCCGCCCGTCCGCCAGCCGCAACCGGGCCGCCACGCCAGGGGAGAACCCGCCGGACTGGCTGACCGCCTCGATCACCGGCGCGCCCAGGAACTGCTCCACCGCGGCGCGCACCGGCGCGGCGACCTCGGTCCAGGGCCGGCGGCTACCGGTGGCGGCGGGGGCGAGTTCGGTCATGCCTCCATCATGCGGGTACCGCCAAACAGGTTTCATTCCGCCATTCCGCCCCATGGCGGCCGCCCGAGCAGCGATGATCACCCCGGCGAGGCGGCACGGAGGTGGCAGTGGGCTGGGACCGGATCCAGGACGAGGCACGCGGACTGCTCGGCGAGGGCGCGGTCACCCGGCTCGCCCGGCTGGTCCGCCGGGAGCTGCGGCACCGCCCCGAGGACCCCGAACTGCACATCCAGCTGGGCCGGATCGCCCTGGTACGCGTCCAGCTCGACCTGGCCGACCTGCACTTCACCCGGGCCGCCGAGCTCGCGCCTGAGCAACCGCGCCCGCACGGCTGGCTGGTCGCGGTGCTGCACTGGCGCAACCAGTACGAGCAGGCCCTGGCCACCGTGGCCGCCGCCCGCGCCCGCTGGCCCGAGGACGTCGAACTGCGCGTCGCCCAGGCGCGGCTGCACTACTCCCTCGGCGACTACCCGGCCGCGCTCGCGGTCACCGAGGAGGTCCCGTTCAGCGCGGCCAAGGCCGAGGACGCGGTGGAATGGCGACTGGCCGCCCTGCGCCGCCTGCACCGGCATCCCGAGTCCGAACAGCTGGCCAGGGAGTTCCTCGCCGAGTTCGCGGCGGACGTGGACGTGCACGACGAGCTGGTGCGCAGCCTGCGCGGCCAGGGCAGGCACGCCGAGGCGGTGGCCGCCGCCAATGCGCTGCACGAACGGTTCCCGCGCCGGATCACCGCCATCCTCACCCACGCCGACACCCTGCAGGCGGCAGGCGAGCAGGCCGAGGCGGTCCGGCTGCTCACCGCGGCGGTGCGCGCCCGGCCGCACCTGTACGCGCTGCGGCACGCCCTCGGCAAGGCGCACACCCAGGTCCTCGATCACCCCAAGGCGATCGCGGAGTTCGCGGCCACGGCCCGGCTCAACCCAGGGCAGTCGCACGGCTGGTGGCAGTGGGCGAGTTCGCTGTGCCTGGCCGATCGGCTGCCCGAGGCCACCGCGGTGCTCGCCGAAGCCGCCCGCGGACTGCCGCACGATGCCGACATCCGCACCGAACAGGCCGAACTCGTCGAGGCCGAACAGGGCGCCGCGGCCGCGCTGCCGATCGCGGAGAGCGCACTGGAGCTGGACCAGGCCAACCAGTGGACGCCGCGGCTGGTGGCCCGGCTGCGCCGCCAGTCCGGCGCGGCCGCCGAGGCCGAGACGCTGCTGCGCGGGCTGGTCGCGAACCGGCCCTACGACAACGAATTCGTGCGCGAGCTGGGCTGGCACCTGCGCGAGGAAGGCCGGGCCGAGGACGCGGTGACGTTGTACCGCACCGTACTCGACCGCATCCCGGCCAACGTGGAGGTCGGCATCGCCCTCGGCTCGCTGCTGCGCACCCTGGACCGCGCGGGCGAGGCGGTCACCGTGCTGCGCCAGTGCCTGACCCACCGGCCGCGGCACGCCGAACTATGGGAGGACCTGGGGCGGTCACTGGAGATCCAGCGCGATCACGAGGCCGCCGAGAGCGCGTACCGCACCGCCACCGAACTGGCTCCCGCCGACGCCGAAGGCTGGTACGCCCGGATCGGCCACCTGATGACCAGGGGCAGGCTGGCCGAGGCGGGCACCCTGCTGGACACCGCGCTGGAACGCTGTCCGGACGCCGAGTCGTTGCACCGCAGGCGCATCGCACTGCTCCAGGACACCGCGGGCGACGAGGTCGTCGAGGCCGCCCTGCGCACGGCCATCGCCCGGTTCCCGGACTCGGCGAACCTGCCCCTGGATCTGGTGCGCCACCTCAGCTGGGGCCGCCGCTTCAGCACCGCACTGTCCGAAGTGGACAGTCGACTGGCGGCGGACCCGGCCGATGAGGACCTGCTGTACTGGCGGATCCAGTTGCTGTTCAGCCTGAACCGGCGCACCGAGGCCAGGGCCGCCGCCGTGGCCGCGCACCGGGAACTGCCGGAGTCCGCGCGGCTGAGCTTCCTCAACGCCTGGAGCCTGATCGAGATCGACCAGGAGGTCGCCGCCGAGGCCGCGCTGGTGGCCGCGCACGCCGCGCACCCGGCCGACCGGGTGATCCTGCGCGGCCTGGTCCGCTGTCTGCGCAGGCTCAGCCGGGTCGCCGAGACCGAACCGCTGCTGCGGACCGCGCTGGCCAAGGAACCGGACGCGGTGGACCTGTGGGTCGAACTCGCCTGGACGCTGGAGCAGCTTTTCCGGTTCGACGACGCCATCGGCGCCTGCGAGAAGGCCCTGGTGCTCAACGCCGAGCACAACGAGGCATTCGGCGGCGCGATCCGGTTGCGTTACCAGGTCGGCCGGGCCGAGGAAGCGGACCGGCTGGTCGCGGCCGAGGTGAGTCGCAGGCCGTGGGATTCCGGGCTATGGCAGGAGATCAGCTCCGCCCGGCTGAGCGCGCGCAGGCTGGCCGAGGCGGTGACGGCGGCCCGCAACGCGGTCGACCGGGCGCCCGGCGACGCCACCCTGTGGCTGCTGCTGACCGAGACGCTGCTGGAGTCCGGCCGGGTGGCCGAGGCCGCCCAGGTCACCGCCGAGGCCGTGCTGCTGCACCCGCACAACCCGCCGCTGCGGCACCGGCAGTCCAGGGTGGCCTGGGTGCAGGGCCGCGCGGCGGAGTCGGAGGCCCTGCTGCGCGCGGCGATGGCCGAGCTGCCCGAGGTCACCTCGGTCGGCCACGACCTGGTCAACCACCTGCGCGCGCGGCACCGGCATGAGGAGGCCCTCGCCGTGCTGGCCGGGCTGGGCGAGCGCGATCCCGGCAACCAGCGGGTGCACCTGCACCGGATCCGGACGTTGCGCTCGGCCTGCCGCTTCGCCGAGGCCCGGCTGGCCGCCGACGCGGCGCTCGCGCTGTTCCCGTGGTCCACCGACCTGCGGACGCAGCACGCGCGGATCCTGGTGCGGGAAGGGCGGATCGAGGCCGCGCTGGCCGAGTACACCGCGATCGCGGAGGTCGACCCGGTCGGCCCGCAGGGCCTGTCCGGACGGCTGGACTGCCTGGGCTGGCTGGGCCGCCAGGAGCAGGCCGTCCGCGAACTGCGGGCCGGGGCCAGGGCCCATCCGGACCGGATCTCGTTGCGGCTGCAGGTGGTGTGGCTGGAACTGCAGCTCGGCCGGCTCGCCGAGGCCCGCGCCGAACTGGACCGGATCACCGGGCAGTTCGAGCCCACCGCGGAGATCATCCAGGCCAAGGTGCGGTTGTTGTTCGTGCGCAAGCTTTTCCCCGAGGCCACCGCCGAGGTCGAGGCCGGGCTGGCGCTGTTCCCGGCCGACACCGGGCTGATGTTGTTGCAGGGCAACATCCTGGACGGCCAGAACCGGTACGCCGACGCGCTGGACTGCTTCGACCGGATCCTGGCCCAGGCCCCGCTCTCGGTCGGCACGATCACCGCCAAATCCGCCACCCTGCGCTCACTGGGCCGTTTCCGCGAGGCCCGCCAGCTCATGGAGACCGCGCTCGCGGACCGGCCCACCCAGCCGGAACTGCTCGCCGAACGCGGCTGGGTGCACCGTGACCAGGGCCGCTCCAGCCTGGCGCGCAAGGACTTCAGCGCGTTGCTGGAACTGGCCGAGGACCCGGACGAGAAATTGGACGCGCTGCGCGGGCTGGGCTGGGTGGCCTTCGCCGACGGCGATTTCGCCGAGGCCGCCGCCCGGTTCCGGGCCGCCGCGCTGCTGGATCCCGAGGACGCCGCGGTCAAGTGCGGGCTGGCCTGGACGCTGGTGCGCGGCGGCGAACCCGAACACGAGGAGGAGGCCGAGCGGCTCTGCCTGGACGTGCTCAACCGCGATCCGGTCAACCTGCTCGCGCACACCTGCGCCGGGGTGCTCTACGCCCGCCAGCGCGACTATCCCCTGGCTGAGCACCACCTGCGGCGCACCATCACCCTGGACCCGTTCAACGGCAGCTACGTCGACCTGGGTGCGCTGCTGGCCCAGCTGGAACGTTTCGGCGAGGCCGAGGAGCTGTTCGACAAGGCCCTGGCACGGGATTTCTACGACGCGCAAGCGCATGTGGAGCTCGGCAGCCTGCTGCTGCAACGGGATCAGGACGGCGCCGAGCCGGGCGCGGACGCCAGGGCCGCCGCCCAGCACTTCCGGCAGGCCCTGCTGTGCGAACCCCGCAGCGGCGCGGCCGCCATCGGCCTGGCCCTCGCGCTGGCCCGCTCCCCCGGCGACCTGGTGGCCGCCGAACGCGTGCTGCGCGATGCCCTGGAGCGCACCGACTGCGACGCGCCGGCCTGGCAGCTGCGGCTGACCCTGGCCCGGCTGCTGGTCGAACGCGGTGACGCCACCCAGCGCCGCGAGTTCCACCTGGAGGCCCTCGCCCTGGCCCAGCAGGCGATCGGCGCGGCCGCCACCGAACCCGAGCCCTACTTCGTGGCGGGCGTGGCCGCGTTCAAGATCGGCGAGAACGGCGCCGAGGTACAAGCTCGTCCGGCACACCGCCGCCGCGCGGTCCGGTTCCTGCGCCGCTGCCTGGAACGCGAGCCAGGGCACGTGGAGGCACGCAGGCTGATCGAACTGGCCACGCACAGCCTCGCGGTGGCCCGCCGCAGCCTGGTCGGCAGCGCCGCGCTGGTGTCGGTGGCGACCAGTCTGCTGGTGGCGCTGTGGGTCGGATTCTTCTTCACCGACAAGGTGAACACGGTCGTGCTTGCCACGCTCACCCCGGTGCTCACCGGCCTGGTCGCCCTCGGTTTTGTGCTGCCGCTGCTGGTGAAGCTGAAACTGCCCGGCGGGGTGGAGGCGGACCTGGCGGCCAGCATGAACCAGCTCTCCGCGGGTCCGACCGGCGAGTTGAGCTACGGGCCGGGCCGCCTGGTCGGGCACCGCACCGAGGGCCGCCCGGACCGCTCGCTCAACGCCGGGCCACGCGGCGAACTGCCCCGGCTCGGTTGAGCCGCGCCACCCCGGCCAGCACCACCGCGGCCGCCAGCGCGGCGGGAACGTGCGGCTCGGCCGGGTAGAAGTCGAAGGTCAGCGGCGCGACCACGTGTGCCAGCCCCAGCACCACGGCCAGCCAGCTCACGGCGAGCAACAGCCACGGCCTGCCCCTGGCCACCAGCACCGCGGCCGCGGTCACCAAGGCCGCCAACGCCCAGACCACCGGCGCCTGGAACTCCTCGGGCAACATCATCAGGACCTGCGCCTGCCCCAGCGACAGCACAGTCGCCAGCGGCAGTCCAAGCAGCCAGCGCCGCGGCCTGCCTGGCACGGACAGCGGCGCGCAACGCCAGGCGAGCAACGCCGCCAGGACCGTGCACACCCCGAGCAACCTGCCCGGCCACGCCATGGCCAGCGGATTGTAGATCACCTGCAACACCAGCGGAATCCCGGCCAGCACCGCCGCCGCGGGCGCGGCGAACCGGCGACCGCGCAGCAGCCCGTGCAACACGACCAGCCAGGCCGCCAGGAACACCAGGTCCTGGCCGATCTGAGTGGCCAGCTCACCGCCCAGATCCAAGGTCAACGGCACATCGTGCACCGGCGCGGGCGTCCACGCCTGCCCCAGGAACAGCGCCGCGGACACCGTCCCCACCAGCAGCCCCGCCAGCGCGATCCCGGTCTGCACCAGCACCAGCAACGCCACCAGCGCCGCCGCGGCCGGCCCCGTCACCGGGGTCACCACCCGCAGCCGCACCGCCAGCGCGAGCACCGCCAGCCGCTCCCGCAACGGCAGCACCCCACGCTCGTCCACGGTGTCGGCCAGGGTGCTGACCAGGTCCTCCCCATGCGCCGCCCGGTAGTCCACCGGCAGCACCCGGACCAGCCGACGGCAGCTGTCCTCGACCGATTCCCCGATGTTCACGCCAGCCTCCCCGTAGCCCGGAACAACCGCCGCCGCACCAGCCGCTGCCTGGCCAGCTTCGCCCCCTCGGCCATCCGCTCCGCCGCGGCCCGCACCGCGTCCGCCCCCTCATCGGTGAGCCGGTAGTACCGCCGGAGCCGGGAGTTCTCGACCTCTTCCCGGTCGAGCGCGACCAGACCTTGTTTGGCCAACCGATCCAGCAGCCCGTACAGGGTGCCCGCGGCCAGTTGGATCCGGTCTCCAGAGAGTTCCTTGACCTCCTGGATCAAGCCGTAGCCGTGCCGCGGCTCATCGGCCAACGCGGTGAGCACCAGAAACGCCTGCTCGGAAAGACTCTCCATGGTGCTGAATATACAGTGCCACGATATATACGCCAACCAGTTATCCACAGGCCGCCACAAAACACGCGCGCAACACCGAGGCCCTTCGGGGCGCGCGCCCCGCGGCGGGGCAGGGGGTGAAACCCCCACGACGAGGGCCCTCGCGTGTTCTCCGTACGGCCTGGAGCATGCTGACCGCGCCTCGCCGAGTGGCCCCTGCAACCTGCCGCCGCCTGCCCGCCCAACGCGACGGGGGCCGCTCGGTGAGGTGTGGTTGGCTGGCGGAAGGCCGTACGGAGAACACGCGAGCCCTCGGAGCCACGCTGGAACCACCCCCGGCAGCCCAGACCCCGCCCCGCAACCCGCTCATCCCGGGTGTTGATCTGCCCCACCCCTCCGGTGGTCTGCCCGGCCGGCGAGGCCATCCTTTTGATCTCCGGGTTGACAGTCAAGAGCGAAGATCAAGTGCGTCCTCGCCGGACGGGCAGAAATCAAAGGATGGGGGGAGAAGATCACAGGCAAAGAGCAGTGCTCGTGTGCGGTTCCCCATCCCCGTCAGCCCTCCGATACCAAACCACATCCCGGGCAGCGGCCCGGTCACGTTGGGTTCGCCGGGCGGCGGATTGTGTTGCAGGGCCGCTGCCCGGGATGCGGTGTGTCCTCTCCAGGCTGACGGGGATGGGGAACCGCTCGGGATGAGTTTTCGAAAAGCCAGCCCGGCCACCGGTTTTCGGGCTTCGCCCGGTCGCAGCTGCCTACGGCGTACAACAACGGCCAACGTGGCGTACGAGTTCGGCCAACTCGCCGTCCATAACGGCCAACTCGCCGTACGACAACGGCCAACACGCGCGGAGGTTGAAACCTCGCCGGCGTGTTGGCCGTTGTGGACGGGGTTTTGGCCGTTGTGGGGCGGGGTTAGGTGAAGGGGAGCCAGGATTGGTCGGTGAGGGTGGTGAGGTCTTGGCGCTTGATGCCTGCGGAGGAGATTGTCCAGAGGGAGCCTGCGGCTACCAGGGAGCGGCGGACTGTGGCGTCGGAGCCTGCGGAGCGGTCCTGGGGGTGGGCTACCTGGCCTAGTTGGGTGACGTTGCCGTCGCCGATGCGCAGGACCAGCGCGCCGCCCGCGGGGGGCATGGGGCGGTCGCCGCGGGGGGCTGCCCAGCCTCGGCTCACGGGGAGGACCAGTAGGCCGGTTTGTTGCCAGTACAGGAAAGCGTGCGGGTCGAACTCGGCTTCGGAGAAGGCGCCGGGGAGGTGGTGCTGGGCCAGGCGGCGGGGGTTGGACTGGTCGGAGACGTCGAACAGGGATACCTGGGTGCCCAGGACCCGGCCTTGGTCGCTGGCTTCCTGGCCTACGCCGATGAGTTTGCCGGGGCCCGCCATATGCAGGTACGCGGAATATCCGGTGATCTTGAGTTCGCCCACGGCGCGGGGACGGCGGGGGTCGCGCAGGTCCACTGTGTACAGCGGGTCGGTTTGGCGGAAGGTGACCACGTAGGCGGTGTCGCCGAAGAAGCGGACGGCGTAGATGCGTTCGCCCTTGCCCAGGCCGTCGAGTTTGCCGATCTCGGTGAGTTTGTCGCCCTGGCGGGCCAGCACGGTCACCGCGCTCTGCGAGTCGGGGACCTGGCGGGGCTGGGCGCCGCCGCGGTTCGTGGTGGTGGCGATGCGCAGGTTGCCGTTGTGTTCGGAGAGGGAGTACTGGTTGAGCAGCGCGCCGGGCACCGAACCGGAGGCCAGATACTTCGGCGGGGCGGAACCGTCCACGCTGAACTGGTGCACCTGGGTGCGGGGCTGTGGTTCCGGGGCGACCTCGGCGCCACCGCGCAGGGGCACCGCGCGGGGCCACTGGTCGTCGGCGACGTAGAGGCTTTTCTCGTTGCCGTACACCGTGTTCCCGTCGGCGGCCACGGTCACCGGGTCGCCGTTGCCGAGAGGTTTGTCCAGGGGCAGGGTCAGCACGGTGAGCATGGAGGCGCCGCTGAACTTGGCCGGGTGGCTCACCCGGGCGCAGTCGACCAGCTGGCCCTCGGCCGTCCCGGCCTCACCGTCCAGGCGGTAGCGGGGCAGCCAGTCGCCGATGGCGGAGTCGCGCACGATGTCCTGGTTGCGCCGCAACGCCGCTTCGGCGTTGAGCGTGCCGTCGGGGTAGGCGAACTTCAGCTTCGGCATCGACCGGATGACCACCCTGGCCACGCCGCCAACCTGCCGGGAGTCCACATAGGACCCGTCGACGTCCAGGCTGCCCACCGTCTTCGGCGCGCCGGACAGGTCGACCAGCACCAGCTTGGCCGAGCCTGCGGGCCAGTCGCCCCTGGGGTGGGACCGGGGCTCGGCGTGGCTGACGCCGGAGGTCAGCACCAGGGCGCGGTCGCCGTGGGTGAGCAGCTGGGTGGCCGGTCCGCCCGGGAGTTCCAGCACCCCGGTGGCCTTGTTGCTCGCCAGGTCGATCACCCGGAGTTTGCCGTCGACGATGGAGACCAGGCGTTTGCCGTCGCTCTTGACCAGGTCCGGCTCATCGGCGCCCGCCTCGTGCCGGTTGGTGGTGGAGTGGCCCTGGTCGGGGGCCTTGCTCTCGATGCTGCGGTCACCGGCCGCGCCCGGGCTGTTCAGCTCGGCGCCGGTGCGCGCGTCGGTGGACGGTCTGCCCTGCTGGGCGAAGCCGTAGGCGCTGACCACGGGGGTCGCGGCCTGCCGGAAACCGGCCAGTGCGGCGGGGCAGGAGTCGTAGGCGACCAGGCGGACCGCGGCGTCGGAGACCGGTGGTGGTTCGGGCTGGGCCAGTGGGCCCGCCGCGGAGACCGCGCCACCGGCCACCAGCCCGGCCACCACCGCGGTCACACCCGCGCGCACCCAACCCGTTCCCGCTCCGCCTGACTGCCTCATGTCCTCTGGACGGAGGACACCCTGCTTCGCGTTGCCTGGCGGCGGAAGAAAACCAGGTACAACGCCGCGGGCACGGTCAGCCCGAGCAGCCAGGCGATGTCCGCGCCGCCCAGTAGCGGGGCCAGGAAACCGGTGAACACGCCGGGCACGTTGGCGAACGGGATCTGCACCAGCACCCCGGCCGCGTATGCCATGAGCGCCGATATACCCCACCGGCCGTATATACCGTCGGGGTCGTAGATCGCGGCCAGGTCGTAACGCTCCTTGCGCACCGCGTAGAAGTCGATCAGGTTGATCGCGCTCCACGGGGTGAGGAAGTAGAGCAGGAACTCCAGGAACAGCACGAAGTTCTTCAGGAACTCGCCGCGGCCGAGGATGGCGATGACCGCGCCGAGCACCGCGATCGCGGCCACGTAACCGATCCGCACCGCAGGAGAGAGGGCGGCGCGGCGGGTGAAGGCGGTGAAGGTGGTGGCCACCGACATGTACCCGCCGTAGATGTTGAGCACGTTCACGGTGAACTTGCCCAGCGCGATCGACAGCAGCAGCGGCACCACCAGCCCGGCGTGCCCGAGCCCGACCAGGTAAGCGACCTCCTTGCCCTTGAAGGCGTTCCCGGCCACCGCGTAGGCCAGCGCGCCGAAGGACATCGCCCACACCGCGCCGAGCACGGTGCCGCCGTAGGTCCACCAGAAGGTGGCCCGCACCGAGGTGGCCGAGGGCAGGTAGCGGGAGGTGTCGGCGACATAGGGCCCGAAGGTGAGCTGCCAGGACGCGGTGAGGGAGAGCGCGAGCAGGAACTTGGGGAAGTCCAGCCGCGGGGCGGCGAGCACCGCGCCGAGGTCCTGGGTGCTGATCAGCCGGATGGAGAGGTAGACGAAGACCACCACCGACAGCGCGGAGGCCACCCAGCCGAAGCGGTGGATCAGCCGGTAGCCGATCACCGCGAACACCCCGGAGAGCACCGCGTACAGCACGATGCTGACATCGATCGGCAGCCCGCTGATCCCCGAGATCGCCTGTCCGCCAAGGACATTGCCGCTGGCGAAGAACCCGAGGTACATGATCACCACGAGCACCAGCGGCAGCACCGCGCCGTACACGCCGAACTGCGCCCGGCTCTGGATCATCTGCGGCACGCCGAGCTTGGGGCCCTGGGCCGCGTGCAGCGCCATCGGCACCCCGCCCAGCACGTTGCCCAGCGCGATCGCGACCAGCCCCCACACCGGGTGCAGCCCGCTGAGCAGGGTGAGCGCGCCGGTGACCGCCGCGGTGACCTGCATGTTGGCCGCGAACCACAGTGTGAACAGGCTGCGCGGCCTGCCGTGCCGTTCCGCCTCGGGCACCGGGTCGATGGACCGCGCCTCGATAGTGGCCGCGGCACGCACACTCTCCGTCATTCACACCTCCGACGTCTGAACCCGGGAAGAGCCTATGCTCGGATGCGTGCCTCGACCCATCGCCACCAACACCCAGGTGGACCGCGACGCCCTGCTGGAGTTCCTCCGCCCGCGTCACCACGGTCTGCTGATCACCACCAGGGCCGGCGGCGGCCCGCAGGCCAGCCCGGTCTCCTGCGGGGTTGACAGCGAGGGCCGGATCGTGGTCTCGACCTACCCGGACCGCGCCAAGGCCAACAACGCCCGCCGCGATCCGCGCGGCGGCATCGTGGTGTTGTCCGATGACTGGAACGGCCCGTGGGTGCAGGTGGACGGCACGATCGAGGTCATCGACCAGCCCGAGGCGATCGAACCCCTGGTCGAGTACTTCCGGTCCATCTCCGGCGAGCACCCGGACTGGGACGTGTACCGGGAGGCCATGCGCAAGCAGGGCAAATCCCTGCTGCGGCTGACTCCGGAACGCTGGGGCCCGGTGGCCACCGGCGGGTTCCCGGCGCACCTGGCCTGAGCCCGCTCAGCCCGCCGCCCGCCCGACCGTGCTCTCCCTGATCTGCAGGGTGAAATCGGCCTGGAACTCCCGCGCCGGCATGTCCGCGCCGTTGATCCGTTCGAGGAGCATGCGGACCGCGACCGAGGCGATCTGGGTCTTGTCCGGGCGGATCGTGGTCAGCGTGGGGGTGCTGAACCGGCCGTCCTCGATGTCGTCCACACCGACCAGGGCCACATCCTCGGGCACCCGCACTCCCCTGGCCAGCAGGGTGCGCAGCGCGCCGAGGGCGAGCAGGTCGTTGAAGCAGAACACCGCGTCCGGGGGTTCGGGCAGCGCGAGCAGCGCGGCCATGGCGTCCGCGCCGGGGGTGCGGTGGTAGCTGGGCACCGGCACGACCAGGTCCGGGTCCAGCTGGATGCGGGCGGCGTTGAGTGCCTGGGCGTATCCGGCCAGCCGCAGGTTGGAGGTGTCCTGGCCCTCCACCACCCTGGCGCCGATGGCGGCGATCCGGCGGCGGCCCAGGCCGATCAGGTGTTCGGTGGCGGCGCGGGCGGCGGCGATGTTGTCGATCACCACGTGGTCCGCGGCGCCCGGTCCGATCCGCTCGCCCAGCAGCACCACCGGCATCTCGGTGCCCAGCTGGGCCAGGTCCGCGCCGTCGAGGGCCAGCGGGCTGAGGATGAGGCCGTCCACGGTGCGCGAGCGCAGGCCGGAGGCGATCAGCAGCTCGCGTTCGCGCAGGCCCTCGGTCTGTTCGATCAGCACCGCCCAGGACTGGGCCTCGGCGCAGCCGATGACGGATCTGGCCAGCTCGCTGAAGTAGGGTATGTCCAGCTCGGGCAGGGCCAGCGCGATGATGCCGGACCGGCCGTACCGCAGATGGCGCGCGGTGAGGTTGGGCTGGTAACCCAGCTCGGTGATGGCCTGCCGCACCTTGGCCCTGGTCTGTTCGCTGACGTGGGCGTAGTCGTTGACGACGTTGGACACCGTCTTCACCGACACCCCCGCGAGCGCGGCGACGTCTTTCAGGCTCACGCCCATGGAGAAGCACTTTACATCGTTGTAAACCACCTCGATCGCGGGACTGTCACAATTCACGCCTTATCGGGCGAAGTCGCCCGCTCGCATCTTTACAACGTTGTTTACAACGCTGTAGAAACCAGGACGCGACCGAGGGGGATTGGTCGTGCTGGGGGTTCTGGAGGCGCCGTGTGGAGACGCAGTCGGAGGGCCGGACAACCGGGCAGTACCAGGGTGGACGGTCACTTGGACAGGCGGCGGTTCCTCCAGGGGACCGCGGCGCTCGCGCTGGGTATGGGGGCAGGCGCGAGCGCATGCGGTCCGCCGGGTCCGGCTGACGGGACGCCGCTGAAGTTCTGGAACCTGTTCACCGGTGGTGACGGGGCCCGGATGATGGAGCTGGTCACCGCGTTCCAGCGGGCCCGGCCCGAGGTGCCGGTGCAGGCCACCACACTGGCCTGGGGCACGCCGTACTACACCAAGCTGGCCATGGCCGCCGCCGGTGGCCGCTCCCCCGACGTCGCGGTGCTGCACCTGTCCCGGCTGGCCGGCTACGCCCCCGCCGGGCTGCTCGACCCCTACGACCCCGCTCTGCTGGACGAGTTCGGGCTGACCGCCCCGGCCTTCCCGGCCGCGGCCTGGCAACGCGCCCAGCACCAGGGCCGGGTCTACGCGCTGCCCCTGGATACCCACCCGCTGGTGCTCTTCTACAACACCGAGATCTGCGGGAAAGCCGGTCTGCTCGGCCCGGACGGCCGACTGCTGCCGCTGCGTGGCGAGGCCGCGCTGCTGGACGCCTTCCGGCGGGCCAAGCAGGCCGGGGCACAGCAGGGCGTGGTCATGGCGGTATCGGCGGACATCAACCCGTGGCGGCTGTTCTGGACGCTGTACCGGCAGCAGGGCGGCGAGCTGTTCGACCCGGCCGCCACCAGACTGGTGCTGGACGAGGCCAAGGCACTGCGCGCGCTGCGGTTCCTGCGCGCGATCACCGTGGAGTCCGGGGTGGCCCGCGGCGATCTCAACAACAACGCCGCGGTGGCCATGTTCGGCAGCGGGCAGGCCGGGTTCTTCTGGAACGGCGAGTGGGAGATGCCCACCTTCGTCGAACAGAACACTCCGTTCGACGTCATACCCTTCCCGGCGATATATGACACGGCCGGAGTGCATGGTGACGCGCACGCGCTGGTGCTGCCGCACCGGGCCGACCGCGATCCGGCTCGTACCCGCGCCGCCGTGGACTTCGTGCGCTTCCTGCTCCAGCACAGCCTGACCTGGGCCAAGGGCGGGCACATCCCGGCCTACCGCCCGGTGGCCGCCAGCCCGGAGTACGCCCAGCTGGGTCCGGCGTCGCGGTACGCCGCGGCCGCGGACAGCCTGGAGCTGGACCCGCCGTGCTGGTTCGGCGGCGCGGCCTCGGAGTTGCAGAACCGGGCGGGCGCGGTGTTCAGCCAGGTCTGCGCGGGCGGGCTGAGCCCGGAGGCGGCCATCCCGGAGTTCACCGCGGCCATGCGCACCCTGCTGGCCACGCCACGACCACAGCTATGACCGACGCGCGAGAACAACCGGGGAGGCAGCGCCGATGAACAGGACCGTGCGGGGGCGCGAGTGGTCCGGGTTCTGGTTCGTGGCCCCGTTCCTGGTGCTGTACCTGGCTTTCCTGGTGGTGCCGCTGCTGCTCGGAGTGAAGATGAGCTTCACCAACCAGAGCATCACCGGCGCGGGCTCGGACGCCTGGGTGGGCCTGGACAACTACGCCGAGCTGTTCGGTGATCCGGCGGTGTGGCGCTCGCTGTGGAACACACTGGTGTTCACCGTGCTCAGCACCCCGCCGCTGGTGGCCATCGGTCTGGGCCTGGCCCTGCTGACCCACCGGAAACTGCCCGCCGCCTGGCTGTTCCGGCTGGCCTTCTTCGCCCCGTACGTGCTGCCGGTCTCGGTGGTGGTGCTGATCTGGATGTGGCTCTACCAACCGGGTTTCGGCCTGATCAACGACACCCTCAGCTGGCTCGGCCTCGGCGAGGTGGGCTGGCTCAGCGACAACGACGTGCTGATGGTCTCCATCGTGCTCACCACGGTCTGGTGGACGGTGGGCTTCAACTACCTGCTCTACCTGGCCGGGCTGGGCGAGATCCCACGCGAGCTGTACGAGGCGGGCGCCCTGGACGGCACCACCGGCTGGTCCCGGCTGCGCTGGCTGACCCTGCCGCTGTTGCGCCGCACGCACGTGCTGGTGCTGGTGTTGCAGATCCTGGCCTCGCTCAAGGTCTTCGACCAGGTCTACCTGCTCACCGGCGGCACCAACCCGGAGGTGCGCAGCATCGTGCAGTACATCTACGAGAGCGGCTTCACCAACTTCCGGGTGGGGTACGCCTCGGCGATCTCCTACCTGTTCTTCACGCTGATCGTGGCCCTGGCCGTGCTCCAGTTCCGGATCCAGCGCGCCCGAGCGGAGCGGACCTCGTGAGCGCCTTCGACCGGGAACGTCCCGCGGCCCGCGCCACCCGGCTGTCGGTGGCCCTGGTGCTGGCGCTGATGTGGTTGCTGCCGTTGGGCTGGGCGCTGTCCACCGCGCTGCGGCCGGAGGCGGACACCACGAAGATCCCGGTGCGCTGGCTGCCGGAACGGCCGACCCTGGACGCCTTCGGCAAGGTGCTCGGCGAGACCGGGCTGCCGACCTGGTTCGGCAACAGCGTGCTGGTCGGCGTGCTGGTGACGGTGCTGACGGTGTTGCTGGCCAGCATGGCCGCCTACGGCTTCTCCCGCACCGAGTTCCGCGGCCGCCAGGTGCTGCTGTGGGTGGTGGTGGCCGGGATCGTGGTGCCGCCGCAGGTGCTGATCGTGCCGCTGTTCAGCCAAATGGTGGGGCTGGGTCTGGTGGACACCTACTGGGGCCTGGTGCTGCCGCAGATCGTGTTGCCCGCCATGGTGTACGTGCTGAAGAAGTTCTTCGACGGCGTGCCACGCGAACTGGAGGAGGCGGCGCGGGTGGACGGCGCGAGCCGGTGGCGGATCTACTGGAGCATCATGCTCCCGCTGGCCCGCCCGGCGCTGGCCGCGGTGGCCATCTTCACCTTCGTCACCACCTGGAACAACTTCCTGTGGCCGTTCATCGTGGCCACCGACCCGGACATGATGACCATCCCGGTCGGCCTGGCCTCGGTGCAGAGCAGCTACGGTCTGCGTTATGCCCAGGTGATGGCCTCCAGCCTGCTCGGCGGGCTGCCGCTGCTGGTGTTCTTCCTGGTGTTTCAGCGCCAGGTCGTGCGGGGAATCACCACCACGGGCGTCAAGGGCTGAGGGGATCACACATGCACCCGATCAACAGCCGGATCATCCTGCGACCGGCCGATCCGGCCCGCGCCACCGCGTTCTACCGGGACACCCTCGGCCTGGCCATCAGCCGCGAATTCCCCGGCGGCACGGTGTTCTTCCTCGGCCAGGGCTACCTGGAGGTCTCCGGGCACAGCGGTGACGGCGGCGCAGGCAACATCGCGTTGTGGTTGCAGGTAAGGGATCTCGCGGCCACCCACCGGGAACTCCTGGACCGCGGGGTGACCGTGTTGCGGGAGCCGAAACGCGAGCCGTGGGGCCTGCACGAGATGTGGATCAGCGATCCGGACGGGGTGCGCATCGTGATCGTCGAGGTGCCGCCGGAACACCCCATCCGCAAGGATTCCCGGACCCCTAGCGACTGAGCAGCTCACCCACGATCGGCCCCAGCTGACCGGTCTCAAGCAGAAAACCGTCGTGCCCGTACGGCGAGCCGAGCACCCGCGGCGGTCCGGCGTCCGGGATGCCGTCGGCCAGTTCCTGTTGCTGGGCAAGGGGGAACAGTCGATCTCCGGCGACCCCGGCGACCAGTGTGCGGGCCCGTACCGAGGCCAGTGCCGCCGTCACGCCACCGCGGCCGCGGCCCGCGTCGTAGTCGGCCATGGCCTTGGTGAGCGTGACGTAGCTGCCCGCGTCGAAGCGGCGCACCAGCTTGGCCGCCTGATGGTCCAAATAGGACTCGATCGAGTATCTGCCGCCCTGCCAAGGGTTCTCGCCGGGTTGCGGGATCCGGCCGAAGCGGCCGTTCAGCTCCGCCGGACTACGGTAGGTGAGGTGCGCGATCCGCCGGGCCAGGCCGAGTCCGGCGTGCGGGCCGTGACCGGGCAGCGCGTGGTGGTAGTCGCCGCCGCGCCAGTTCGGGTCCGCCTCGATCGCCCGCACCTGCGCCGAGCACCAGCCGATCTGCTCGGCGCTGCTGGCCGCGGTGCAGGCCAGCAGCAACAGCGCGCGCACCCGGTCCGGTTGGCACAGCGCCCATTCCAGCGCCCGCATGCCGCCAAGCGAACCGCCGATCACCGCGGCCCAGGCGTCCACGCCGAGATGATCGGCCAGGTCGTTCTCGGCGCGGGCCAGGTCGTTGAGGGTCAGGAACGGGAACCGGCTGCCCCACGGTTTCCCGTCCGGGGCGACCGATGCCGGGCCGGTGCTGCCCTGGCAGCCGCCGAGGGCATTGGGCGCGACCACGAACCAGTGGTTGGTGTCCACCGCGCGGCCGGGGCCGACCAGGCCATCCCACCAGCCCGCGGTGGGATGGCCCGGCCCGCCCGCCCCGCTGACGTGGCTGTCCCCGGTGAGCGCGTGCAGCACCAGGATCGCGTTGTCCCGCTTGGGGTTGAGACTGCCCCAGGTCTCGTAGGCGAGCCGGGCCCCCGGCAGCGCGCCACCGGCCTGCAACGGCAATGGGCCACGCAGGTCCAGCCAGCGGCGGCGGCCGGGTGGGTCGCCCGCCCGCCAGGCGGCGGTGGCGGGCGGGGCGAGGACGTCGGTGAGCATCCTCAGCCGCCGAGCGCGGCCTTGGCGGCCCGGAAACCGGCCTCCAGATCGGCCTTGAGGTCTTCCAGGCCCTCGATGCCGACGGAGAGCCGGACCAGGCCGGGGGTGACGCCGGTGGCGGCCTGTTCGGCGGCGGAGAGCTGGCTGTGCGTGGTGCTGGCCGGGTGCACGATCAGGCTGCGCACATCGCCGATGTTGACCAGGTGACTGAACAGCTCGACCGCGTCCACGAACGCCTTGCCCGCCTCCACCCCGCCGCGCAGGTCGAAGGAGACCACCGCGCCCGCGCCCTTGGGCAGGTACTTCTGGGCCAGCTCGTGCCAGCGGCTGGACGGCAGTCCGGCGTAGCAGACGGTCTCCACCTCGTCCCTGGCCTCCAGCCACTCGGCCAGGGCCTTGGCGTTGGCCACGTGCCGTTCGATCCGCAGCGACAGCGTCTCCAGCCCTTGCAGCACCAGGAAAGCGTTGAACGGCGAGAGCGCGGGGCCGAGGTCGCGCAGGCCCTGCACGCGCAGTTTCGCGGCGAAGGCGCCGGGGCCCAGCGCGGGCCAGTACCGGAGGCCGTTGTAGCTGGGGTCGGGTTCGGTGAAGCCGGGGAAGCGGGCCGGGTCGGCGCCGAAGTCGAAGGTGCCCGCGTCCACGACTATGCCGCCGATCGCGGTGCCATGGCCGCCGAGGTATTTCGTGGCCGAGTGCACCACGATGTCCGCGCCGTGTTCGATCGGGCGCAGCAGGTACGGAGTGGGCACGGTGTTGTCCACCACCAGGGGCACCCCGGCCTCATGCGCGACCCCGGCGACCGCGGCCACGTCCAGGACGGTGCTGCGCGGATTGGCCAGGGTCTCGGCGAAGAACAGCTTGGTGTTGGGGCGCACCGCGGCCCGCCAGGCGTCCAGGTCGTCGGGGTCCTCGACGAAGCTGACCTCGATGCCCAGCCTGGGCAGGGTGTGGTGGAACAGGTTGTAGGTGCCGCCGTAAAGCGAGGCGCTGGAGACCAGGTGATCGCCCGCGCTGGCCAGGGTCAGCACGGTGAGGGTCTCGGCGGCCTGGCCGGAGGCGAGCGCGACCGCGGCCACCCCGCCTTCCAGGGCGGCCAAGCGCTGTTCCAGGACGTCCTGGGTGGGGTTGTTGATCCGGGTGTAGATGTTGCCGGGCTCGGCCAGGCTGAACAGGTTCGCGGCGTGCTCGGTGTCCCGGAAGACGAACGAGGTGGTCTGGTAGATCGGCGTTGCCCTGGCCCCGGTGACCGGGTCGGGCCGGGCGCCGGCGTGGATCTGGCGGGTCTCGAAGGACCAGGCGGCACTGGCTGTGGACATGCGGATACTCCCGAATGAGAAAAGCGATTCGCGGGCATGCGAAATGAGCCCGGACGGCCGAATAGCGACCGCGGGGAATTGGCAGGCGTCAGCGGCCTACGACCAGGTCAGGCAGTGGGAGTGCAGCAACACGCCATGGTCGTCATACGTCGCAGATCGACGTGGATACGGGACACCAGGGTGCTCACAGTCCGGAGGCTAGCAGTGCACTGGTCCGATCGGCAGAAACCGCCCAGCATGTGAGAGGAATTCCCCCGCCTGGTCGAAAATCATTGTTCTCCACCTTGACCGAACACCGTCCGGGTCAGCACGATTCGGTATTCCCTCAATTTCCTTCAGGAGTGCCGCCATGTCGTTGACCGATGTCATCGAGGCCACCCGCAGCGCGGTCGCCGAGGATCCGTACCACGCGGGCGCGGTCTTCGACGCGCACTGTGCGGTGGTGGCGGGCACCGACACCAGGGTGCGGGTGCGCATCCGCGGGCACGAGCAGACCGCGGACGAGACGGTGGCCCGCGGCGGCGCGGACACCGGACCGAACCCGGTGGAGTACGCGCTGGCCGCGCTGGGCTCCTGTCAGGTGGTCACCTACCAGTTCTGGGCGGCGAAACTGCGGGTGCGGCTGAGTTCGGTGTCGGTGGAGGTGACCGGCGAGCTGGACCGGCGCGGGTTCTTCGGGCTCACCGAGCACACCAGGCCCGGCTACACCGGCATCACGGTGCGGGTGCGGCTGGACGGCCCGGAGACCAGGGAGCGCTACGAGGAGCTGCGGCGCGAGGTCGACCGGCACTGTCCGGTGCTCGACCTGTTCCGCGCGGAGACCCCGGTGGGCACCGAGCTGCGCTGAGCCCGGAAAATGCCCGCATGGAACTGACCAAGCTGGACGCCGACGAGCTGCCCGCCCCTCTGGCCGACCTGCGCAAGGCCTACGACGAGCTGAAGGCGCAGAACCTGTCCCTCGACCTCACCAGGGGCAAGCCCGCGGCCGAACAGCTCGACCTGGCCAACGAGCTGCTGTGCCTGCCGGGCAAGGATGTGTTCAAGGCCGGCGGCACGGACACCCGCAACTACGGTGGCCTGGCTGGTCTGCCAGAACTGCGGGAGATCTTCAGCGGCCCGCTGGGCGTGCCGGTGCCGCAACTGCTGGCGCTGGGCAACTCCAGCCTCGCGGTGATGCACGAGACCATTGTCTTCGCACTGCTCAAGGGCCCGGTCGACGGCGAGCCGTGGGTGGGGCAGCAGATCAAGTTCCTGTGCCCGGTGCCCGGTTATGACCGGCACTTCTCGCTGTTGAAGCAGTTCGGCATCGAGGCGGTGCCGGTGCCGCTGACCGACAACGGTCCGGACATGGACGTGGTGGAGCGGCTGGTCGCCGAGGACGCCTCGATCAAGGGCATCTGGTGCGTGCCCAAGTACGCCAACCCCACCGGCGCGGTCTACTCCGCGGACACGGTGCGCCGCCTGGCCTCGATGCCGGCCGCGGCCAAGGACTTCCGGCTGTTCTGGGACAACGCCTACGCGCTGCACCACCTCACCGAGGAGGCGGTGGAGATCGCCGACGTGCTGGAGCTGGCGACCGCGGCGGGCAATCCCAACCGCCCCTTCATCTTCGCCTCCTCCTCCAAGATCACCCACGCCGGTTCGGGGGTGGCCTTCTTCGGCGGTTCGCCGGAGAACGTGGCCTGGCTGACCAAGAACCAGAGCTTCGGCACCATCGGCCCGGACAAGGTCAACCACCTCCGGCACGTGGCTTTCCTCAAGGACACCGAGGGTCTGCTCGCGCACATGGACAAGCAGCGCGCGGTGATCGCCCCGAAGTTCGAGATGGTGCTGTACATGCTGGAGAAGCGCCTGGGCGGCACCGGTGTGGCGCAGTGGAGCAAGCCCAAGGGCGGCTACTTCATCAGCCTGGACGTGCTCGACGGCACGGCCAAGCGGGTGGTGGCGCTGGCCAAGGAGGCCGGCATCGTGCTGACCCCGGCGGGCGCGACCTTCCCGCACGGCGAGGACCCGCGCGACCGCAACATCCGGCTGGCGCCGACCTTCCCGGACATCCGCGAGGTCGCCCTGGCCACCGAGGGCGTGGTGACCTGCGTGCTACTGGCCGCGGTGGAGAAGCTCAGCGGCAACTGACCCACCGGCCCCGGCCCGGCCGACACCCCTCGGCCGGGCCCCGCCCCGCGTGTTGGCCGTTGTCGTACGCCGAGTTGGCCAAAGTCGTACGCCCACTTGGCCAAACTCGTACGCCGAGTTGGGCCAAGTGGGCAGGTTGGCGTGGGCCGGTGGCCGAGGGCCGTGCCGTAACGGCCAAGACGGCGTACGACAACGGCCAACACGCGGGCGGGTGTTGACCGCGGGCGGCGGGTGGTGTCCGGCGGGGGTGGGCGGGGCGCATTAGCCTGGGGCGCATGCGAGTCGTCATCGCCGGAGGTCACGGCCAGATCGCCCTCAAACTCGAAGCACTGCTCGCCGCTCGCGGGGACAGCGCGGCGGGCCTCATCCGCAATCCCGAACACGCCGCCGACCTGCGTGCCATCGGCGCCGAACCGGTCGAGCTGGACCTGGAATCGGCCACCGTGGAGCAGGTGGTGGCCGCGCTGGCCGGGGCGGACGCGGTGGTGTTCGCGGCGGGTGCGGGCGGCAAGGCGGCCTCGGATGGCAGTGACCGCAAGGACAACGTGGATCGCGGGGCGGCCGCGTTGCTGGCCGACGCGGCCGAGCGGGCCGGGGTCCGCCGGTACCTGATGATCTCCTCCTACGGCGCGGCCGTGGCGCCGAGGGACGGGTACGGCGAGAGCTTCGCCGCCTACCTGCGGGCCAAGGGCGAGGCGGACGCCGACCTGAGCCGCCGGGACCTGGACTGGACCATCCTGCGACCGGTCACGCTGACCAACGACGAACCGGCGGGGCTGGTGACCCTGGCGGAGCGGGTCGAACCGACCAAGATCCCGCGCGCCGACGTGGCCGCGGTGCTGCTCGCCCTGCTCGACACCCCCGGCACCGCCCGGCAGACCATCGAGCTGACCGGTGGCCAGACCCCGGTCGCCGAGGCCGTGGCCAAGATCGCCCAGTAGTCCGCATGCCCGTCATATATCGCGCTCCGATATATGACGGGCATGACTTCGCTCGCAGTCCCGCATGTTCGCGTCATGAACCCGGGGGACCAGGGTCACCCACTCAGCCGGACCCTGCCCCATTCGGAGGACGAGCATGTCGGAGACACCCCCAGGAACCGAGGTGCCCAGCGACGCTGAGCTGATCACCAAGGTGCGCGCCGGTGTCACCGAGAGTTATGGCGAGTTGTACCGGCGGCATGTCGGTTCGGCCACCGCCTTCGCCCGTCAGCTGGCCAACGCCACCGCCGAGGCCGACGACCTGGTCGCGGAGGCGTTCACCAAGGTCCTGGACGCGTTGCGGGCGGGCAAGGGCCCGGAACTGGCCTTCCGCTCCTACCTGCTGACCACCCTGCGCAACGTGGCCTACGAACGCCACCGCCGGGCCAAGCCGGTCACCCTGAGCAACGACCTGGGCGAGGTCCCGGACCAGGTGGAGACCCAGGCCAGCGTGTTCGAGGACATCGAGCGCTCACTGGCCGCCAAGGCCTTCCAGCGCCTGCCGGAACGCTGGCAGGCGGTGCTTTGGTATACCGAGATCGAGGGACACGCCCCGGCCGAGGTCGCCCCCCTGCTCGGTCTCAACCCCAACGGCGTCTCCGCCCTGGCCTACCGCGCCCGCGAGGGCCTGCGCCAGGCCTACCTCCAGGTCCACCTGGCCGACACCGAGAACGGCCGCTGCCGCGCCACGGTGGAACGCCTGGGCGCCTGGACCCGCAGCCGGCTGTCCAAGCGCGAGGCGGCCCAGGTCGAGGCACACCTGGACACCTGCGAGCAGTGCCGGGCCCTGGCGGCGGAACTGGTGGACCTCAACGGCGCGCTGCGGGCGGCGGCGGGGCCGTTGGTGCTGGGAGTCGGGGCGGCCGGATATCTGGCGAGCGCGGCGAGCGAGGGCGGGATCGGGGCGGCGGGGGCCGGGCTCGGTGGCGCGGCGGGGACCGGTGGAACCGCGGGAAGCGTGGGCGGGACTGGCGGCGCGGCGGGCGGCGGCACGGCAGGTGGCACGGCAGGTGGCGCGGGATCGACGGCGGGCGGCGGCGCGACAGGTGCTGGGGGCGCGACCGGAGCAGGCGGAACCGGAGGCACCGGCGCAGGCGGAGCCGCGGGTGCTGGCGGCGCGGGTGCGGGCGGTGCTGGCGGTACAGCCAGTGCGGGCGGTGCCGGTGGTGTGCTGGGGCAGTCGTGGTCGGCGCTGGTCGCGGTGGCGGCCGGGGTCGGCGCGGTGAGCATGGCCCTGGCAGCCCAGCCCACCGAGGCCGCGCAGCCGCGGATCCAGCTCCCCGCGCGCGCCCCAGCCACCTCCTCTTCGGCACAGCCCCCGGCCACGACCCAACCGACCACCACCCCGCCGACCACCCCACCCGCCCCGTCCCAGCCGGGCACCACTCCCCCGGCGACCACGACCACCCATCCGCCCAGCCCCACCCCACCGCGAACCCCGACCAGCACCCCAGGCACCACCCCGCCCCCGGCCACCACTGCACCGCCGCCCGCTCCGGCGCGACTGGCCGCGAGTGCCACGGCCGGACGGACGCATCCCGGTGGCACCACTGGACTCGCGCTGACAGTGCGCAACGACGGCGGGACCGCCACCGGGCCGGTGCGGGTGCGGTTGTCGTTGCCGGAGGGCGTGTTCGCCCGCGGTGGCGGCGGCAGCCGGTGCACCCAGGACGGTCGGGTGGCGGAGTGTTTCCTGACCGATTCACTCGCGGCGGGCGCCCAGTCGACGGTGCGGATCTCCTTGCACGTCAGCGTGTTCAGCACGGGTGGGCCGGTGTCCGGGACGGTGTACTCGGGGCCGCTGAGCGCTCCGTTCGGGCCGGTGCGGGTGGAGGCCCGGCGCTGGTTCTGAACCGCGTTCCCCGAATGGTCTAGACCCATTGACGTGGTGCGGCCAATCGCCCTAACTTCGGTGCAACGTCGGGAAAATTCCGATCCGCCGCTGGTTCTTCAGTTCTGCCGGAGTGCTCCGCCGAGCGCCCCGAATCCCTGTGAGGGAGAACCATGCCCAGGATCAACTCCGCGCTGTCCCGGGGCCGCCGTGTCCTCGCCGCCGGCGCGACCCTGCTGCTCCTGCCCCTGCTCGGACTCACCGCCCTCGCCCCGGCCGCCAGCGCCGCGCCCGGACTGACCGCGACCTTCTCCAGTGCCGACATGGGGTCCTGGAAACAGGGCAAGTACATCGTCGGCAATCCGACCACCGCGGCGATCACCGGGTGGAAGATCGAGTTCGATCTGCCCGCCGGCACCACGCTGAGCAACACCTGGTACGGCAAGTCCACCGTGTCCGGCAACCACGTCACCATCGACAACGAGCACTACAACGCCCGGGTCAACGGCGGCGCGAACACCGAGCCGTACAGCCCGATGTTCCAGCTCAACGGATCCGGGGCGCCCGCGAACTGCCGGATCAACGGCAACAAGTGCGATGGCGCGGCCGATCGCGGGCCGGCGGCGCCGACAGATCCGCGCGGCACCGGCAAGACCACCAAGACCGCGACGCTGGCCTGGACCGCGGCGGTGGCCGGGGACTTCCCGGTGGCGGGCTACGAGATCGCCGGCGGACCGGCCCTGGTGTCGGTGACCGGGACCTCGGGCACGGTGGCCGGACTGACGCCGAACACCGACTACTCCTTCACCGTCAAGGCCCGCGACACCCGGGGCAACCTCTCCCCCGCCAGCGCCGCGGTGACCGTGCGCACCAACAATCCCGGCGACGACACCCAGCCGCCGAGCGTGCCCGGCAACCCGCGCAGCACCGGCAAGACCTCGACCAGTGTCGCGCTGGCCTGGAACGCCTCCACCGACAACTCGGGTATCGCGAACTACGACATATATCGCGACGGTGTATATGCCGCGACCGTGAGCGGCACTTCGTCCACTGTGGACGGTCTGTCGCCGAGCACGGCGTACCGGTTCACCGTGCGGGCGCGGGACAACTACGACAACCTGTCCGCGGCCAGCGCCGAGGTCGCGGTGACCACCGACGACCTGGTCGGCGGCGGCAATTACGCCAGGGTCGGGTACTTCGTGCAGTGGGGCATCTACGGCCGCCAGTACTTCGTGCGCAACCTGGACACCACCGGCGCCGCGGCCAAGCTGACCCACATCAACTACGCCTTCGCCAACATCGACCCGGTCAACCTGACCTGTCTGCAGGGCGTCACCAAGGGCACCAGCGCCAACCCGCAGGACCCCAACCAGGGTGACGGGGCAGGCGACGCCGAGGCCGACTACAGCAGGCCGTTCGCGGCCGGGCAGTCGGTGGACGGGGTGGCCGACACCGGCTGGGAGTCCTTGCGCGGCAACTACAACCAGCTGCGCAAGCTCAAGGCCAAGCACCCGCACCTGAAGATCCTGATCTCGCTGGGCGGCTGGACCTACTCGAAGTACTTCTCCGATGTCGCCGCGACCGACGCGGCCCGCAAGAAGTTCGTCACCAGCTGCCTGGACATCTACATCAGGGGCAATCTGCCGACCTACAACGGCGCGGGCGGCGCGGGTTCGGCCGCGGGCATCTTCGACGGCATCGACCTGGACTGGGAGTGGCCGGGCGCGGAAGGCCACGCGGGCAACCACATCAGCCCGAACGACAAGCGCAACAACACCCTGCTGGTCGCGGAGTTCCGCAGGCAGCTGGACGCGCTGGGCCAGCAGAACAAGAAGCAGTACCAGCTCACCGCGTTCACCCCGGCCGACCCGGCCAAGGTCGACGCCGGCTGGGAGATCTCCGGCCCGGACCACGTCTTCAAGTACCTCGACATGGCCAACGTCCAGGGTTATGACTTCCACGGCGCGGGCAGCGACAACTCCTGGGAGCCCAAGCGAGCCGGGCACCAGGGCAACCTGTACACCGACACCGAGGACCCGTACAACGTCCACTTCAGCGTGGAGAACGCGGTCAACCACTACCTCAACGCCGGGGTGAACCCCCGCAAGCTCACCATCGGCTTCGCCTACTACGGCCGCGGCTGGCAACAGGTGATCGACGGCGGCAAGAAGGGCGAGTGGCAGGCCGCGAACGGGGCCGCGCCGGGCCAGTTCGCCGAGGAGGCGGGCACCAGGGGCTACAGCAACCTGATCGCCAGCGTGCCCGGCATGACGATCTACCACGACGAACAGTCGGTGGCCACCTACGGCTACACCGGCAACAACGGCCAGTGGTGGAGCTTCGACGACGCCTGGTCGATCGGCAAGAAAACCGCCTGGCTGAAGAGCAAGAACCTGTTGGGCGCGATGGTGTGGGAGATGTCCGGGGACACCGGCAGCCTCACCACGGCGCTGGACAACGGACTGCGCTGACGCAACGGCGGGGCGAGCCAGGGAAGGCTCGCCCCGCCGTCAGCGGAGAAGTCCGGCGGCTCGCTAGGCGGCGCGGGCCGGATCCACCTGCACCGGCGAGGGCGCGGCGGGTGTGCCCTGCCGCAGCGCGTAGACGCACCCCGCCACGATGAACACCAGCGCCACGAGCACATAGCTGTTCCCGAGCAGTTGCTCGCCCAGCGTCCACTTCAGCTCGCGATCGGCTTCCTTGGGCACCAGCTGGTGCCCGCCGATGCCGAAGATCACCGCCACCGGCAGCCCGATCGCCAGCAACCGGCCCCTGGCGTCAGCGTTCTGGGTGAACTTCACCACCAGGAACACCACCGCGGGGCCGATCCACACCCAGTGGTGCGACCAGGACACCGGGGAGGCCAGCAGGCCCGCGGTGGCCACCAGCAGCAGCGCCAGCAGGTCCTGGTCCGCCGCGCGCAGCCGGTACACCGCCAGCGCGGTCACCGCCACGATCACCGCGACCAGGGCCACCCAGAGCACGGTGGAGTCCAGGCCGAGGCGGGAGATGACGCCGCGGACGGACTGGTTGGTGGCGTAGACCGGCGAGCCGATGCGGCCCGGGTCGGTCAGGGTCTGGAACCAGTACTGCATGGAGTTGCCGGGGGAGAGCAGGAAGCCCAGGGCGCCGAAGCCGAAGAAGGAGCCGACCGCGACGAACATCGGCTTCCACTGCAACCGCACCAGGAAGAACAGCAGGAAGGCCAGCGGGGTGAGCTTGATCGCGGCGGCCAGGCCGATCATCATGCCGCGCGGCCACGGGGTCTTCTTCAGCAGGCAGTCGGCCGCGATCATGACCATCAGGATCAGGTTGACCTGGCCGAACATCAGCGTTTCGCGGATCGGCTCCAGCACCACGCAGACCAGGCCGACCGCCGAGGCGATGTACCAGGCCTTGCGGCGGTCCAGGCCGAGGCGCTGGCCGACCATGGCACCGGTGCCGAACAGCGCGAGCAGGCTGACCACCACGAACAGCACCGCGCTGACCCAGAACGGCAGCAGCCCCACCGGCGCGAACAGCACCGCGGCCAGCGGCGGGTAGGTGAAGGGCAGCGGGAAGTCCAGGGTGAACGGGCGCGGGAAGCTCGGCTCGTACAGGCTCAGCCCGTTCAGCCAGGTCAGGCCGCCCGCGCGGTAGACCTGCAGGTCGAGGTAGTAGAACGCCTTGCCGATGTTGAACAGCGTGATGACACCGAATCCCGCGGCCAGCATCAGGGCGACCACGGCTGGCAGTCGCCAGGCGGGCGCGGCATTCGATGCTGACATGTTGACCTTGGAGATGTCCCTCACCCCGAACTTCTGGCGGCGCTGCTACTCCGGGCGAGGGTACCCAACAGCGTTCTCACACCCGCGTCATGGGCGGTCGGGTGCGCCGTCACGTAGTTGTGACCGCGGGATCACCGCAGGTCATGGGACCCTGACAAGATGTGTGACTTTCCCACGAGGATCCGTGTACGGACTGTGATCTACCCACACACGGTTGGCCTAGGAAACTAGTTCTCCTCAGCTACGAAAGCGCACGTTTGCGCACAGATGAGCTACTCTGTGCGCATGAGCATTGCGTTGGAGGATGTCTTGGCCAGAGCCGGATTGCGGGTCACCGCCACCGAGTTCCTGTCCCTGGTGGAGGACGCCGCACGCAAGCTGGCGCCGCCGCACCCGGACCCCGGGGCCTACTTCTCCGCAGATCAGCGCGCCGCGCTGGCCGCGGTCGGGGTCGACCTGAGTCCGCGGGCCGACGGCGAGCGCGACCCGAGGGCGAAGGCGGTGGCCTCCCAGGCGGTGCTGCGCGACTCGGCGATGACCGTGGCCGAAGCGGCCGAACGGGTGGGCGTGGACACCAGCCGGATCCGGCACCGGGTCAGCGCGGGCAGGCTCACCGGCTGGAAGGACCGCGGCGGCTGGCGACTGCCCGCCTGGCAGTTCACCGACAGCGGGGTGCTGCCCGGTCTGGGTATGGTGCTGGCGAAGGTGCCTGCCGACCAGCCCCAGATGGTGGTCGCGGCGTTCATGACGACCCCCCAGGAGGACCTGCTGCTCGGCGACCGGCCGACCTCCCCCCGCGACTGGCTGCTTGCCGGTGGTGACCCGCGCCGGGTCGCGACGCTGGCCTCGACGCTGGGGACGCCGGCCTGACGGTCCACTGAGACCACCCAGGTAAGCGACTTCACGCGAGACCAGCGAACAGGACACACGACTTGGCCCGGCTTCCTCCGCCGCCGACTCCGGCTGCGCTGCAAGCGTTGCTGCGCCGAACCGAGGACGTCGTCGCCGTACATCGCGCGACCCGTCTGGTGCGCATCTTCGCCGCGGGCGGCACCCACCCTCAGCGGTGGAACTCCTTCCGGTACGCCGGACCGTTGCCCCACGCCCGGTTCGACCCGCACCCGGCCACCCTGGACGGCAGGCCGATCGAGACCCACGAACACGGCGTGCTGTACTTCGGCCTGTCCGTGCGCACCAGCGTCGCCGAGGTCTACCAGGCGACCTCGACGGTGGACCGGCGCACCCGCAGCCCGCACCTGGTGGTGCTGCGCCCCCGCCGCACCCTGCGCCTACTGGACCTCTCCGGCCTGTGGCCCACCCGGGCAGGCGCCTCCCAGTCGATCAGCACCGGCCCCAAGGACCGCACACAGGCCTGGGCCCGCGCGATCCGCGCCGCCTATCCAGAGCTGGACGGCCTCTGGTACCGATCCTCGATGGACACCGGCAATCCAGCCATCTGCCTGTGGGACCCACCAGGCATGAGCGCGCTGCCGATCGCCCCGGACGTGCTGCTGCCACTGGACCACCCGGGCCTGGACCTGCCCCTGGCCCGAATCTGCGAGGAACTCAACTACACCCTCCTCGACTGACCCCCTCCCCGCGTGTTGGCCGTTGTCGTACGCCGAGTTGGCCGTTATGGACGCCGAGTTGGCCGACGTTGTACGCCACGTTGGCCGTTGTGGGACGGGGCAGAGGGTGGGGTTGGGGTGAAAACCCCACGACGAGGGCCCTCGCGTGTTCTCCGTACGGCCTGGAGCATGCAGACCACACCTCACCGAGCGGCCCCTGCAACCCGCCGCCACCTGCCCACGAATCCGCAACGGGGGCCGCTCGGTGAGGTGTGGTTGGCTGGCGGAAGGCCGTACGGAGAACACGCGAGCCCTCGGAGCCACGCTGGAACCACCCCCGGCAGCCCAATCCCCGCCCCGCAACCTGCTCATCCCGGGTGTTGATCTGCCCCACCCCTCCGGTGGTCTGCCCGGCCGGCGAGGCCATCCTTTCTTGATCTTCGCTTCTGTTGCGAAGGCGGGGGAAATTCAGCCCCGCTGCCCGTTCTCCGGGCTTCACCCGCCCGCAACGGCCAACTCGGCGTACAACAACGGCCAACACACCGTCCATAACGGCCAACTCGGTGTACGACAACGGCCAACACTCGGTGTGGTTCGAGTGTTGGCCGTTGGGGGTTAGGCGGTGCGGGGGAGGTGGGCGGGGAGGCGGCGGCGGTAGCGGCAGGTGGGGATTTCCTGGTTTTGCAGGCAGTCGGTGCCGGTGGTGCCGTCGGGGCGCCAGCCGTGGGCGCGGTAGAAGTTGCGGGCGAGCATGTTGGCCTGGAAGACCCACAGCTCGGCGTGGGTGTGGCCGAGGGCGGCCAGGTGGCGCAGGCCGGCGTGGTGGACCGCGCGGCCCGCGCCGGTGCCCCACATTCTCGGGTCGCCGTAGAGGGCGATCAGTTCTCCGGTTGACTCCTCGGTCTCCCGGACCGCGCAGTACGCGCCGATCCGGCCGGTGCGGTCCTCGGCGACGAACACCGTGTCCGCTCCCGGCCTGCTCAGCCAGGTCTCCCAGCCTGGGGCTCGGCGCTGCGGGCTCATCTGGTCGAGCAGCTCGTCAGCGACGATGCCTCGATAGGCGTACTGCCAGCTCAACACGTTGATACGGGCGATCTCCGCCGCATCCGCCGGTTCTGCCTGGCGCACCGTCCATGTCATGACAAGAGCCTGCGGGACGGCACCGGGTCCGGGCCAGGGAATTTCCCGTTCGGACCAGGCGCGACGCCCCTATCAGCCCAAATGGCGGGACCACCACTCCAGGACCGCCTCGAAACGCTGGACCCGGTGCTGCGGCCTGCCGCCCCGGGTGAGTTCGTGGCCCTCGCCGGGGAAGAGCAGCATCTCGGTCGGGGTGCCGTTGCGGCGCAGGGCCACGAACATCCGCTGCGCCTGTTCCAGGGGACAGCGCCAGTCCTGTTCGGAGTGGGCGATCAGGAACGGGATGGTGATCTGCCCGGCGTAGGTCAGCGGGCTGCTGCGGCGCTGGGTCTCCTCGTCCGCGCAGTAGTCGTTGGCGAAGGACCAGCCGATGTCGGAGGAGCCGACGAAGGAGTCCCAGGCGTTGAGCGCGCGTTCGCTCCAGGCCGCCACGAACCTCTCGCCGTGCTTGGCGGCCAGGATGCCGGTCATCAGGCCGCCGTAGGAGCCGCCCATCACGCCCACCCGGTCCGCGTCCAGCCCGGGTAGTTCCAGTGCCGCGTCCAGCAGGGCGAGCAGGTCGCCGGTGTCCTCGACGGTGCCGAAGCCGGGGCCGGCCAGCACCGCGCCGTGCGCCTGGCCGTAGCTGGCCGAGCCGCGCGGGTTGCCCAGCACCACCGCGTACCCGGCCGCCGCGTAGACCTGGGCCTCGTCGAAGAAGCCGCGGCTGTAGAAGCGGAACGGGCCGCCGTGGATGTTGAGCAGCACCGGGTGCGGGCCGGGGCCCTCGGGCAGCATCACCCAGCCGTGCACCGGGTAACCGTCGGGCGCGGTGGTGCTGATCTCCTGCCAGCCGAGCAGGCCCTTGGCGCGGGCTTCGGCGTTGAACGCGGTGAGGGTGACCGGTTTCTCGCCGAGCAGGACCAGCTCACCCGGATCGTCCACAGTGGACACCACGGCCACCGTGCGGCCGCCGTGCGCGGTGAAACCGAGCACCGCGGCGTCCTCACCCGCCAGCAGCGGCAGCTCGTCCAGGAGTGCTTCCTTGGCGCCGGTGGGCACCAGGCGGAGCTGCACCGCGCCCCGGTGCGCGACCGGCACCAGCACGCCGCCCTCGACCGGCACCGGCGGGCCGGGCGCGCGTTCCACCGCGACCGTCTCGGTGTCGGTCAGCCGCAGTGGCTCCCCCGGCTCACCGGACAGGCTCAGCGGGGCCGACCACAGGCCGGGGTTGAGCGCGACCGCGCGGCCGGTGAAGTGCTCGCCGCTGTAGTAGACCGTGTCGCCCTCGGCGGTCGGGTACTCGGCGGTGCCCGCGGTGCGCACCACCAGCACCGGCTCACCCCCGGACACCGGCACCGCGTAGACGTCGGTGTACAGCGTGTCGCCCTCGGCGCCCAGTGCGCGCTGGGCGGTGAAGAGCACGTGCCGCCCGTCCGGGGTGAAGCTGGGATCGGCGGCGTCCACGGTCAGCTCGGTGAGCCGCCGCGGCGGGCTGGGCACGCCGTCGGGGCCGGGCAACCCGGCCACGTGCACCTGGGCCGGGCGGTCGCCGATGAAGCCGATGCCGTCGAAGCGGTAGCTGAGCCGGGTGATCCGGCGGGGCGCCTCGGCCTCCGGTCCGACGCCCGCGGTGGTCCCGTAGCGGCCCGGTTCGGGTACCCGGGCGGTCCAGGTCAGTGAGCGCGAGTCCGGCGCCCAGACGGGCACTCCGGCCCCCAGCGGCAGGTCGGTGAGCCGGACGGCCTCGCCGCCTGCCACCGGCAGCAGGTAGAGCTGGGGTCTGGCCGCGGTGCCGGAGTCGCCCGCCACCCGCAGGAAGGCCACCCACTGGCCGTCCGGGGAGATCCGGGGCTGGGTGTCGGCGCGGCCGCCGGTGATCCGCCGGGGTGTGCCATCCGGGGTCAGCGGCACCCGCCACAGGCCGCCGCGATAGGCGTCGGCCTGCAGGTCCGGGCTGGACACGGCCACCACGAGGGTGTCGCCGTGCAGGGCCGGGATTCCGGGAACTCGCAGAAAAGGAAGATCCTCCGGGCGCATGCGGGCCAAGCTACCCGCCCGGAGGACCTTCCCTCGAGCCTTGCCGGAACTACTTGGCCGCGGTCGCCTCGTCCTTACGGGCGTCCTTGCGGGTCTTGAGCAGGCTGGTCACGGTGGTGATGATCAGCACGCCGATGATGAACGGCAGCGAGATCTCGATGCCGATGTGCGGCGCCCAGGCGACCGGCTGGCCGTCGTTGAGGAACGGCAGGTTGTTGCCTGCCAGTGCCTCGAAGACGAGCTTGACGCCGATGAAGCCGAGGATGACCGCCAGGCCGATGTGCAGGTAGACGAGCCGGTTGAGCAGGCCGCCGATGAGGAAGTACAGCTGCCGCAGGCCCATCAGCGCGAAGGCGTTGGCGGTGAAGACCAGGTAGGGCTCCTTGGTCAGCGCGAAGATCGCCGGGATCGAGTCGACCGCGAAGAGCAGGTCGGTCAGGCCGATCGCGAGCATCACGATGAACATCGGGGTGACCCAGCGCTTGCCGTCGATCTTCACGAACGACTTGGCGCCCACGTAGTCCTTGGTCACCGGCAGCACCTTGCGGGCGAAGCCGACGAGCTTGGGCTCCTTGAACTCCTCCTCGTTGCCCTCACCCTGTCGCGCCTGCTTGTAGGCCACGAACAGCAGGAAGCCGCCGAAGATGTAGAAGATCCAGCTGAACTGCTCGATGAGCGCCGCGCCGGCCGCGATGAACGCGCCGCGCATGATCAGCGCCAGCAGGATGCCGATGAGCAGCACCTTGTGCTGGTGGATCGAGGGCACCGCGAACGTGCTCATGATGATCACGAACACGAACAGGTTGTCGATACTCAACGAGTATTCGGTGATGTAGCCGGCAAAGAACTCCCCGGCGTACTGGGACCCGGAGAAATACCAGAGCCCTAGTCCGAAGAGCACCGCGGCGGCCACGTAGAAGATGACCCAGCGGGAAGCCTCGCCGACCGTCACCTCGTGCGGTTTGCGGTCGACGATCACGAGGTCGATAGCGATCAGGGCCAGCAGTCCGACCACAGTCGCGATCCACAGCCAAGCGGGGACGAGCACAGTTCACCTCCGGTTCATGGGCACACGCCACAGACACACGCCACTGACCGGAGGTCTCTTCCACCGGACACAAGGCCGGTCGACGGCACCGGGACGTCACTGGGGACGGCCGTGATGACGATGTCGCCGCGAAGGAATACTCCCCTCCAAGCGGTGTAACGTTCTCATGTGCACCCTGAAGTCCACCAGTAGGGGTGATCCGAGGCACTGTCTCAGACCCCCTTGGGGTGAAAAGATCCCCTGCATGGTGCTGGAGATCACCGAGCTCCTGCTCCGACCGGAGACAGCGGAGCGGTTCACCGCGTTCGCCGAGGTCACGGTACGTGGGCTGCTCTCCGAGCCCGGGTGCGTCTCGGCCCGGCTGACCCGAGGGGTGGAGAACCCGAGCCGGTTCGTGCTGCTGGTGGAATGGGAGACGATCACCCGTTCGGCTCCGCCTGACCGGCACTGGCCAGGGGAACTGGCCGCGTTGCTGGCCGAACCGCCGGTGATCGAACTCTTCGATCCGGCCGGTGCGCCGTGATCCTGACCATCACCGAACTGCTGGTCGTGCCCGGCGCCGAGGCCGAGTTCCTGATCGCGGTGGACAAGGCGCTGCCCGAACTGCTCGCCGCGGCGGGCTGCCACTCCGCGCGGCTGGTCCGGTGCACCTCGGCGCCGCAGCGGTTCGTGCTGCTGAGCGAATGGGCCACGCTGGAGTCCCACACCGAGGACTTCTACCGCTCCGAGGCGTTCCTGCGGTGGCGGGACGCGGTCAGCGAGCACCTGTGCGAACCACCCCGGGTCGAGCACGCCGAGGACCTCACCGGACTGATCACCCGGTGATCCACTTCTGCCCTGCGTGAAACCCACAGTTCTCCGGCTTCCCGCTGGACACCGGATCTATACCGATTCGGCTCGGCCACACACTCCCGTCACCATCGTTGGCATAACTTGGCGAGGTGTCCCGGCCCTCCCGTGCCCGCAGGAAATGGTCCCTGCTCGCCATCGTCGCCCTGCTGCTGATCGCCGCGGGTGGCTTCTGGTGGTCGCAGCGTGACGAGGTCAAACCCGCCGTCAGCCAACGCGAGCTGAAGCTCGACGTGGTGGACGGCCCGCGCAAGGACGAGCCAGTGCAGCTCGACGCCACGCTCTACCTGCCCGAGCGCACCCCGGCCCCGTCGGTGATCGTCGCGCACGGCTTCGGCGGCAACAAGAACAGCGTCGCGCAGGAGTCGCGGGAGCTGGCCGAGCGCGGGTTCGTGGTGCTGGCCTACTCCGCGCGCGGCTTCGGCGCCTCCACCGGCCAGATCGCGCTGAACGCGCCCGAGTACGAGGTCGAGGACGCCAAACAGCTCGTCGACTGGCTCTCCCGGCAGCCCGAGGTGCTCAAGGACGCCGACAACGACCCCAAGGTCGGGGTCACCGGCGGCTCCTACGGCGGCGCGCTGGCGCTGATGCTGGCCGGGTACGACCGCCGCGTGGACGCGATCGCGCCGGTGATCACCTGGAACGACCTCACCCAGGCCCTGCTGCCCAACGCCGCCGCCACCTCGCCGCTGAGCGCGACCACGCCCGCCGCGGGCGCCTTCGGCGCGGACGGGGTGTTCAAGCGCACCTGGGCCGGCCTGTTCTTCTCCGCCGGACTCGGCCCGGCCTCGGTGGCCGGTGGCGAACCCCGCGGCGAGGCACCCGAACCCGGCACCAGCACCAGCACCCAGCCCGAACCGCTGCCCGGCGGCGCCACCGAGCCCGGCAACCAGGGCGGCGGCCAGCAGGGCGCGGGCGGTCAGGGCGGCCGCGCGGCGGGCGGACCGGAGCTGACCTGCGGCCGGTTCCGGCCCGAGGTGTGCGCGGCCTACCGCGAGGCGGCCACCACCGGCCGCGCCTCCCAGGCCACCGTGGACCTGCTGCAACGCTCCTCCCCGGCCAGCGTCACCAACCGGATCACCGTGCCGTCGATGATCGTCCAGGGCGAGGCGGACACCCTGTTCGGCCTGGACCAGGCCGATGCCAACGCCCGCCAGATCGCCGCGGCCGGTGGCAAGGTCAAAACAGTCTGGTACGCCGGAGGCCACGACGGCGGCGCGCCCGGACCGGCCCTGCGCGCCGAGATCGGGCAGTGGTTCGACTTCCACCTGGCCAACCGCGGCAGCGACCCCGGCACCGAGTTCGAGTACGCGGTGCAGGGCTCCTTCCGGCGCACCGGCGCACCGGCGGTGCGCACCGTGTCCGCCTCGAACTACCCCGGTCTGGCCGGAGAGCGCAACACACCCACCGAGCAGCGCAAACTCGGTCTGAACGGCCCGGACCAGCCCGTGCTCAACCCGGCGGGCGGCAACCCGGCGGCGCTGAGCGCGGTGCCAGGACTCAGCGGCCGGGTCGGCGGCGGCAGCGGCTCCTCCGCGCTGGCCACCGGACTCGCGGTGGACATCCCAGGCCAGTTCGCCGCCTTCGGCACCGCCGCGATGACCGAACAGGTGCTGATCGCGGGCGCGCCGCAGGTACGGCTCAAGATCAGCGGCCTGCCAGGACAGCCCAACCCTGGCGAGGCGGTGCTCTTCGTCAAGCTCTACGAGGTCGCCAAGGAAGGCCAGCGGACCCTGGCCGGTGGCGCGGTCGCCCCGATCCGGGTCAAGGACCTGCCCCAGGACGGCAGCCCGGTGGAGGTCACCGTGACCCTGCCCGGCGTGGTCCGGCCGATCGCCGAGGGCAACAAGCTGATGGTCGTCGCGGCCACCACCGACCAGGCGTACGCGCCCAGCGTCGAACCCGCCGTGTACCGGATCGGGCTGGCCGGGGACAACGCCCTCGCCGTGCCGGTGGTGCCCGGTCAGCGCTCGGCCAGCGTGGTCCCCTGGGGCACCCTGGCCGGGATCGGCGGCGTGCTGCTGGTCGCGCTGATCGCCACCGTGATCGGCGCGATCCGCCGCCGCCGGGCCGACGACATCGACCCTGACCTGCTGGACACCCCGCTGGACATCCGCGACCTCACCAAGTCCTACCCCGGCAAACTGACCGCGGTGGACGGACTGTCCTTCCAGGTCAAACGCGGACAGGTGCTCGGCCTGCTCGGGCCCAACGGCGCGGGCAAGACCACCACGCTGCGGATGCTGATGGGCCTGGTGCAGCCCACCGAAGGCGAGATCAGGGTGTTCGGGCACCTGGTGCACTCCGGCGCGCCGGTGCTCTCCCGCACCGGATCGTTCGTGGAGGGCTCCGGCTTCCTGCCGCACCTGTCCGGCACCGCCAACCTGCACCTCTACTGGGCCGCCACCGGCCGCCCCCTGGAAGAGGCCAGGTTCGAGGACGCGCTGCAGATCGCCGGCCTGGGCACCGCGGTGCGGCGCAAGGTCGGCACCTACAGCCAGGGCATGCGGCAACGGCTGGCCATCGCCCAGGCCATGCTCGGCCTGCCCGACCTGCTGGTGCTCGACGAACCCGCCAACGGCCTCGATCCGCCGCAGATCCACCACATGCGCGATGTGCTGCGCCGCTACGCCGAGACCGGCCGCACCGTGGTCGTCTCCAGCCACCTGCTCGCCGAGGTCGAACAGACCTGCTCGCACGTGGTCGTCATGCACCGCGGCAGGCTGGTCGCCGAAGGTGAGGTGGCCGAGATCGTGGCCGGCGGCGGCGAGGTCAGCTTCCGGGTGGACAACCCGGAGGAGGCCGTGGTCGCGCTCAAGGCGGTGGACGGCATCGGCGAGGTCAGCGCCGACGGCGCCACCGTGCACGCCGACCTCGGCGCGCTGCCGCGGTCGGTCGCGGTGAACGCGTTGGTGTACGCCGGGGTCGCGGTCGAACAGGTCGGGCCGCGGCGACGGCTGGAGGACGCGTTCCTCCAGCTCGTGGGAGAGGAAACCGTGCAGTGAGCGAGGAAACCACGGCCGTGACGCACCCGCTGACCGACCGCAAGATCGCCGCGGACGGCTCCATCGAGGGCTACCGCGCCTCCCGCACGCTGCCGATCCGGGTGGAACTGGCCCGGCAGCTGCGGCGCAAGCGCACCCAGGTCACCCTGGGGCTGCTCGCGGTGCTGCCGATCGTGCTGCTGATCGCCTTCGAGCTGGGCGCCAGCCAGAACGCGCGCCGCTCCGGCGGCCTGGTCGACCTGGCCACCGCCAGCGGGCAGAACTTCGTCATGTTCGCGCTGTTCGCCTCCGCCAGCTTCCTGCTGGTGGTCGTGGTCGCGCTGTTCTTCGGCGACACCGTGGCCAGCGAGGCATCCTGGTCCAGCCTGAAATACCTGCTGGCCATCCCGGTGCCCCGCGGCAGGTTGTTGCGGCAGAAGGCGATCGTGTCCGGCATCCTGGCCGTGGCCGGGCTGATCGTGCTGCCCGGCATGGCGCTGATCGTCGGGCTGATCTTCTACGGCGGCGGCGACATGGTCACGCCCACCGGCGAGTCGGTGGCGCTGTCCGACGGGCTCACCGCGCTCGCGCTGGCCATGGTGTACCTGATGATCCACCTGTTCTGGGTGGCCGGACTCGCGCTGTACCTGTCGGTGTCCACCGACGCCCCGCTGTCCGCGGTCGGCGGGGCCGCGCTGGTCTCCATCGTCTCCCAGATCCTGGACCAGATCACCGACCTGGGCAGCCTGCGCAACTACCTGCCCACGCACTACTCCTTCGCCTGGTCCGACCTGCTCAGCACCGACATCGACTGGACCGGCATGGCCAGCGGGGTGCTCTCCGCGCTGGTCTACGGCACGGTGTTCCTGCTGCTGGCCGCCCGCCGGTTCGCCACCAAGGACATCACCAGCTGACACGCGGAATCGGCGGGTGGAGGCCCCTCCGCCCGCCGATTCGCCGTTGCCCGGCATCGGAGATCTTGTGCAACACCCCCGGTCGCGACGCCCACACGCCTAGGCTGGTTCGGCTGAGGCGCTGACCCGCGGCCGGGTGAACGCCGTGCCGAACCAAGAACAGGATGTCCGCGACCGGTCCAGCGCCGGTCCAGCGGAGTCCACCGGGGGGCTGGATGCTGCTGCTCGTGCTCGGTCCGCTGGCGGCGCGAGGACCGGATCAGGAACTGGTGCACCTGCCCGCGCGCAAGCAGCGGCTGGTGCTGGCCACCCTCGCCCTGCACGCCGGGACCACCGTGTCGGTGGAGAAACTGGTGCACGCGGTCTGGGGCGAGACGCCCCCGCGCTCGGCGCCGGGCAACCTCAAGACCTACGTCTGGGAGCTGCGCCGTCAGCTGCACCCCGACCTGCGCATCGCCAGCCAGCCCGGCGGCTACCGGCTGGACCTGCCGGCCGACGCGCTCGACCTGGACGTGCTCGGCCAGCGGCTCGACGCCGCCAGCACCGCGCTGCACTCGGGGAACCCGGAGATCGCGCTACGACTGACCGGTGAGGCGCTCGAACTGTGGCGCGGCCAGCCGTTCGAGGAACTCGACACCGACCTGGCCCGCGCCGCCGCCACCGCCGCACTGGAGACGCGCTGGCAGGTGCAGGACGTGCGGGTGGAGGCGTTGCTGGCCACCGGCGCGCACGAGAGCGCCACCGCGGTGCTGCGCGGGCTGATCGGCGAGGACCCGCTGCGGGAGAAGCTGTGGGCGCGGCTGCTGCTCGCGCTGTACCGCTCCGGGCGGCAGGCCGAAGCGCTGTCCGCCTACCGGCAGGCCCGGACCGTGGTGCGGGCCGAGCTGGGCATCGAACCCGGCCTGGAGCTGCGCGAACTGCACCAGCGCATCCTCACCGGCGACCCCGGCCTGCTGCTGCCCGAAGCCGAACCACCCGGCCCCGAACTGGTGGTGCCGCGGCAACTCCCGCCGGCCACCGGGAGTTTCACCGGGCGGGAGACCGCGCTGGCCTGGCTGGACCAGCTGCTCGCCGACCCGGAACAGACCACCGTGCTGGGCACGGTCACCGGCAGCGCGGGCGTCGGCAAAACCACGCTGGTGGTGAACTGGGCGCACCAGGTGCGGGATCGGTTCCCGGACGGGCAGCTCTACGTCAACCTGCGCGGCTACGCCGAAGGCCCGTCGCTGGGCCCGACCGAGGCCCTCGCGAGGTTCCTGCGCGCGCTGGGCGTGCGGGCCGAACGGGTGCCAGCCGACCTGGACGAGCAGGCCGGGCTGTTCCGCTCGCTGCTGGCCGAACGCCGGGTGCTGATCATCCTGGACAACGCCAGCAGCGTGGCCCAGGTCCGCCCGCTGCTGCCGGCCACGCCGGGCTGCGCGGTGGTGGTGACCAGCCGGGACGCGCTGCGCGGGCTGGCCGCCTTCGACGACGCGCACACCCTGACGCTGAGCGTGCTGCCCGCCGCCGAATCGGTGCGGCTGCTCTCCCGGATCATCGGCCCGGCCCGCGCCGCGGCCGATCCGGCGGCCACCGCCGAACTGGCCCAGCGCTGCGCGCACCTGCCGCTGGCGCTGCGGATCGCCGCGGCTGACCTGGCGGTGCACCCGGAACAGCAGGTGGCCGGGTTCGTGGCCGAGCTGGGCGCGGACGGGCTGATGGGCAGGCTGACCGTGCACGGCGACGAACAGGCCGCCGTGCGCACCACCTTCGGGCTGTCCTACCGCGCGCTCAAACCGGAGACCGCGCACGTGTTCGCCTGCTTCGGCCTGATGACCGGCGACGACCTCACCACGCCCGCACTGGCGGCGCTGGCCGGGATCGGCGAGTCGCAAGCCCGGCAACGGCTGGCCGAGTTGCGCACGGCCAGCCTGGTCGAGCAGTCCGGGCCCGGCCGGTACCGGTGTCACGACCTGCTGCGGCAGTACGCGCGGGAGCGGATCGAGGCCGAACTGGACCAGGAGCAGCGGGACCGGGCCGTGCGCGGCCTGATCGGCTGGTACCTGCGGCACGCCGGCGCCGCGGTCGACCTGCTCGGACCGGGCCTGGCCCAGCTGGTGGGCACCGCGCGCTGGGTGGAGGAGAGCGGCGAGCCGCCCGCGATCGCCAGCACCGAGGAGGCGATGGCCTGGCTGGATGACGAACGCGCCAACCTGATCGCCGCCATCCACCACGCCGCCGAACACGGCCCGCATGACGGCGCCTGGCTGCTCGCCGACGCCCTGCGTGGCTGCGCCATGACCTTCCGCGGCCTGCTGCCCGGCTGGATCGGCGCGGTCACCGCCGCCCTGGCCGCCGCGACCGCCGAACGCAACCCCCTCGCCGAGGCCGTGCTGCACGACATCTTCGGCGAAACCTATTGGAGCCTGGGCGAAGCCGCGCGAGCCGAGGAACACGCCCAGGCCGCCCTCACCGGCTACCGGGCCCTGGGCATGGTCGGCTCCGAGGCCAGCGTGCGGCACGTCCTGGGCCTGCTGCGCTGGGACCGCGGCGAGTTGGACGAGGCCGAGGAGCACCACACCAGGGCGCTGCGCGTGTTCGAGGAGATCGACGACCTGGCCAACCAGGCCCTGGTCCTGTCCGGACTCACCGGCGTCGCCTACGCCCGCGGCGACCTGGAAACCTGCCTGGAGCTGGCCACCCGCACGGTGGACCTCGGCCGCGCCGCCAGGTCCCCGCTGGCCGAGTCCTTCGGCATGATCGAACTCGGCTGCGCCCTGCACGAACTCGGCCGGTACGAGGAGGCGCAGGCCGCCAACACCGAGGCCCGCGACTTCGGCGCCCGGTTCCAGATGGCCTACGTGGAGTGCATGGCCCTGCGCGGCCTGGCCCAGCAACGCAACGTCCATCAGGACCACCAGGGCGCCCTGCGGCTGAGCCTGCTGGGCCACCAGGTGGCAGGCGAGGCCGGCCTGGGCGTGATCTCGATGGAACTGCTCAACTCCGCAGCCCAGGCCCTCCGCCTGCTCCACCGCCACCAGGAAGCCGCCGAACAGGGCGAACGCGCCCTGACCATGCTCCGCGCCGCCCACTTCCGCTTCGGCGAGGTCACCGTCAGCACCGAACTCGCCCTCACCCGCCTCGCCCTTGGCGAGCACTCCCGGGCGGAGGAACTCGCCGAGCACGCGCTGCTGGTGGCCCGGCGGCACGGGTTCGGGCTGTTGGCGGGGTGGGCGTGGCAGGCGGTGGCGCTGGTGCGGCGGGCACGGGGAGTGGTGGTGGGGGCGCGGGAGGCGGCGGGGGCGGCGCTGGCGGTGTTCGAGGAGCGCGGGCATCCGCTGGGGATCCGGGAGGCCACGGAGTTGATCGCGGAACTGAGGTAGCGCCCGCGGGTCGGGTGCGCTGGACGGGCCTGGTCGGGCCCGCTGGTCGGGCAGGCGGGCTTGTCGATCCCGGGCGGTCGGGCGGTCGGGCGGGCTGGATGATCGGGCAGGCGGGCCGGTCGGTCGAGCCAGACGGGCGGGCGCGCTTGTCGGGCGGGCTCGCCGCACGGTCGGGCTCGCCGGGCGCGCCGGCTGGGCATGCCGGACGGTCAAGCTCGTCGTGCGGGACGGCGGCCGACCACGCGGGGTAGTCGCCCAGTGGGTGGCCGCCCGCTCGGCGCGCTGCCTGGGCCGAGCGAACCGCCGCGGGCCTCCCGACTCCCGGGCCGTGCCGCCCGCGCCGCAGCGCGATGCGCGAGCCGACCGCCCCGTGGCGTGGCCTGCCAATCGCCCCATGGCGTGGCACGCGGGCCGGACCGGCCCTCGGCGGGCCGACTGTCCCGGGTGAGCGCCTTGGTGATCGGTCCGGTTTTCCCTGTGCTACCAGGCGATGGTGTCCAGGAATTCCTCCACTGTGGTGACCACCTGGCCCAGTACCGCGGCCGAGCCGGCCAGCGGGCCTGGCACGTACATGCCGTGGTCGGCGCCCTCGACCTCCAGCACGTGCGGGGTGAGGCGCCGGGCCAGGTCACCGTCCCACCAGCGGTCCCTGGTGCCCCCGATGAGCAGGAACGGGGCGGTGGCGCGAGCCAGCGCGGTGCGCACCTCGGGATCGGTGAGCAGCGGCGTGTGCCAGATCGCGGGCCAGCCGCGGTCGGCGACCAGGCTCGCGGTGTGGGTGCCCAGGGACTTGGCGGTGACCAGCACGCTGCCGCCGTGGGCCGCCGCGTCCGCGAGCACCTGCCCGGTCCGGCCGAGCACGAACTCCGCCCTGGCGGCCGAGCCGAGCGTGATCGAGTCGTCCGGGGCCCACTCGACCACGCTGAGCTGGGCGCCTCGTGCTTCCGCCGCGTCACCGGTGAACCTGAGCAGCGGGGCGTACGGGCCGAAGGAACTGCCAGGGACGACCACCACGTGGCGCCCGGTCACTGGACTCCGGCGGCGTCCATGCCGCGCAACTCTTTCTTCAGGTCGGCGATCTCGTCGCGGAGGCGGCCGGCCAGCTCGAACTGGAGTTCCCTCGCCGCGTTCATCATCTGGTCGGTCAGCTGCTGGATCAGGTCGGCCAGCTCGGCCCTGGGCATGCCCTTGACGTCCCGGTCGACCAGCACGCCGCTGGTGCCGCGGCCGCCGGAGGACCTCTTGCCGCGGCTGGCGTTGCGGCCGGAGCCGCCGATCTCCACCGTCTCGGTGTCCTCGGCCTCGGCGTAGACCACGTCCAGGATGTCGGCGATCTTCTTGCGCAGTGGCTGCGGGTCGATGCCGGCCGCGGTGTTGTAGGCGGTCTGCTTCTCCCGGCGGCGGTTGGTCTCGTCGATGGCGTGCCGCATCGAGTCGGTGATCCGGTCCGCGTACATGTGCACCTGGCCGGAGACGTTGCGCGCCGCGCGGCCGATGGTCTGGATCAGGCTGGTGCCGCTGCGCAGGAAGCCTTCCTTGTCCGCGTCCAGGATCGCGACCAGGGACACCTCGGGCAGGTCCAGGCCCTCGCGCAGCAGGTTGATGCCGATCAGCACGTCGAACTCGCCCAGCCGCAGCTGCCGGAGCAGTTCGACCCTGCGCAGCGTGTCCACCTCGGAGTGCAGGTAGCGCACCCGGATGCCCAGTTCGAGGAGGTAGTCGGTGAGGTCCTCGGACATCTTCTTGGTCAGCGTGGTGACCAGCACCCGCTCGTTGCGTTCGGCGCGCAGCCGGATCTCGTGCACCAGGTCGTCGATCTGGCCCTCGGTGGGCTTGACGATGACCTCCGGGTCGATCAGGCCGGTGGGCCGGATGACCTGTTCGACGAACTCGCCCCGCGCCTGTCCCATCTCGTACGGGCCCGGGGTGGCCGAGAGGTACACCGTCTGGCCGATCCGGTCGCAGAACTCCTCCCAGTTCAGCGGCCGGTTGTCCAGTGCGCTGGGCAGCCGGAAGCCGTGCTCGACCAGGGTCCGCTTGCGCGAGGCGTCGCCCTCGAACATGCCGCCGACCTGCGGCACCGTCACGTGCGACTCGTCGATGACCAGGAGGAAGTCCTCCGGGAAGTAGTCGATCAGGGTGGCGGGCGCGGATCCGGCAGGCCGGTCGTCGATGTGCCGGGAGTAGTTCTCGATGCCGGAGCAGAAGCCGACCTGGCGCATCATCTCGATGTCGTAGGCGGTGCGCATCCGCAGCCGCTGCGCCTCCAGCAGCTTGTTCTGCTTCTCCATGCTGGCCAGCTGGCCGGCGAGTTCGGCCTCGATGTCCCGGATCGCCCGCTCCATCCGCTCCGGTCCGGCGGTGTAGTGGGTGGCCGGGAAGACCCGCAGCTCGTCGACCTCGCGCACGATCTGGCCGGTGAGCGGGTGCAGGTAGTACAGCTTGTCGATCTCGTCGCCGAAGAACTCGATCCGGATGGCCAGTTCCTCATAGGCCGGGATCACCTCGACGGTGTCCCCGCGCACCCGGAAGGTGCCGCGGGCGAAAGCGACGTCGTTGCGGGTGTACTGCACGTCCACCAGCGCGCGCAGCAGCTGGTCGCGGACGACCTCGTCGCCCACCTTGAGCTGGACGGAGCGGTCCAGGTACTCCTGCGGTGTGCCGAGGCCGTAGATGCAGGACACCGAGGCGACCACGATGACGTCCCGCCGGGTCAGCAGGCTCATCGTGGCGGAGTGCCGGAGCCGCTCGACCTCGTCGTTGGTCGAGGAGTCCTTCTCGATGTAGGTGTCGGTCTGCGGGACGTAGGCCTCGGGCTGGTAGTAGTCGTAGTAGCTGACGAAGTACTCGACCGCGTTGTCCGGGAAGAACTCGCGCAGCTCGTTGGCCAGCTGGGCGGCCAGGGTCTTGTTCGGCGCGAGCACCAAGGTGGGCCGCTGCAACCGTTCGACCAGCCAGCCGGTGGTGGCCGACTTGCCGGTGCCGGTGGCGCCGAGCAGCACCACATGCTCCTCACCCGCCCTGATCCGCCGTTCCAGCTCCTCGATGGCCGCGGGCTGGTCGCCTGCGGGCTGGTAGTCGGCGGCCATGCGGAATCGGCCGTCGGCGCGGGCGATGTCGCCGACGGGACGGAACTGCGAGTGCGCGATCACGGGTGCTTCAGCCACGTCTGCGACTGTAGGCGCAGGGACCGACAGTCTGCGATCCCGGGCGCGCGGGGCTGTGGATAACTCGCGGCTGGGGTCGCCCTGTGGATAACCCGGGGGTCAGCAGGAGCAGTCGCAGCCGCAACTGTCGCAGCAGCCGCCCTCGCGGCAGCCACAGCAGCAACCCTGCTCGCACCCGTTGCAGCCACAGTCTCCGCAGCACTCGTTGCGGTGGCACCAGCCTTCCTTGCGTTCGCCGGTCCACGGGTCGTGGTACTCCGAGGCGCAGCAGGTCTGGCAGGTGAACAAGGACAGCGCGGCCACCCCGCAGCCCAGGATCAGCCCGCGCTGCTTGCCCTTGGTCTCCGGCGCCTCGTGCTTGTTCGGCGAGCCGGGCCGCTCCGGGGCCTGCGGATCGGCCTGGGCGAAGATCCGCCGCACCGCCTGCTCCAGCTCGTGCGCGAGCAGCGCGTGCACCAGCCGTTGATCGGTGAGGTCGGCCTCCTTGAGCGCGAGGCGCACGCCCAGCACGGCGTCGTCGCAGAGCCGCCGCGCCTCGGCCAGGCCGACGCCGGTGGCCAGCAGCGGGTTCCAGGCGCCGTTGGCCCGGTCCTGCTCCAGGTCCTCCACCGCGTCCAGCAGGTGCACGATGCGCCCGAACAGGCGACCGGCCTCGCCCAGCGGCCGCATGTTGTGCGGCCTGCCCGCGATCACCGCGGTGTGCGCGAAGGCGGCGCCGGTGGCGGTCTCGGTCGGCTCGGTCACCGCGAGCACCGAGCTGCCCAGTCCGGCCGCGGCCTCCAGCTCGGGCTGGCGGTGCACCGCGTCGAGCAGCACCGCGGTGTCGAAGCCCAGGTCAGCGCCGGTGCGCCCGGCCCGCTGGGCCCAGCGGGCGGTGAGGGTGCGGGCCACCCCGGCCACCGGGCGGGCGGCGAAGATCCCGTCCCGGTCGGCCACGTGGTCGGAGATCTTGGCCGAGGCCAGGACCAGGGAGACCACCGCGGCCAGCCGGGCGCCCTCCCCGTTGGCGATCTCGGCGCCGCGCATGCCGCGCAGCGGGCACGGACCGGCCTTGCGCCGCGCCTTGGCCCCGCTCTGCTGGGCCTCCACCAGCGCGGAGATGACCAGGCCGTCGTAGTTGGTGGCCGTGCGCGCCACCTGCCCGTGGTCGTCGCGCAACGCCAGGCACAGCCCGCACAGGTGCGCCCACCAGGCCGCGCGCAGTGATTCGTCCAATCGATGCCGGCAGGGCCGGATGATCCCGAACATGTGGTCAGTCCCCCTTTTTCAACACTGACACTGACAACCCCCGCCGCAGTTGCCACAGCTGTCGCCGCAGTTCCCGCAGTTCGCGCACTGACTGCCGTCGCAGCAGCTCGAACACGACTTGCCGGTGCACCCGCAGGTCCACTTGTCGCAGTTACAGAGGTCCTTGCACTCGCAGCCGTCCGCGCAGCGCTGACAGCCGTCGGTGTTGCAGCGCAGTCCGCCGTCACAGCTGGACCGCAGGCAGGCCACGCAGCCACCGCAGGCGGCCAGGGCCAGGCCGGAGCAGCCGGTGATCCACGGCCAGCGGCGGCGTTTGCCCTGTTCCGGCGGGGCCTCGGCGGGCGGCATGGGCGGGATCGGGAACGGCTCGGTCGGCGGATCCTCCGGCTGCTGGGCGAAGATCCGTTCGACGGCGTGGTCCAGTTCGTGCGCGAGCAGCGCGTGCACCAGCCGCTCGTCGGCGAAATCGGCCTCGGTGAGCGCGAGCCGGACGCCGAGCACGGCGTCGTCGCAGAGCCGCCGGGCCTCGGCCAGGCCGGTGCCGGTGGCGGTCAGCGGGTTCCAGGCGCCGCTGTCCGCGTCCGCGCGCAGGTCCTCCACCGCGTCGAGCAGGTGCACGATGCGGCCGAACAGGCGGCCGGCCTCACTCAGCGGGGCGGCGTTGTGCGGGCGGCCGGCGAGCACCGCGGTGTGCGCGAAGGCGGCCGCGGTGGCGGTCTCGGTGGGTTCGGTGACGGTCAGCACCGGGCTGCCCGGTCCGGCGGCGGCCTCCAGGCCGGGCTGGCGGTCGATCGCGGCCAGCACCAGCGTGCTGTCGAACCCGACCACCTCGGCACTGGCGGTGCTCTGCCGGTGCCAGCGGGCGGCCAGCCTGCGGCCTGCGTGCGCGCCGGGGCGGGTGGCGAATGGGCCGTCCCGGTCGGTGACGTGGTCGGCGATCTTGGCCGAGGCCAGCAGCAGGGACACCGCGGCGGCCAGCCGGGCGCCCTCCCCCACCGCGACCTCGGCCGCGCGCATGCCGCGCAGCGGGCACGGACCGGCGTCCCTGCGGGCCCTGGAGCCGGTCTGCTGGGCCTCCACCAGTGCGGAGATGACCAGGCCGTCGTAGTTGGTGGCGGCGCGCGCGAGCTGCCCGTGCGCGTCCCGCAGGGCCAGGCAGAGTCCGCACAGGTGCGCCCACCAGGCGGTGCGCAAGGGTTCCGGCAGCCGGTGCCGGCAAGGTCTGATGATCCCGAACAAGCGTGTGCCCCCAGTGCCATGCCACCGGCCCACACCGGTGGCATGGCGGGATCCTAAGAGCGGTTGCCCAGTCAAGTTCACCGAATCGGGTAACAGGTTTGGTTCCGTCAGCGGAATCATCCGCAACCTGCTCTAGGCAGGATGGCGGCATGATGAGCGCAGCCGCCGAGAGCCCGCACATCCATCCGCCGAAGGTGGAGCTGTTCGACGTCGCCGCGATGACCAACACCGACCCCAAGGGGTTCGTGCGGCGGGTCGAGGAGTACCGGATCGAGCCGTTCGGCCTGTATCTGGCCCGGCCGGTGGTGGACCACCCGAAGATGACCTACCTGCAGAGCTGGTTGCTGCCCGAACTGGGGCTGCGGGTGTCGAACTGGAGCTTCCGGCCGGAGCAGTGCCGGGAGCACTACCTCTACCTGGACATCGTCGACGTCGAGCGCGGTCCCGGGGTGTGGCGCAGCGTGGACCACTACCTGGACATCGTGGTGTACCCGGGTCTGCGGCTGGAGGTGCTGGACACCGACGAACTGCTGGCGGCGGTCAACGCCGGTCTGATAAACACTCCAACGGCCGAACGGGCATTGCAGACAGTGCATCATGCGGTCGAGGGCATCACCCGATATGATTATTTGACCGAGAAGTGGCTGGCAACCGAAGGCATTTCCCTGACCTGGCGAACCGAATAGCCCATTAGTCGCCGTGCGTCAGCGCGGTCAACCGACGTTGGTCGCGTGTTGCACAGTCTCACTCGATCGATACCGGATCGCTCACCAGCTGTGATGTAACGAAACGACCCGGCTTGTCACCGCTCGCACCCCTCCCACTACTGTCTGGGGTTGTGGGCGCGGTCATCACTCCGCAGCTGGTCGACGTGGTCGACACGTTCACCGCGGTGCGCAGTTATTCGTCGGGAACAACCCGGGAACTCTCCGAGTGCCGGGTGGAACCGTGGGGTCTTCGAACGGAGTGCTGGACTCCGGAAGATCCATTCGCTGAGGCCGAGGTGACCTGGTTGCTGCCAGATCTCAGTCTCCGGTTGACTCATTACCGGCCGCGGTCCCGCCATGCGCGGACCGCCCCGAGTGTGCTGACCGCCGTACGCGTGCAACGGGATACCCGGGCGTGGCGCACGACGGATCTGCTGCTCGGGCTGGCGGTGCCGGGCGGGACCACCGCGCGCATTGTGCGCTCGGAGGAGTTCGCCGCCGCGGTCGCCGGTCAGGTGCTGCGCTCGGCCGATGCCGACCTGGCCTTGCGCGTGGTGCACCGCACCCTGGAGGAGATCAGCAGGCACCGGCACGACCTGGGCGCCTGGCTGACCTCCCGCGGGGTGTACGAGATCTGGCCGCCGCTGTAGCTCAGACCGGGGACCAGCCGGTGTCCTCGGCCCAGAGGTTGGCCCGCTCGAAGGCGGCGTCGAACCAGGGCTCCTTGGTCTCCGCGTACTCGGCGGCCGTCGGATCGTCCGCGAAGCGCTCGGCCAGCTCCCGCTTCATCGCCTCGTAGCCCGCGAGTTCGCCGGGCAGGGCACGCAGCCAGTCCCGGAACAGCAGGGCGAAACGCTGGTTGGGCATCCCGGCGACCCGGATGTGCAGGTTGGCCGCGCGGCCCGGGTCCGAACTGGCGTGCAGGCGCTTGAGCCAGCGGGTCATGTCAGGGTCGCTGGGCTTGGGGTTGTCCCGGTCGATCCAGGACAGCGGGGCGAATCCGGCCTCGGCCAGCGGGGTGGCCAGCGCGTCGGCGTCTTCCAGGGAACCGACGGTGAGCTGCAGGTCGATGATGTCCTTGGCGGCCAGTCCGGGCACCGAGGTGGAGCCGATGTGGTCCACCCGCAGCGCCCGCCCGGTCGCGGCCAGCCGGACCCGGTTGATCAGGCGCTCGGCGTCCGCTGGCCAGTCGGGCCGGTGGTCGGCGATACGGGCCGGGCCGCGGTCGGCACGGCGGTGCAGCCGGACGTTGGCCTCGAACGGGACCAGGCGGTCGGTCCAGAGCGCGTCGATCACCGGCAGGAGCAGGTCGGGCGGTCCGCTGTTGTCCAGCCACACATCGGCCACCGCCCGCCGCTGCTCGTCGGTGGCCTGGGCCGCGATCCGGGCGCGCGCGTCCTGCTCCGGCACGCCGCGGGAGCCGACCAGTCGGCGGACCCGCTCCTCGACCGGGGCGTCCACCACGATCACCAGGTGGAAGCCGGGCGCCAGGCCGTTCTCCACCAGCAGCGGCACGTCGTAGACGACGACCGCGTCGACCGGGGCCGCCTCGATCAGTTCGGCGGTCCGGGCGCCGACCCGGGGATGCACGATCGCGTTGAGCCGCAACCGGGCTGACTCATCCTGGAACACGATCCCGGCCAGCGCCGCCCGATCCAGCGACCCGTCCGCGGCGAGCACCCCGTCCCCGAATTCGGCGACCACCTCGGCGAGCCCGTCGGTCCCCGGCTCGACCACCTCCCGGGCGATCCGGTCCGCGTCGATGACCACCGCCCCATGCTCGGCGAGCCGAGCCGCCACCGTCGATTTGCCGGACCCCATGCCACCGGTCAGCCCAATACGCAACACGAGTAGGCAGTCTGCCAGGTCACCGCGGCGCCGCCGAGGCGGTTTTGGCCGCCAGCTCGGCCAACGCGGGCCCGGCCCGGTCATCGGCCACGACACCGGCGGCCAAGGTCAACGCGATGGTGCTGCGGCCGAGTGCGAACACCAGCACCCGCTGCTTCTCCCCCACAATCAACACCGCCTTGTCCGAGCCGACCTGGAGGTCATTGACGGCGGCGCCCTTGGCCCGCTCGGTCTCGACGGTCGCCCGGACCCGCTTCTGGGCGGCGGCCTCATCGGCGTAGGCGGCCAGGCCCAGTTCGAGCTGCGTGCCGGGGGTCTGGCCGGGCGGGGCGTCGCGGGGCGGGACGTCGGAGGGCGGGGCGTAGTAGCAGCCGAGGCGCCCGGTGCGGCCGATCTTGGGCTCAGGGACGCCGACGATGGAGCGGACGCCGGTGGCGCCTGGGGGTTTGCCGAGGGCGCGGTCGACTTCGGCGGCGGGCAGGACTTCCGCGCAGTCCTTGGCGAGGGGTTTGGGTGCGGCGAGGGTGCTGGGGGCGGGGCTGGTGGTTGAGGTGGGCAGGGGCGGGGCGGGGTTCTCCTTGGCGGGGTCGCTGCTGGAGCAGGCGGTCAGGGCGGCGAGGAGGAGGGTGGCGAGGGTGGCGGGGAGGACGAGAGCCCTGGTCATGGGGTCACGGTAGTGGTTGGCCACGTACGACTTCGGCCAACGCAACGTACGACTTGGGCCAACCCGGCGTACGACAACGGCCAACACGCGCGGAGGGGGTGAGGCTTCGCGCGTGTTGGCCGTTATGGACGGCGAGTTGGCCCAACTCGTACGCCACGTTGGCCGTTGTGGGACAGGGCGGGACGGGGCGGAGGGGTGAAACCCCCACGACGAGGGCCCTCGCGTGTTCTCCGTACG